>NZ_CP018870.1:1200000-1500000 GCF_001941845.1 Streptomyces sp. TN58 | reverse complement strand
GTACCCGGCACAGTAGGGTCGGGTAACTGTGGCGAACATGGCGAACAAGAACATTCCCGACCCCGGGTTCTCCGACGACGACGGCTCCGCCGATCCCGAGCTGACCGCGGCCCTCGCCGCGTGGGCCGAGGACCGCACGCAGGAGCCGCGGGTGCTGGCGGCGCTCAAGGGCGCCCGGCTGCTGGTCCCGGTGGTCGCGATGCTCGGC
Source organism: Streptomyces sp. TN58 (assembly GCF_001941845.1). Lineage (NCBI taxonomy): Bacteria > Bacillati > Actinomycetota > Actinomycetes > Kitasatosporales > Streptomycetaceae > Streptomyces > Streptomyces sp. TN58. Next base: position 1,499,792 of record NZ_CP018870.1, on the reverse strand, counting down.
GAGGTGGAGACCGACCCCGAGACCGGCCTCAAGCGGGAGAAGACCAGCGACATGGCCGTCCCCACCCTGCGGGCGGGAGACCGGCGGGCCCTGCCCGCCTTCACCTCGATCGCCTCGCTCGCGCTCTGGGACCCGGCCGCCCGCCCGGTGGCCGTACCGCTGCACCAGGCCCTCGCCGCCGCCGCGCACGAGAAGGCGGACACGGTGGTGCTGGACCTGGCCGGCCCGGTCGCCTACCAGCTGACCGGCCGGGCGCTGCTCGCGCTCGCCGAGGGCCGCACGGACACGGACCCGCTGGCCGACCCCGCCGTACGGGAGGCCGTACGGGCGGTCGTGGCCGCCGAGCCCGCCGTGCTCCGGGCCCACCTGGGCCCGGGCGGGGCGGAGGCCGACGGGATCCTCGCGATCGTGCCGGCCCCGGACGCCGAGGCCCCGGCCGCGGCCCGCCGGGTCGCCGAGGCCCTGGCGGCGGACACCACCCTGCGGGCCCGCCTGGTACGCGGACTGAACCTGGCGCTGCTGCCGCCGGACGCCCCGGTTCCGCCCGGCGAGCCGCTCTTCACCCGCTGAACGACGCGGGAGGGGCGGGCCGTGACGACTGTCACGGCCCGCCCCTCCCGCGTCGTGTTCCCCGGCGGGATCAGCCGAAGACGGGTCCGGTGAACTTCTCGCCCGGGCCCTGGCCCGGCTCGTCCGGGACGATCGAGGCCTCGCGGAAGGCCAGCTGGAGCGACTTCAGGCCGTCGCGCAGCGGGGCGGCGTGGAAGGAGCTGATCTCGGTGGCGCTCGCGGTGACCAGGCCGGCCAGGGCCGTGATCAGCTTGCGGGCCTCGTCGAGGTCCTTGTGTTCGGAGTCCGGCTTGTCCAGGCCCAGGTTGACCGCCGCGGCGCTCAGCAGGTGCACGGCCACCGTGGTGATCACCTCGACGGCGGGCACGTCCGCGATGTCGCGGGTCATGGCGTCGTAGTCGGGGGCGTGGTCGGCGGTGGTGTCGGTGGAGGTGGGGGGCGTCGCGTCAGTCATGCGGACCACGATATGCCGTGCGGCGGGCTTGCAACGCGGGTGCTAGTATGTACATCGACCGGCCGGATGCTGTGGCGTCCGGCCCACAAGTGGAGGCTCCGTTCTCCCACCTGACCGCCTTCCGGGGCGGCGGGTCACCGGTCAGGCGGCATCCATCGTTCCGTACGGACGATGGAAAGCCGCCCGAGTCTGCGCCCCGCGTCTTCGCATGCGGCGGTGCTCCGGTTGTTTTGGAGCCCCTGCCTGTGCCCGGCGGGGCTTTTTTCATTCTCCCGCCGCGGTCGGTCTGACGGAAATACACGTCAGCGGCTGTCTGCCAGGCAGTCGTGTGGTGCTACCGAGGAGGATCCATCAGCACCGAGCCCCGCATCAACGACCGGATTCGCGTTCCCGAGGTACGACTCGTCGGTCCCAGCGGCGAGCAGGTCGGCATCGTGCCGCTTGCCAAGGCGCTTGAGCTCGCGCAGGAGTACGACCTCGACCTGGTCGAGGTCGCGGCGTCCGCACGCCCGCCGGTCTGCAAGCTCATGGACTACGGCAAGTTCAAGTACGAGTCGGCCATGAAGGCCCGTGAGGCGCGCAAGAACCAGGCGCACACGGTCATCAAGGAAATGAAGCTCCGGCCGAAGATCGACCCGCACGACTATGACACCAAGAAGGGTCACGTCGTTCGGTTCCTCAAGCAGGGCGACAAGGTCAAGATCACGATCATGTTCCGTGGTCGCGAGCAGTCCCGGCCGGAACTCGGCTACCGACTGCTGCAGCGTCTCGCTTCGGACGTCGAGGAGCTCGGCTTCATCGAGTCGAACCCGAAGCAGGACGGCCGAAACATGATCATGGTCCTCGGTCCGCACAAGAAGAAGACCGAGGCGATGGCCGAAGCCCGCGAGGCGCAGGCCGCCCGCAAGGCCGAGCGCCAGGGTGCCGCCGCTGCCGACGAGGCGACTCCTTCCCAGGAGGCCGCCCCGGTCGAGGCGACGGACGCCAAGGATGCCGAGGTCACCGAGGCCGACGCCGGTGAGGCGAACGCCGAGGCCTGATTCCGAGGCATCTGTCTCGAATCACCGACACAACATGACGCTCCCACCAGCCGGTCCGGTCCGGACCGGCGAGGGAGCGCCACCGACGAGGAGATAACGGCGCCATGCCGAAGAACAAGACGCACAGCGGTACCAAGAAGCGCTTCAAGGTCACCGGCTCCGGCAAGGTGCTCCGCGAGCGCGCCGGCAAGCGCCACCTGCTTGAGCACAAGTCGTCCCGTGTCACCCGCCGCCTCACCGGCAACGCGGAGATGGCTCCCGGCGACGCCGCGAAGATCAAGAAGCTTCTCGGCATCTGACATCCACCGCTCCCCCCGCAGGGAGCGGATGCATGTCGAGACCGGGACCCCATCGAATTTCCGGGCCGTGTGAAGACACCCACGGCCCCGCTACAAGGAGTTAAAAAGTGGCACGCGTCAAGCGGGCAGTAAACGCCCACAAGAAGCGCCGGGCGATCCTCGAGGCGGCCTCCGGCTACCGCGGTCAGCGTTCGCGCCTGTACCGCAAGGCCAAGGAGCAGGTCACCCACTCGCTGGTCTACAACTTCAACGACCGCAAGAAGCGCAAGGGCGACTTCCGTCAGCTGTGGATCCAGCGCATCAACGCCGCTGCCCGCCAGAACGGCATGACGTACAACCGCCTCATCCAGGGTCTGAAGGCCGCCAACATCGAGGTGGACCGCAAGATCCTCGCGGAGCTGGCCGTCAACGACGCCAACGCGTTCGCCGCGCTCGTCGAGGTCGCGCAGAAGGCGCTCCCGGCCGACGTCAACGCCCCCAAGGCCGCCGCGTAAGGCCTGGCCGGCCGCACTGAGCGGTCGGCACCCTCGGACCCGCAGGCGACGCGCCTGCGGGTCCGAGTGCTTTCCCGCACTCCCGCGCCCCGGGCGCCCGCACCCCGAGAGAGAACCCCGCAGACCATGGCTGACCTGGGTCACCCCGCCGAGCTGATCTCCCCCCGATCCCCGCGGGTGGCCGCCGCCAGGCGACTGGCGCGGCGCAACTTCCGCACCAAGGAGCGCCGGTTCATCGCCGAGGGCCCCCAGGCGGTCCGCGAGGCCGTCGAGCACCGCGGACCCACGGGCGAGCCGACCCTGATCGAGCTGTTCGCCACCGTCGAGGCCGCCGAGCGCTACTCCGACATCATCGGCGCGGCCCAGGCCGCGGGCGCCCGCGTGCACCAGGCCTCCGACGAGGTGCTCGCCGAGGTCTCCCAGACCGTAACCCCGCAGGGCCTCGTCGGGGTCTGCCACTTCCTCGACTCGCCGTTCGAGGAGATCCTCAAGGCCGCACCCCGGCTCGTCGCCGTCCTCGCGCACGTCCGCGACCCCGGCAACGCCGGTACGGTGCTGCGCTGCGCGGACGCCGCCGGCGCCGACGCGGTCGTGCTCACCGACGCCTCCGTGGACCTCTACAACCCCAAGTCGGTACGGGCCTCCGTGGGTTCCCTCTTCCACCTCCCGGTCGCCGTCGGTGTTCCGGTGGAGCAGGCCGTCGAGGGCCTGCGCGCGGCCGGCGTACGGATCCTCGCGGCCGACGGCGCCGGTGAGGACGACCTCGACGCCGAACTGGACGCGGGCACCATGGGCGGGCCCTCCGCCTGGGTCTTCGGCAACGAGGCCTGGGGTCTGCCGGAGGAGACACGGGCGCTCGCGGACGCCGTCGTACGGGTCCCCATCCACGGGAAGGCGGAGAGCCTGAACCTGGCGACGGCCGCCGCCGTGTGTCTCTACGCGTCCGCCCGAGCACAGCGGGCGCCCGGAGGGTGCCGCTCCGTGACCCCCAGCTAGTACTGTGGCGGCCCGGGGGCCCACGGCGCTACTCGGAGATGTGGGGTACGGGGACATGACGGACACGACCGTCGGTGCGAACGGCGCACCCGGGGCCGCGGCAGCGGCCGAGGAGCGGTTCCGCGACGCCCCCGCACCCCCGGCCGCGGCCGCCGACGGGCTGTGCGGCGTACCACCGCAGGCCGGGTCCTCGGCCCGGGCGCGCGGCGCCGGCCCCGCCGCCCCCCGCCCGGTCCCGGCCGCCCGGGCGGCCGCCGAGGCCCCCGGCGCGGGCTTCGGCCCCGGCTTCGCCGTCGACCCCGACCACCTGCCCGACGGGCTCGTCGTCGCCGACCACACGGGCCGGGTGGTCTGCTTCAACGCGGCCGCCGCGCGGATCACCGCACTCGCGCCCGAGCAGGCACTCGGCGCCCCCATCGAGCGCGCCCTCCCGCTGGAGGACCTCGAAGGGCGCCGCTGGTGGGCGCTGACCGACCCGTACGGGGGCCTCGCCACCCGCCGCGGCCAGCCCGAGCGGAACCTGCTGCTCCCGGGCGGCCGCGAGGTGCTGGTCTCCGCCAGCTACATCCGCACCCACCCCACCGGTCCCGTGCGGCGCCTCGTCGTCACCCTGCGCGGCACCGAGGCGCGCCGCCGCACCGAACGCAGCCACGCCGAGCTGATCGCCACGGTCGCCCACGAGCTGCGCTCCCCGCTGACCTCAGTCAAGGGCTTCACGGCGACCCTCCTGGCCAAGTGGGAGCGGTTCACCGACGACCAGAAGCGGCTGATGCTGGAGACCGTCGACGCCGACGCCAACCGCGTCACCCGCCTGATCGCCGAGCTCCTCGACATCTCGCGCATCGACTCCGGCCGCCTGGAGGTCCGCCGCCAGCCGGTCGACATCGCCACCGCGGTGGGCCGGCACGTCCAGGCGCTCACCGCGAACGGCCAGGCCCCCGAGCGGTTCCTCGTCAGCATCAGCCGCCCGCTCCCCGACCTCTGGGCCGATCCCGACAAGATCGACCAGATCCTCGGCAACCTCCTCGAAAATGCGGTGCGCCACGGCGAGGGAACGGTCACCATCGGGGTGTCGCCGCATGAGAAGGGAACCGCCGTCACCGTGTCCGACGAAGGCCCCGGGATCCCCGAGGAGTCGATGGCCCGCGTCTTCACCCGCTTCTGGCGGGGAAGCAAGCGCGGCGGCACCGGCCTGGGCCTCTACATCGTCAAGGGCATCGTGGAGGCGCACGGCGGCACCATCACGGTCGGCCGCGGCCCCGGCGGCGGGGCCGAGTTCCGATTTATCCTGCCCGTGGGCGCCCCGGCCTACCTCTCGCAGTAGCCCTGCGGAGCGTCTCACCGGGCGGCCCACGGGCTCCCTCACCCCCGGCGGCCCTTAGAATCGTCCTTTGGCACCTTTGTGTCTCTGCTTCGATCGGTCTGATCGTGTCGTACGGGGACCCACCAGCCAGCCATCGGAAGTACGGGAAGAGATGTCGGCACCGAACAAGTCGTACGACCCTGTCGAGGTCGAGGCACTGAAACCGGAAGAGATCGAGCGCATGCGGGACGAGGCGCTCGCCGCCTTCGCGGCCGCCGGCGACCTCGACGCGCTGCGCGAGGCGAAGACCGCGCACATGGGCGACCGCTCGCCCCTGGCGCTCGCCAACCGCGAGATCGGCGCCCTGCCCCCGCAGGCCAAGGCCGACGCGGGCAAGCGCGTGGGCCAGGCCCGCGGCGCCGTGAACAAGGCCTTCGGGGCCCGCACCGTCGAGCTCGAAGCCGAGCGCGACGAGCGGGTGCTGGTCGAGGAGGCGGTGGACGTCACGCTGCCGTACGACCGCGTCCCCGCCGGCGCCCGGCACCCCCTGACCACGCTGATGGACCGCGTCGCGGACATCTTCGTCGCCATGGGGTACGAGGTCGCGGAAGGGCCCGAGGTCGAGGCGGAGTGGTTCAACTTCGACGCCCTCAACTTCACGCCCGACCACCCGGCGCGCCAGATGCAGGACACCTTCTTCGTCCAGGGGCCCGAGGGCACCGAGGGCGACGAGTCCGGCGTCGTGCTGCGCACCCACACCTCCCCGGTGCAGGCGCGCTCGCTGCTGGAGCGCAAGCCCCCCGTCTACATCGTCTGCCCGGGCCGGGTGTACCGCACCGACGAGCTCGACGCGACGCACACCCCGGTCTTCCACCAGGTCGAGCTGCTCGCCGTGGACGAGGGCCTTACCATGGCGGACCTGCGCGGCACCATCGACCACATGGTCAAGGAGCTGTTCGGCGAGGAGACCACCACCCGGCTGCGCCCGCACTTCTTCCCGTTCACCGAGCCGTCCGCCGAGATGGACATGCAGTGCTACGTGTGCCGCGGCGAGTCGGTGGGCAACCCCGACCGCCCGTGCCGTACCTGCTCCAGCGAGGGCTGGATCGAGCTGGGCGGCTGCGGCATGGTCAACCCGAAGGTGCTCACCGCCTGCGGTGTGGACCCGGAGAAGTACAGCGGGTTCGCCTTCGGCTTCGGCATCGAGCGGATGCTGATGTTCCGTCACAACGTTGAAGACATGCGAGACATGGTCGAGGGTGACGTTCGTTTCACCCGGCCTTTCGGGATGGAGATCTGATGCGGGTCCCGCTTTCGTGGCTGCGGGAGTACGTCGACCTCCCCGCGGGTGAGACCGGTCGCGACGTCGCGGCCAAGCTCGTCGACGCCGGCCTGGAGGTCGAGACGGTCGAGCAGCTCGGCGCCGGGCTCAAGGGCCCCCTCGTCGTCGGCCAGGTGCTGACCATCGAGGAGCTGGAGGGCTTCCGCAAGCCGATCCGGTTCTGCACGGTCGACGTCGGCGCCGCCAACGGCACCGGCGAGCCGCAGGAGATCGTCTGCGGCGCCCGGAACTTCGCCGTCGGCGACAAGGTCGTCGTGGTCCTGCCGGGCGCCGTCCTGCCCGGCGACTTCGCGATCGCCGCACGCAAGACGTACGGCAAGACCTCGCACGGCATGATCTGCTCCGGCGAGGAGCTCGGCATGGGCGACGACGGCACGCACGGCATCATCGTGCTGCCGCCGGAGCACGAGGCCGGCACCGACGCGATCGAGCTGCTCCAGCTCGTCGACGAGGTGCTGCACATCGACGTCACCCCGGACCGCGGCTACTGCATGTCCCTGCGCGGCATCGCCCGCGAGGTGGCCACCGCCTACGGCCTGCCGCTGCGCGACCCCGCGCTGCTCGACGTGCCGGGGCCGAACTCGTACGGCTACCCGGTCAAGATCGACGACCCGGCGGGCTGCGACCGCTTCACCGCCCGCACCGTGACCGGTCTCGACCCGGAGGCCCGCTCCCCGATCTGGCTCCAGCGCCGCCTCCAGAAGGCCGGCATGCGCCCGATCTCGCTCGCCGTCGACATCACCAACTACGTGATGCTCGAACTCGGCCAGCCGCTGCACGCCTACGACCGCTCGCGGATCGACGGCACCATCGGCGTCCGCCGTGCCGAGCAGGGTGAGAAGTTCACCACCCTCGACGGGGTCAAGCGCACGCTCGACGCCGAGGACCTGGTGATCACCGACAACAGCGGGCCGATCGGGCTCGCCGGCGTCATGGGCGGCGCCAACACCGAGATCGCCGACTCCGTCACCGACCCGGAGACCGGCGCCGTCACCGGGACCACCGACGTGGTCATCGAGGCCGCGCACTTCGACTCCGTGTCGATCTCGCGCACCGCCCGCCGTATGAAGCTCTCCTCCGAGGCCTCCAAGCGCTTCGAGCGGGGCGTCGACCCGCTGGCCGCCGCCGCGGCCGCACAGCGGACCGTCGACCTGCTCGTGCTCCTCGCGGGCGGCACCGCCGAGGCCGGCGTCACCGAGGTCGTCGCCCCGGGCGCGCCGCGCACCATCGCGATGGCCGCCGACCACCCGGACCGGGTCGCGGGCATGGAGTACGGCCGTGAGACCGTCGTGCGCCGCCTCCAGGAGATCGGCTGCGACGTCTACGGCCAGGACGAGCTCGTCGTCACGCTGCCCTCGTGGCGGCCCGACCTCGCCGCGCCCAACGACCTCGCCGAAGAAGTCATCCGGCTGGAGGGCTACGGCAACCTGCCGTCGACCCTCCCGCAGGTGCCGTCCGGCCGCGGCCTGACCGCCCGGCAGCAGCTGCACCGCCGGGTGGGCCGCGCGCTGGCCGGCGCCGGCTACGTCGAGGCGCTCAGCTACCCGTTCCTCGGCGAGGGCGTCTTCGACCAGCTCCAGCTGCCGGCGCACGACGCCGCCCGCCAGGTGGTCAAGCTGGTCAACCCGCTCTCCGACGAGGAGCCGGCGCTGCGCACCACGCTGCTGCCGGGTCTGCTCGGCGCGCTGCGCCGCAACGACAGCCGGGGCAGCCACGACCTCGCCCTCTTCGAGACCGGTTCGGTCTTCCGGGCCGCCGACCGGCCGGGTGTCGCCGTACGGCTGCCCGTCGACCGGCGTCCCACCGACGAGGAGGTCGCCACCCTGGACGCGGCGCTGCCCGCGCAGCCGCGGTACGCCGCGGTCGTGCTGGCCGGTGCCCGCGAGCAGGCCGGCTGGTGGGGCAAGGGCCGCCCGGCCGACTGGGCCGACGCGATCCAGGCCGCCCGCGCGCTGGCCGTCGAGGCCGGCGCGGAACTGGTCGTCCGCCAGGGCCAGTACGGCCCCTGGCACCCGGGCCGCTGCGCCGAGCTGGTCGTCACCGTCGGTGGTGTGGAGCAGGTCATCGGCCACGCCGGCGAACTGCACCCGCGGGTGGTCAAGGCGATGGGCCTGCCGGCCCGCACCAGCGCGATGGAGCTCGACCTGGACCGCCTCGCGGCGGCCGGCGGAGAGGCCGTCCAGGCGCCCCGGATCTCCTCCTTCCCGGTGGCGACCCAGGACGTCGCGCTGATCGTCGACGCGTCCGTTCCGGCCGCGTCGGTGGAGGCGGCCCTGCGCAAGGGAGCGGGTGAACTCCTGGAGTCGCTGCGCCTGTTCGACGTGTTCACCGGTGATCAGGTCGGCGCCGGCAAGAAGTCCCTGGCGTACGCGCTGCGCTTCCGCGCGAGCGACCGGACGCTGACCGCCGAGGAGTCCACGGCCGCGCGCGACGCGGCGGTGGCGCTCGCCGGCGAGCGGACCGGGGCGGTGCTCCGGGGCGCGTAGCCGAGGGGCCTTCGGGCCCGTACGAGGCCTGGTGAGGGGGGTGTCCGGTACCGGACACCCCCCTCACTCGTTCGGGTGGGAACCATCGGGCCCGTGTCGGGGGCTGCCGGCCGGTCGACACAATCGGTGCGGCCGGAGGGGGGGAGTGGCGGGCGCGTGCGCCCACGCACGCCGGGCCCGGTGGATGGGCCCGGCGCGCGTCCGGTCCGGTCCGCTGCCGGGGCCCGGCGACCAACCGGGCGCCGACGGAACCGGAAGGCGCCGCCCGCCTGCCATGGAGTGTCGGGCAGACAGCAGGACGGGCGGCGCGGTACGGGTCGTCGCACTGTTCGAGGGGGAGCCGACGACCCGGGCTCCTCTTGGCGAGGGTCTTCAGTGAAGCGCGTCCGGGGGCCCGTGCGGCAGAGTGCGGATCGCATTTATGCGCGTACTTGCTTCACACCCCGTGTGAATTGAACGCAGTGCACCCCGCGTGAACCGCGCAGCCTCTAGCCTGATACCGACGAGCTCCGGGAGCGGCCCATGCAGCCCAATGTCCTGCTCGATGCCCTCCTCGCGGAGGCGGGCATGTCCCACGCCGGGCTCGCCGCCCACGTGAACCAGGCGGGGCGCACCCGCGGACTGGCCCTGCGCTACGAACACACCGCCGTGAACCGGTGGTTGAAGGGGCAGCGCCCGCGCGGCCAGGTCCCCGACCTGATCTGCGAGGTGCTCGGGGGCCGGCTGCGGCGGCCCGTGGGGCTGGACGACATCGGCCTCGGGGTGCCGGACCAGCCGGTCTCCCTGCACGCCTCCCCGCTGAGCGGGTTCGTGGACCGGGCCGCGGCCCTGTGGCGCTCCGACGGGCAGGCCCGGCCCCAACTCCTCACCGCCGAGGCGGTGACGGGCACCCCGGCCGTCATCCCGGTGTGGGAATGGGAGAACCCGCCCGAGGACGCCGACGTCTCGCGTGACGGCCCGAACCGGATCGGCCCCGAGCACGTCGAGATCCTCAAGGCCGCCCGCGCCCACTACGAGCTGATGTACCGCCGGGCCGGCGGCATGGCCACCCGCGACCGGATCGTCCGCTTCCTCGGGAACGAGACCGCGCCGATGCTGCGCGGGAGTTACCCCGACAACCTCGGCCGCCGGCTGCACCGGGCCTCCGGCTCCCTGGTGGCGGTGGCGGGGATCTGCGCGTACGACTCGGACGCGCACGGACTGGCCCAGCGCTACTTCCACCAGGCGCTGCGGCTGGCCAAGGCGAGCGGGGACCGGGGGCTCGGGGCGTACGTGATCGCCCTGATCGTCAACCAGTGCCTGCACCTGCGGGAGTACCGCCAGGCCGTCGCCTTCGCCGAGGCGGCGCTGCGCGCGGCCGGCCGGCACACCACCCCGGCGCTCGCCGCCGACCTGCACGCCATGCAGGCCAAGGCGTACGCCCAACTCGGTGACGCGCAGGCCGCGCTGGCGTGCATCCGGGGCGCGGAGAAGGCCGCCGCGCGGATCCGCCCGGGCAGTGAGCCGGACGAGACCGGCTACGTACAGCCGGGCCTCGTCAACGTGCAGGTCGCCGAGGCCCTGCTCAGTCTGGGGGATCTGGAGGCGGCGCGGGTGCAGGCCGCAGCCGCCGTCGGCACGCCCGCGCACGACCGGGGGCGGGTGCACCGGCTGGCGATGCTCTGCGAGATCCAGCTCCGCCAGGGAGAGGCGGACCGGGCGGCCGCTGGAGCGGCGGAGATGGCCGAGCGGGCCCGGGGGATGGAGTCGCTGCGGTTGCGCGACCGGCTTCGGGCGGTCCGTGAACAGCTGCTGACCAGCGGTTGTTCGGACGCGCAGGAGACCGTGCGGCTGATCGACGGGGCACTGCGCGTTCCCCTGTGACAGGGCAGCTGCTGCGATGTTTGCCACCTACTCGAACGGAAGGTGGCACAGCCGTGCAGTGGACGAACCTGAGTGAGCAGACTGTGTACAAGAACCGCTGGTTCGACGTGAATCTCGCCGATGTGGAACTTCCCGACGGCCGGCACCTGGACCACTTCGTGATCCGGCTGCGCCCGGTGGCCGTGGCCACGGCCGTCAACGAGGCCAACGAGGTGCTGCTGCTCTGGCGGCACCGCTTCATCACCGACAGCTGGGGCTGGGAACTGCCCGCCGGGGTGGTCGAGGACGGCGAGGACATCGCGGCCGCGGCGGCCCGCGAGATGGAGGAGGAGTCGGGCTGGCGGCCCGGCCCGCTCCACCACCTGATGACCGTCGAGCCGTCCAACGGGCTGACCGACGCCCGCCACCACCTGTACTGGGCGGACGGGGCCACCTACACCGGCCACCCCGAGGACGACTTCGAGTCCTCGCGCCGGGAGTGGGTCCCCCTCAAGCTGGTGCCGGACATGATCGCGGACGGGGAGATCCCGGCCGCCAACATGGCGGCCGGGCTGCTCCTGCTGCACCACCTGCGGCTCGGCCGGTAGGCGGGGTCCGCCCGGGCGGTCAGCCGTACGGGTAGAAGCCCGCGCCCGTCTTGCGGCCCAGGCGGCCGGCGTCGACCATGCGCTGGAGCAGCGGGGGAGCGGCGTACAGCGGCTCCTTGTACTCGGCGTACATCGAGTCGGCGATCGAGGCGATGGTGTCCAGGCCGATGAGGTCGGACAGCTTCAGCGGACCCATGGGGTGGGCGCAGCCGAGCTCCATGCCGTTGTCGATGTCCTCGCGGCTCGCGATGCCGGACTCGAACATGCGGATCGCGGAGAGCAGGTAGGGGACGAGGAGCGCGTTGACGACGAAGCCGGAACGGTCCTGGGCGCGGACCGCGTGCTTGCCGAGCACGTCCCGCACCAGGACCTCTGCCCGCTTGATGGTCTCCTCGCCGGTGGTCAGCGCCGGGATCAGCTCGACGAGCTTCTGCACGGGGGCCGGGTTGAAGAAGTGGATGCCGATGACCTGGTCGGGCCGCGAGGTCGCGACGGCCAGCTTGACCAGCGGGATCGAGGAGGTGTTGGAGGCCAGGATCGCGTCCGGGCGGGTGATCACCTGGTCGAGGACCTGGAAGATCTCGGTCTTGACCTGCTCGTTCTCGACGACGGCCTCGATGACGAGGTCGCGGTCGGCGAACTCGCCGAGGTCGGTGGTGAAGGTGAGGCGGGCCAGGGTGGCGTCCCGCTCCTCCTCGGTGATCTTGCCGCGTTCGGCGGCCTTGGTCAGGGAGTTGTGCAGCCGGGTACGGCCGATCTCCAGGGCTTCGCCGGTGGTCTCGGCGACCTTGACCTCAAGGCCGCTTCGGGCGCACACCTCGGCGATACCAGCGCCCATCTGGCCACAGCCCACTACGCCGACCCGTGTGATGTCGGAAGGGAGGTCAGTCACTTCGTGCCTTTCGCAGCTCATCCGTCGGCGGGTCCCCCGTACGATTCCGGCGCCCGCCACGCCCCCCGACGTTACTCCCGCCCTTGCGCGGCGCGGCGGGCCGGGGCGGGCATGCTGAGCGGACAGCCTCGCATCGTCACTCAGCGAAACGGAGTCGTCACATGGCGCACATCGGCCGACGGGCACTGCTGGCAGGAGCGGCGGCGGTGATCACCGCCGCGACGGGGGGACCGGCCCTCGCCGCGCCGCGGAGCTCGGGACCACCCTACGGCGGCGGCGCCGTGACCCCCGAGTTCCGCGGGATGTGGATCGCCACCGTCTCCAACGTGGACTGGCCCTCGCGCAGCGGGCTGTCCGCGGCGACGCAGCGGGGGCAGCTGCTCGCCCTCCTCGACACCGCCGTGCGCCGCCGCCTCAACGCCGTGATCCTCCAGGTCCGGCCCGCGGCCGACGCGCTGTGGCCCTCCCCGTACGAACCCTGGTCGCAGTGGCTCACGGGGGAGCAGGGCGTCGATCCTGGCTGGGATCCCCTGGGCACGGCCGTCGCGGAGGCGCACGCCCGAGGGCTGGAGCTGCACGCCTGGTTCAATCCGTACCGGGTGGCCAACCACACCGACTTCGCACGGCTGGTGCCCGACCATCCGGCGCGCCAGGACGGCTGGACCGTCGAGTACGGCGGGAAGCTCTACTACAACCCCGGGGTGCCCGAGGTGCGGCGGTTCGTGCAGGACGCCATGCTCGACGCCGTCACCCGCTACCCGCTGGACGCGGTCCACTGGGACGACTACTTCTACCCCTATCCGGTGGCCGGCGAGTACTTCGACGACGACGCGGCCTACGAGGAGCACGGCGGCGGCTTCTCGTCACGGGCGGCCTGGCGCCGCCACAACACCGACACCCTGGTGCGCGAGATGTCCGGACGGCTGCGTGCCCTGCGGCCCGCCGTCAGGTTCGGTGTCAGCCCCTTCGGGATCTGGCGCAACTCCGACCGCGACCCGGCCGGTTCCCGGACCCGCGGGCTCTCCGCGTACGACGACCTGTACGCGGACACCCGCAAGTGGGTCAGGCAGCGCTGGATCGACTACGTCGTGCCCCAGGCCTACTGGCACATCGGGCACCCGACGGCAGACTACGCGGAACTCGTCCCCTGGTGGGCCAAGACCGTCGCGGGCACCGGCGTGGCCCTGTACGTGGGGGAGGGGCTGTACCGCTGCGCGTCCGACAGCCCCACCGCGGCCTGGCGTGATCCGGCGGAGCTGTCCAGGCACGTGCGCCTCGCCCGCGGGTACCCGGAGGTCCGCGGCCATGTCTACTTCTCGGCGAAGCAGGTGGCCGCGGACCCCAACGGGGCGATGGCACGTGTGGTCGCCGACCACTACGGCTCGGCCGTGCCGCCGCGGTGAGTCAGTGCTGGGTCTCCGCGGGGTGGCGGACCACGCAGTCGGGTCCCGGAGCCATGAGTGCTTCGTGTCCGTCCTGGAAGCGGACCCGGTACGGGGGCGTCCCGTTCTCACCGAGCACCTGGGTGATCTCGCCCACCTTGTCGGGTTGTCCGACGATCCTGCCGTGCTGCACCAGCTGGTCGCCCTCGGTAGCTCGCATGTCTGACCTCCTCGGTGGCGCTCCGATCCGGTGCTAGCAGTTTAGGTCGTTTCGCGGCTGTTTGACCCGTTGGGTCACCGCGATGCATACGAGAACCGCGCAGGCGGCGGCCGGTGCGGCGGGGGCGAGCCGTTCCCCGAGGAGCGCCACGGACCAGACGAGGGTCAGCAGCGGCTGGGCGAGCTGCAGCTGGCTGGCCCGGGGCGCTCCGATCTCCGCCATGCCCCGGTACCAGACGTACAGGCCGAGGAAGGTGGACCCGGCCGCCGCCCAGACCAGTCCCGCCAGCCCGTGGCCGGTGAGGCGCACCGGCTCGTACAGGAGCCCGAGCACGGAGCCGGCCACGGTGAGGGGCAGGCACAGCACCAGGGCCCAGCCGACCACCTGCCAGCCCGGCAGCGTACGGGCCAGACGCCCGCCCTCGGTGTAACCGGCGGCGCACACCAGCAGGGCGGCGAACAGGAAGCCGTCACCGGCGGAGAGGGAGCCGCCGCTCTGCGCGAGGGTGAAACCGAGCACCACCGCCGCCCCGGCCACCGCCGCGGCCCAGAAGGCCCTCGGGGGGCGGGCGCCGGTGCGCAGCGCGGACAGCGCGGCCGTGGTCAGAGGCAGCAGGCCGACGACGACGGCGGCGTGCGAGGTGGTGGACGTCCGCAGCGCCAGGGTCGTCAGCAGCGGAAAGCCGACGACCACCCCGCCGGCGACGACGGCGAGGCCGGCCCAGTGCTCGCGGGCCGGCGGCCGGACCCGGCGGGCCAGCAGGAAGGCGCCCGCGATCGCGGCCGCCAGGACGCTCCGCAAGGCCACCAGCGACCACGGGCCGAAGCTCTCCAGCCCCCAGGCGGTGGCGGGGAAGGTCAGCGAGAAGGCGACGACGCCGAGCGAGGCGAGAGCCGTGCCGCGCCGACCGCCCCGGGGTCGCGGCGGATTCTTCACCGCTATCGGGGTCGGGAGAGTAGCGCTATTGTGTGCTGTCATGTATGAGCGTAGCAGTGTGGCGGAGCTGGCGGATTCCCTGAGGTCCGAACTCGACCGCTACTCGGTAGGTGGAAAGCTGCCGTCGAGTCGGGCCCTGGTCGATCGCTACCGGGTCAGCCCCGTCACCGTCTCCCGGGCCCTGGCGCAGCTCGCCGCCGAGGGCCTTGTCGTCACCCGGCCCGGCGCGGGCGTCTTCCGCGCCGCGCCCCGTACGCCGCTCCCCCCGACCGGGGACACCTCCTGGCAGGAGGTCGCCCTCAGCGCCGAGACCCCCGGGGAGATCGTTCCGCGCTCGGTGGACGCCTCCGGGGTGCTGGCCTGCCTGGCCGCGCCCCCGCCGTCGGTGATCGGCCTCAACAGCGGCTACCTGCACGCCTCCATCCAGCCCGAGCGGGCCATGGCCGCGGCGCTCGCCCGGGCGGGGAGGCGCCCCGGGGCCTGGGACCGGCCGCCCATGGAAGGGCTGCCCGAGCTCCGCGACTGGTTCGCCCGCGAGATCGGCGGCGCCGTCGGGGCCGCCGACGTACTGGTCACCGCGGGCGGGCAGAGCGCGCTGACCACCGCCCTGCGGGCGCTCGCCCCGCCCGGCGCGCCGATCCTGGTGGAGTCCCCGACCTACCCCGGGCTGCTGGCGATCGCCCGCGCCTCGGGATGCCGCCCGGTGCCCGTCCCCGTGGACGCCGAGGGCGTCCGGCCGGAGCTGCTGGCCGCCGCTTTCGAAGCGACCGGTGCGCGGGTGTTCGTATGCCAGCCGCTGTTCCAGAACCCCACCGGCGCGATCCTCGCGCCGGCGCGGCGCGCCGAGGTGCTGCGCATCGCTCGGGCGGCCGGGGCCTTCGTCGTCGAGGACGACTACGCCCGCGCCCTGGGCCACGACGACTGCGGACCGCTGCCCGCGACGCTCGCCGCCGAGGACCACGACGGGGTGGTCGTCCACGTCCGCTCCCTGACCAAGGCCACTTCGCCCAGCCTGCGCGTCGGCGCCCTGGCCGCCCGGGGCCCGGTGGTCGACCGGCTGCGGGCCATCCAGGTGGTCGACAGCTTCTTCGTGCCCCGGCCGCTCCAGGAGGCCGCGCTGGAACTGGTGGGCGCGCCCGCCTGGCCGCGCCACCTGCGGGCCGTGGCCGCCGAACTGCGCCACCGGAGGGACGTGCTCGCGGGGGCGCTGCGACGGGAGCTGCCCGGGCTGACCCTGCCCCATCTGCCCTCGGGCGGATACCAGTTGTGGGCCCGGATGGCCGGCGGCTGCGACGACGCGGACTTCGCTGCCGCGGCCCTGCGCGCCGGCGTCGCGGTGGCTCCCGGCCGCCCCTACTTCTGCGCCGAACCGCCCGCTCCGTACGTCCGCCTCAGCTTCGCCGGCGTCTCCGGCCCGGCCGAACTGGTGGCGGCAGCACAGCGGCTGGGCAGCGTCCTGCCCGCCCAAGCCGGCGCGAGCCCGGCTTGAGCCCTGGCCCGAAGCCGGGCTGAGTGCCGGCCCGAAGCCGGGCTGAGCCCGCACCGGAGCCTGGCCTCAGCCCTCACCCGAGCCTGGCCCGCGCCCGGCTTGAGCCCGGTGCTTGAGCCCTGGCCCGAGCGCCGGCCCGCAGCCGGCCTGAGCCCTCACCGGAGCCTGGCCTTGGCCCGCACCGGAGCCTGGCCTCAGCCCTCACCCGAGCCTGGCCCGCGGCCGGCTTGAGCCCGGTGAGGCCTTGCTCGAACACGGCCTGAGCCCCACCCGTGCGCCGTCTGGGCTCTCGCCCGAGCGCGGTCTGGGCTCTCGCCCGAGCCCTGCCTGAGCCCTCACCGGAGCCTGGCCTTGGCCCTCACCCGAGCCTGATCCGCGGTCGGGCTGACCGCGCCGGACGCCCCCGGGGGGCAGGCCCGGGGGAGGAGCCGCTGGCATTTGACGCTTGACCCGCCGCCGATGCGCGGCCCACCATCACCAGATGCATGTTCGGGTCTCGCTCGTCGCCGCAGCCCGCAGTTCCTCGCTGCTCGCCGAGCGCTTCGACGACGACCGCCCGCTGGACGGTGCCGGCTGGCGGGCCGTCGAGTCCGCCGCCCAGGGCCTTGTACCCCTGGCGGCGGCCGAGTTGCGCTACTGCTCGCCCACCCCGCGCAGCCGGGCCACGGGCGAAGCCCTCGGGTACGCCCCCCTGGCCCAGCCCGCGCTGCGCGAGTGCGACATGGGCCGCTGGCGGGGGCTGACCCTCGCGGAGGTGGCGGCGCAGGAGCCCGCGGCGGTCGACCAGTGGCTCAGCGACCCGCTGGCCGCCCCGCACGGAGGGGAGTCGCTGCTCGCCTTCATCTCCCGGATCGGAGGGTGGCTCGACACCAGGCCGGCCGAGGACGGCGGTGCGATCGTGGCGGTGGCCGAGCCCTCGGTGGTCCGCGCCGCCCTGGTCTACGCCCTGCAGGTGCCCCCGCTGACCTACTGGAACGTGGACGTCCGGCCGCTGTCCACGATGACCCTCACAGGCTTCCCCGGCCAGTGGCACCTCTCCCTCCAGCCCCCGCCTTGATGACGGGTCCTTCGAACGACGAAGCGCAGACCGTACGTGGACGGCTCAGACGCCCTCAAGACCGTGTTTGCCGAGTCCGCCGTAGACATGGGCTTCTCGGCATTGAGGGGCGCCAAGGCCGACGGCTTCGCCGCTGTAGACGGCGATGAGCGAGTCCTTGCCCCGCCACCAGGTGTCGGTGAGTCCCTGGACTTCAGCTACAGGCTCGAATCCGTCCAGGTCCAGCTCTTCGACGGCGTCGCCTTTGATCTTCGTGACGGTCGTGGCCCAGTGGCCCGCGTGGTGGGCCAGGGCGAGCGCTTCCACCCATCCCTCCGTGCTCGCGTGCAGCGGTGTCCAGTGGTCGGCGTAAATCCCGAACTCGCCCCGCGGCCCGATCATGAACCCGTAGGCCATGGACACACGGCAGTCGCCGGCCGGGAACCGCCATCCGTCCGCAGCCGGGCTCTCGGGAACCTCGGCCTCCAGAACGCGCGGGCCGCCCTCGTAGGCGGGTGCCGGGGGCAGCGCGATGCCACCCCAGCGCTCCTGGAAGGCGACGGCCCGGTCGATCTCCGCGGCAGGGATGCCGTGTTCAAGCCATAGGTTGCGATGGGGGCGGATGTCCCGGCGGGGAACGCGCAACCCGTGTGCCGCGACGAAGTTCCGGGCCCGGCGGCTCAGGACTGCCGGTGCTTGAGGGGCCGGCGGCACTCGCCCTTCCGCCATCACGGGTGCCTTCCGTCCCGGTGGCGCACTGCCGTGGCGATCTCCCGGACGCGGTCCCGGGTGATGCCCGTTCGCTGTTCGGCGGCGAGTGGGTGGTCGGTGGGTTCGAGTTCGACGAGGGGACGCTCGCCGACGGGACGGGTGTGGACGTGGGTCTTCAGGTTCAGGGTCGTGGGCGAATACACCGGGAGGTCGGTGGTGAGCCAGCCGAAGTAGGGCTTCTCCGTCTCCCGGCCGGGGGTGTCCCACAGGTCCGCCGCGCGGGAGAAGTTCTCGCGGCTGAGGGAGACCCAGACCGCCCAGGAGAACACCTCGTCGCTGTCGATCACCGGTATTTCGATCAGACCCTTGACGAAGTAGTGCTGCGCACGGATCACGCACTGGTCCGACGAGAGAAGGCAATCGTCGGAGTCGGCGAAGGCCGGATCCCAGACGGCTGGAGCCCCAGCCGTGTAGTTCATGGGCAGCTCAGGATGGTGGGCGCCGCAGTACGAGCAGGCGAATCCGAGATCACTGGTCATGACGTGGAGCCTAGTGACAGGCTTCGACGCCACCGGACGGCCTCCTGCCGCCCCGCCGGATGCGCGCCGCCTCGACCTCAGGGGGATCAGCTGGTGATCGCGGGCGCGAGTGCTCAGCCTCCGTCCGACCCGGCGGCGTCCCCGGTGACCGGCCACGAAAAGGGCTTCACGGACCACCCCTGGCCTGGGCATGATTCCCACCGTGCATGCGGACAGAAGCCCTCGCCGACAGGGGCGGTACACGCTGACGGACCCGGCAAACGGCCATGTCTGGGGCATCTGTGCCAAGGCGGAAGGGTTGTTCGGGGAACCCGGGCGCGGGACGTAAGCCCACCTGCGCGGCGTGGAATGATCTTCGGCGATCGCTGACAGAGGAGAAGGCTGAATCGTGTACGTACCACCGTCTGCCCGAGCTCTCGATGAGGACGAGCGTGAGCTCGTGGAGCTGGCCCGCCGCACCATAGACGCACATACCGACGCCGGGCCCGACGAGGACGGGATCCACACGATGGGCGCCGCGGTCATGGCCGCCGACTACCGGATGTTCGCCGGCGTGAACCTCTATCACTTCACCGGCGGCCCCTGCGCGGAACTCGTTGCTCTGGGAGCCGCACGAGCCGGGGGCGCCCGCCAGATGCGCTGCATCGTCGCCGTGGGGAACCACGGGCGGGGGGTCGTCGGCCCGTGCGGGCGTGACCGCCAGGTCTTCGTGGACTACTACCCCACCATGCGCGTCATCGTGCCCACACCCGCGGGGCCCATGTCCGTCATCGCCGCCGACCTGATGCCGCTGACTCAGCGATGGACCCCGGACGGCATGAACGGTCTCGACCCGTCGCTTTACCAGGACCCCGAGACGGCCGGTCCCCCGATCATCCGGTTCGACCCCCGCTACCTCGAAGCCGTCCGCTCCGGCGTAAAGACCAAGACCACCCGCTTCCAGGACCGGGCCCAGCTCGGGCCGGCACGGCTGGTGTTCGCGAGCGACCCGGAAGTCGTCCTGCCGGCAGACGTGACCGACATCAGGCACTGCCTGGTCAGCGACCTCACCGACCAGGACGCCCAAGCCGAGGGGCTGGCGACCGCGACCGAACTCCGGGCAGGCCTCAAGGGGCACTACCCGGACCTGGCGGCAACCGACGAAGTCGACGTGGTCACCTTCCAGACCAACGACGGGGCGGGCGCTCGCAGGCCGGACGAACCGGCATCGGGTCTGCGCGGCGTAGGGACGGCCCCTACGTGGTGACGGAGCACAGGAGGATTCGGCCATCGCGGGTCCCGATGACGAGACGCCCCTGCCGGGAGACGGTGAGCGCGGTGGGGATGGCGGTCACGTTTCCGATGGTGAGACGGTGGCGCCAGAGCACGGTGCCGTCGTCGAGGTCGAGGGCGACGATCTCGCCGTCGTCGTAGGCGACGAAGGCGGTGGTCGTGTCGGCGTCCAGCGCGGTGGCGTGGCAGTCGGTGCGGAAGGCCCATCGCGGTGTTCCACCGGAGCCGTCGGACGCTTCACGGCGTACGACGAACGAGTCACCGGGCCGGCGACTCTGCCTGAAGACGGTGCCGGCGTGGATCAGGCTCCCGTCCGCACTCTCCACACCTGGCCCGCCGAGATGCTCTTCGTCGGCGACCCAGGAGTAGGGGAACTGGCGCAGCACGTCCGTTCGCGTCGGCTCGGCCGGTCGGTCGGACCCCCGTCCGGGCTTCAGCTCGGCCGTGGCCATCCACGGAGTTCCGGGATGTGAACGCCGAGTGCCTTCCTGCCGTACGTAGGACAGGAACCAGGCGCGGCTCGCGTGCCGGATGTGAAGGGGGTGCCTGGCGGCAACGGGCACTCCTCGTATTCGGTACCCGGAGGGGGAGAGGACCGGCGCGCCGTCCGCGGCACTCGACAGCGATACGCAGCCGGTCGGTGCGACCCGGTCCTCTTCCGCTCCGTCCGCCAGGGACAGCCGGACCACGGACTGTGTGCGCCGGTTGTGTCTCTCGGGGCGCGCGAGTGAGACCCAGGCCGATTTCTCGTCCCGGGCCACGGCGATCTCGCGGCCTCCTTCCTCGTCCGGGACGGTCCATGCCCGCGTTCCCGACGGGAGCCAGCACTCCAACTGCACTCCGTCGAGTGCGGCGAGGATCCGGCCGTCCGAGAGCTCTTCGACCGCATGCACGGTGAGGCGCGGCTCCCAGTCCGGGCCCAGCTCACTCACCAGCCGGTACGCGGCCGCCCTGCCGTCGGGACGGGGTGCGGGTACCCGGGGGGCCGACCAGTTCGTCGGGGCGGATGGACCTTGCCGGCACCGAGGCCCAGTCGCGCCGGACGACCACTGCGGTGTGCCCGGGGGGTATGCGCTTCCTCGTCCTGCCAGTCGTCAGGCGGGGCCATGAGCAGGCGAAGCCGCTGTTCGTCGAGCCACTCCAGCTCCAGGACCTGGCGCCCCTGCCCATCCTCGAAGGCGGAGATGGACGTCCCCGTCTCCAGGTCGAGCAGGAGCAGGTCACCGGTGAAGAAGTACCCGCCGTCGTACGAACCGGTCCCGACGGCGAGCAGCGGCAGCGTGGGGTGGAAGGCCATTGCCTGCACCACGTCACGGGAGCGGACCAGTGCGCGGCAGGAGAGGGTGGCGCTGTCGTAGACGCCGACCGCCGGGTGATGGGAGAAGCCGTGTGTACCCGTCACGGCAAGCAGACCTCGTCGGCCATCGGCCACGGCAAGGGCGGGGTGGCCGATCTCGGCAAAGGGCCGGGTGCCGAGCATCCGGTCGACGGAGAACGGGTGGGTCATGGGCGCAATCGTCGCAACTCTGGAGGGCGCACACCACGATGGGGAGCAGCAACGTTGTGACTGAGCGCTGCAATCGGCCCCATCGGCCATGGAGAGCGCGCGGCTCGCGAGCCTCTGCCCAGGGAAGCGGCCAGCGGCGCGTCCGTATCCGGAAGTGGACCTTTGCGGAGACTGCGGCCTGGGAGGGCCTACAGGGGGCCTCCTGTGACGGCTCCGGGCCAGGTGCACCGGGCGTGCTGACGTTGGCCGGCCCCTATGAGGGCTTGCTCCGCACCCGTCGGCGCCGGCCTGGCGGCCGTCCGGACCGGCGGACGGGGCGAGTCACGCAGGGACGCCGAGCGGCGGGTGCTCAAGCACACGGGGCTTGTACTCGACCAGTTGGATGCGGCCGTCGAAGGTGCGGTGCTCGATCATTTCGAGGGCAACGTCCGGATAGCCGTCGTAGATGCGTTCCTCGCCCGTCGCCCCGGTGATCACCGGGAACATCACGACCCGGAAGCGGTCGACGAGACCGGCTCGTAGCAGGGACCGGCACAGGCTGAGGCTGCCGATCGTGCTGAGGAGCCCCGAGCCACTCGACTTCATGGCGCGGACCGCCTCGACGGCGTCGTCGCGGACGAGCGTGGAGTTGGCCCACGCCAGTGGCTCCTTGAGCGATGAGGAGAACACCATCTTGGACGCTTGCGTGAGCTCGTCGACGGACGCTTCTTCTTCGGGCCTGAACTCGTCTTGGCCCTTGGGGACCTCGCCCGCGGCAAAGCCCGACATCAGGCGGTAGGTGTTCGCTCCCATCAGGTAGGTGGCCTTCGGCTGCTCGCCGAGCCATGCGAGGTACTCCGGGCCTTCGAGGCCCCAGAATCCGGGCCATCCCTCTCCCGAGGCGTAGCCGTCGAGGGAGGTGATGAAGTCGACGAGAAGCTCCGACATAGCGGTGTCCTTTCCTGGGGTGTCACGAGCTTGGACCGGTCGGGAGCCAGAAACTCATCGGCCACGCTGTGGAGTGATGAGGAAACCCATGACGCTGCCCGTCACCATCAGATCGGCGGAGCGCCACCCGCGAACGGCCGCCGTACCCGAGCCGTGCGTTGCATAAAAGTGCGGACGTACGTATAGTCATGCCATCGATGAGGAGGGTCCGATGGCGGTACGTGTAGCGGTGGCCGGAGCGAGCGGGTACGCGGGTGGAGAGGTCCTGCGCCTGCTGCTCTCGCACCCCGAGGTGGAGATCGGCGCCCTCACCGGCAACTCCAACGCCGGGCAGCTCCTCGGCTCCCTGCAGCCGCACCTCGTGCCGCTGGCGGGCCGCACCCTGGAGGCCACCACCCCCGAGGTGCTCGCCGGGCACGACGTGGTCTTCCTCGCCCTCCCGCACGGCCAGTCCGCCGCCGTCGCCGCGCAGCTCGGCGACGATGTCCTCGTCGTCGACATGGGCGCCGACCACCGCCTCAAGGACGCCGCCGACTGGGACGCCTTCTACGGCGCCCCGCACGCCGGGACCTGGCCCTACGGCCTCCCCGAGCTGCCCGGCGGCCGCACCGCACTGGAAGGCGCCAAGCGGATCGCCGTCCCCGGCTGCTTCCCCACCGCGGTCTCCCTCGCGCTCTACCCCGCCTACCAGGCCCGGCTCGCCGAGCCCGAGGCCGTGATCGTCGCCGCCACCGGCACCTCCGGCGCGGGCAAGGCGCTCAAGCCGCACCTGCTCGGCGCCGAGGTCATGGGCAACGTGACCCCGTACGGCGTCGGCGGCGGCCACCGGCACACGCCCGAGATGGTGCAGAACCTCAGCCCGCTCGCGGGCGAGCGCGTCTGCGTCTCCTTCACACCGACCCTCGTGCCCATGGCCCGCGGCATCCTCGCCACCTGCTCGGCCAAGGCCCTGCCCGGCACCACCGCGGAATCCCTGCGCGCCGCGTACGAGAAGGCATACGCCGACGAGCCCTTCGTGCACCTGCTGCCCGAGGGCCGGATGCCGTCCACCAAGTCCGTCCACGGCTCCAACGCCGTGCACGTCCAGGTCGCCTACGACGAGTCCGCCCGGCGGATCATCGCCGTCAGCGCCATCGACAACCTCACCAAGGGCACCGCCGGCGGCGCGGTGCAGAGCATGAACATCGCCCTCGGGCTCCCCGAACAGCTCGGGCTTTCGACGATTGGAGTCGCGCCGTGACGGTTACGGCTGCACAGGGATTCACGGCGGCGGGCATCGCCGCCGGGATCAAGGCCAACGGCAATCCGGACCTGGCCCTCGTGGTCAACAACGGGCCGCGCCTCGCCGCCGCGGGCGTCTTCACCTCCAACCGCGTCAAGGCCGCGCCCGTCCACTGGTCCGAACAGGTCCTGCGCGGCGGCACCGTCAGCGCCGTCGTCCTCAACTCCGGCGGGGCCAACGCCTGCACCGGCCCCAAGGGCTTCCAGGACACCCACGCCACCGCCGAGAAGGTCGCCTCGACCCTCGCCGCACACGGTCTCGGCGAGCACAACGCCGGCGAGGTCGCGGTCGCCTCCACCGGCCTGATCGGCGTCCTGCTCCCCATGGACAAGCTGCTCCCCGGCATCGAGACCGCCGCCGCGGCCCTCTCCGAGGACGGCGGCGAGGCCGCCGCCGTCGCCATCAAGACCACCGACACCGTGCACAAGACGGCAGCCGTGTCCCAGGACGGCTGGACCGTCGGCGGCATGGCCAAGGGCGCCGGCATGCTCGCCCCGGGCCTGGCCACCATGCTCGTCGTCCTCACCACCGACGCCGACGTGGACGCCCCCGCCCTCGACGAGGCGCTGCGCTCCGCCACCCGCACCACCTTCGACCGGGTCGACTCCGACGGCTGCATGTCCACCAACGACACGGTGCTGCTCCTCGCCTCCGGGGCTTCCGGCCGTACGCCCGCCCAAGCGGACTTCGCCGAGGCCGTACGCACGGTCTGCGACGACCTGGCCCGCCAGCTGATCGGCGACGCCGAGGGCGCCAGCAAGGACATCCGCATCGAGGTCATCGGCGCGGCCAGCGAGGACGACGCGGTCGAGGTCGGCCGCTCCATCGCCCGCAACAACCTGCTCAAGTGCGCCATCCACGGCGAGGACCCCAACTGGGGCCGCGTGCTGTCCGCGATCGGAACCACCAAGGCCGCCTTCGACCCGGACCGGCTGAACGTCGCCATCAACGGCGTGTGGGTCTGCAAGAACGGCTCGGTCGGCGAGGACCGCGACCTGGTGTCGATGAAGGACCGCGAGGTCCGCATCACCGCGGACCTGTCCACCGGCGGCGAGTCCGCCGTCATCTGGGCCAACGACCTGACCGCCGACTACGTCCACGAGAACAGCGCCTACTCCTCATGAGCGACGAGAAGGCCGGCCAGCCCGGCACCGCCCGCAAGCACACCGCCCTGCCCAAGGCACAGATCCTCATCGAGGCCCTGCCCTGGCTCCGGCGCCACAACGGCAAGGTCGTCGTCATCAAGTTCGGCGGCAACGCCATGATCGACGAGGACCTCAAGGCCGCCTTCGCCCAGGACGTCGTCTTCCTGCACCAGGCCGGCCTCAAGCCCGTCGTCGTGCACGGCGGCGGCCCGCAGATCAACGCCCAGCTCGACAAGCAGGGCCTGGTCAGCGAGTTCAAGGCCGGCCTGCGCGTGACGACCCCGGAGGCCATGGACGTCGTACGGATGGTCCTGGCGGGCCAGGTCCAGCGCGAACTGGTCGGGCTGCTCAACCAGCACGGGCCGCTCGCCGTCGGCATGACCGGCGAGGACGCCCGCACCATCACCGCGACCAAACACAGCCCCGAGATCGACGGCGAGCTCGTCGACATCGGCCGGGTCGGCGAGATCACCGACGTCGACACCGGCGCAATCGAGGCGCTGCTGGCCGACGGCCGGATCCCGGTCATCTCCTCCATCGCCCGCAGCGCCGACGACCACCACGTCTACAACGTCAACGCCGACACGGCGGCCGCGGCCCTCGCGGCCTCCCTCGGCGCCGAGACGCTGATGGTCCTCACCGACGTCGAGGGCCTCTACGCCGACTGGCCGCACAGCGACGAGGTCATCAGCCGGCTCACCGTCAGCGAGCTGGAGAAGCTGCTGCCCGAGCTGTCCAGCGGCATGGTGCCCAAGATGGAGGGCTGCCTGCACGCCGTACGCGGCGGCGTCGGCACCGCCCGCGTCCTCGACGGGCGCGTTCCGCACTCGATCCTGCTGGAGATCTTCACCGACTCCGGCATCGGCACGATGGTCGTGCCCGACCAGCAGCCAGGGGGAGCAGCATGACGCAGGGCACCGGCAACCAGGAGTACGGCGCGCGGTGGCGGGGCGCGCTGACCGACAACTACGGCACGCCCGCCCTCGCCCTCGTACGCGGCCAGGGCGCCCAGGTCTGGGACGCCGACGGCAAGCAGTACACCGACTTCGTCGGCGGCATCGCCGTCAACGCGCTCGGCCACGCCCACCCGGCGATCGTGTCGGCCGTGACCGGGCAGATCTCCACGCTCGGCCACGTCTCCAACCTCTACGCCTCCGAGCCGGTCATCGCGCTCGGCGAGCGGCTCCTCCAGCTCTTCGGCCGCCCCGGCAAGGTCTTCTTCTGCAACTCCGGCGCCGAGAGCATCGAGGCCGCCTTCAAGATCGGCCGGCTGACCGGACGTACGCACATGGTCGCCACCGGCGGCGGCTTCCACGGCCGGACCATGGGCGCCCTCGCGCTCACCGGCCAGCCGAAGAAGCAGGAGCCCTTCCTGCCGCTGCCGGGCGACGTCACCCACGTCCCGTACGGCGACGTGGAGGCCCTGCGGGCCGCCGTCACCGAGGAGACCGCGCTCGTCGTCATCGAGCCGATCCAGGGCGAGAACGGCGTGGTCGTGCCCCCCGCCGGATATCTCACGGCCGCCCGCGAGATCACCCGGGCCACCGGCACCCTGCTCGTCCTCGACGAGGTCCAGACCGGCATCGGCCGCTGCGGCCAGTGGTTCGAGCACCAGGCCCACGAAGGCGTCGAGCCCGACATCGTCACCCTCGCCAAGGGGCTCGGCGGCGGCCTCCCGATCGGCGCCGTCGTCGCCTTCGGGCCCACCGCCGACCTGCTCCGGCCCGGCCAGCACGGCACCACCTTCGGCGGGAACCCGGTCGCCTGCGCCGCCGGGCTCGCCGTCATCGACACCATCGCCGCCGACGACCTGCTCGACCGGGTCAAGGCCCGCGGGGAGCGGCTGCGTTCGGGGATCGAGTCCGCGGGGCACCCTCTGGTATCCCACGTCAGGGGAGCCGGCCTGCTCCTGGGTATCGTGCTGACCGAGCCGCTCGCACCCCAGGTGCTCCAAGCGGCCCAGGACGCCGGCTTCCTGGTCAACGCGCCCGCCCCCGACGTCGTACGGCTCATGCCCCCGTACGTACTCACCGAGGCCGAGGCGGACGCGTTCGTCCGGGCGCTGCCCGGCATCCTCGACGCAGCCCACGGGGACGGATCCGGAGAATGAGACGACGATGAGCCAGGCGCAGGACAACGAGCACGGCGGGCAGGCCGTCCCGCAGACCCGCACGGCGCGTCACCGCCGGATCGTGGACATCCTCAACCGGCAGCCGGTCCGCTCCCAGAGCCAGCTGGCGAAGCTGCTCGCCGACGACGGGCTCAGCGTCACCCAGGCGACGCTCTCCCGCGACCTCGACGAGCTGGGCGCGGTGAAGATCCGCAACACGGGCGGCGAGCTGATCTACGCGGTGCCCAGCGAGGGCGGCTTCCGCACCCCGCAGGCCCCGCTCGGCGAGTCCGCGAAGGAGGAGCGCATGCGGCGCCTCTCCGGTGAACTGCTCATCTCGGCGGAGGCCTCCGCGAACCTCGTGGTCCTGCGCACCCCGCCGGGCGCCGCGCAGTTCCTCGCCTCCGCCATCGACCAGGCCGAGCTCCGGGAGATCCTGGGCACCATCGCCGGCGACGACACCCTGATGCTGATCAGCCGCGACCCGGCGGGCGGCCAGGCCCTCGCCGACCACCTCCTGAGGCTGGCGCAGAAGGAGGGCTGAGCGGGGCGGAGCAGGCGCGCGGGCTGAGCGGAGCGCGTGGGCTGGCGGGGCGTGGTGGGGGCGGCGTGCCGCGCCCTGACACCGGGGCGCCGGGAAACCCCGGTGCCCCACCGCTGTTCGCCGACGTAGCCTCGGGCGGTGCTCCGACTCGTCCTCGCCCTGTGGGCGTCCGCCATGGCCGTCGCCGTGTACGTGCCCATCGGCCTGCGGTGGCGGCGCCGGACCCGGATCCGTCGCGAGGTCCTCCGGCTCGTCGCCACGATCGACCTGGAGCCCTACCACGCCGCCCTGTTGCGGAACGAGGCGATCGAGGCGGCAGCCGCCGAACTCGTCCTCGCCGGGCACCTCAGGATCGACGCCGAGGGCGCCGTGTTCCTCACGGAGCAGGGCCGCGACCACGCCCGGACCCCCGCCCACCCGCTGCCCACCGCCCTGCTGGAGGCCGTGCGCCGACACGATCCCGAGCCCGTGTCCCTCGGCTGGATCGACTGGAACGACGAGGAACACCGGCGGCGGAGCGGCGTGTACCGGGCCGAACAGGACACTCTGCTGCCCGAGCTGCCCCGGCTGCCGCACGACAAGAGCAACCAACTGCTGGACTGCTGCGCCTGCCTGGGCATCGTCTTCGTGATGATGTCCTGGAGTGTGGTGGGCGTCCTGCTGGTGTTCGAGTGGCCGCAGGGCCCCTGGCAGTGGGCCTGCGCCGTGGTGGCCGCCTGCGGCCTGGTGGCCCTGGCGTTCGCCGAACGGGCCGGCCGGGAGGTCCGGGAACGGACGGATTGCGGCGACCCGCTGGGCGACCTGGCCCGCGCCGTGCCGCACCCGGCCTTCGGCGCGCTGGACGAGGAGCGGCGCACGCTCGTGCTGCGCAGCCTCGGCGAGCGGTACAGATGGCGCGGCGCCGACACGGTCGTCCCCGAGAACGAGGACGAGGCCGACGAGTGGCTGGACGACAAGGTCTGGTGGGAGGACGCCTACGCGTACCGGGCCGCCGAAGAGGACGAGGACGGGCCTTAATAGCGGGTCACGGCGAGCGGCCCGTCCTGGGTGCCGATCGCGATGTGCGGTCGTCGGACGGGGTCCGCCCAGCGCAGGATCTCCCGCATGTTCCGCTCGGGCACCGACACGCAACCGGCCGTCGCCCCCTTGCCGTTGACGTGCAGGAAGATCCCGGCCCCCCGGCCGCGCACCGGACGGTCGTAGTTGAAGGCGATCAGCAGCGCGTGCGCGTACTGCTTCTCGTAGGTGACCAGGTGCTCGGCCTCTCCCGGCGCGCAGTCCGCGGGCAGCGGCTCCACCCAGCGGTTGTACGCGGCCGAGGCGTTGTCCTGGCACCACCAGGAGTCCGCGGTCACCCGCCGGTAGCCGTACGCCGTCCCGGCCGGCGCCCGCCGGATCCCGAAGGCGTACGGCAGCTCGTACAGGCCGGTCGGAGTGGTGCTGGTGCCCTGCGTACGGGTCGTGCCCTCGGTGAGGCCGTTGGCCCCGAAGCGGGCGGGCGCGCTCCCGGCCTCGTACCAGCGTCCGGCCCGCCGGTCCCACCAGGTCAGGCGGCCGGTCGTGGATCCGGGCGACGGCGCGACGGCGGTGATCAGCTGACTGCCGCCGCCGGTGTCGGCGAGACGGGCGGGCAGCGGCCCGGTGGCGGGCGCGGCCCCCTGCGGGAGCAGCACGGTGACGACAAGCGAGCCGGTGACGAGAGCGGTACGCAGCACACGTCAGACGGTACGTGCGGAAGGGGCGTGGGCATCGCAGGCAGGCCGTCGGGATCCGTCACCAAGGTCGCGCGCCGTCGGATGACGGCGTACGGGCCGCCATCCGAGAGGGCGGTCGCAAGGCGGATCAGGCAGGTGGCACCTGACTTGATTGACGAAACATACGGGACAGTGCATAGTTATGCCTGTCGTTGGGTGCTTCCGCGGCGCGGGGCCGCATCGGCGCCCTCGCCCTGCGCCCGCGCGGTGCCAAGCGCGAACCGGCCTGATCCCACCCGGGCCGACCGCACGAAGACGGCCTCCCCGTTACCTCCGCGGCGGGGAGGCCGTTGCACATCCATACATGCAGTCTTGAGGAGCAGTAGCTGTGAGCAGCAACAACGCTGGTGACGTCCGGCTCTGGGGCGGCCGGTTCGCCGACGGCCCCGCCGAGGCCCTCGCGAAGCTGTCCGCGTCGGTCCACTTCGACTGGCGCCTCGCCCCGTACGACATCGCCGGCTCGCGCGCCCACGCCCGCGTGCTGCACACGGCGGGCCTGCTCACGGCCGACGAGCTGGAACGCATGATCGCCGGCCTGGACCGGCTGGAGGCCGACGTCGCCGACGGCTCCTTCACCGGCACCATCGCCGACGAGGACGTGCACACCGCCCTGGAGCGGGGCCTGCTGGAGCGCCTCGGTGCGGAACTGGGCGGCAAGCTGCGGGCCGGCCGGTCGCGCAACGACCAGGTCGCCACCCTCTTCCGTATGTACCTGCGCGACCACGCCCGCATCATCGGCGGCCTGATCGCCGACCTGCAGGACGCGCTGGTCGGCCTCGCGGAGAGTCACGCCGACGTGGCGATGCCGGGCCGCACCCACCTCCAGCACGCGCAGCCGGTGCTCTTCGCGCACCACGTACTGGCCCACGTGCAGGCCCTGTCCCGGGACGCGGAGCGGCTGCGCCAGTGGGACACGCGGACCGCGGTCTCGCCGTACGGCTCCGGCGCGCTCGCCGGCTCCTCGCTGGGCCTGGACCCGGAGGCGGTCGCCGCCGAACTGGGCTTCGAGCGCGGCTCGGTGGGCAACTCCATCGACGGCACGGCCTCGCGGGACTTCGTCGCCGAGTTCGCCTTCGTCACGGCGATGATCGGGATCAACCTGTCCCGGATCGCGGAGGAGATCATCATCTGGAACACGAAGGAGTTCTCCTTCGTGACGCTGCACGACGCCTTCTCCACCGGCTCCTCGATCATGCCGCAGAAGAAGAACCCGGACATCGCGGAGCTGGCGCGCGGCAAGTCCGGCCGTCTCATCGGCAACCTGACGGGCCTGCTCGCGACCCTCAAGGCGCTGCCGCTGGCCTACAACCGGGACCTCCAGGAGGACAAGGAGCCGGTCTTCGACTCCTGCGACACCCTTGAGGTCCTGCTGCCGGCCTTCACCGGCATGATGGCCACGCTCACCGTCAACCGGGAGCGGATGGAGGAGCTGGCCCCGGCCGGCTTCTCGCTCGCCACCGACATCGCGGAGTGGCTGGTCAAGCAGGGCGTCCCCTTCCGGGTGGCGCACGAGGTGGCCGGCGAGTGCGTCAAGGAGTGCGAGGGGCTCGGCATCGAGCTGGACGAGCTCACGGACGAGCAGTTCGCGAAGATCTCCGAGCACCTGACCCCCGAGGTCCGCACCGTCCTCAACGTCAAGGGCGCGCTCGCCTCCCGCAACGGCCGCGGCGGCACCGCCCCGTCGGCGGTCGCGGCGCAGCTCACCGAGCTCAAGGCCGACCTGGTCATCCAGCACGCCTGGGCCGTCCACAAGCAGTAGCCGTCCCCACTGCCACCGCCGCCCTGCGGCCCGCACGCCCGCCGGACCCGGACGGGACAGGGGGCCTGTACGTCCGCACGCGGCGGAATGCCCGGAGGGGCGGCCGGAGCACAGCGCCCCGGCCGCCCCTCCGGCGCGTCCGCGTCCGACGGCATCGCTTCCGAGGCCGCCTCCGGCCCCGGCCGGCTCAGCCGAGCGGGTGGTCCGGCTCGTAGTTGGTCAGGACGCAGCCCTCGACCTGGGCCTTCTCCAGCCGGTACCCCGACGGCGCGGAGAAGCCGGGGATGCAGTTCAGGTACAGGAACTGCAACTGGTAGAGGCCGTGCCGGGACGACGGGCTGTTGGTCTCGACGGCGATGTTCTCCCCGACGAGCAGCCGGCTCGCGGTCTGCCTCAGCTTGCCGTCGTCCTTGTAGTCCGCCAGCTGCGCGGCCTTCGCCTTGGTCTGGAGCAGCTTCATGTCCCCGACGGTGTCCAGCCAGCTCAGGTCACGGGCGCGCTGCCCCGCCGCGGGCTGCCCGCACAGGGCGCGGCCGGTCACGCCCCAGCCCAGGCCGCTGCCCTCCACGACCGGTGCGTAGTCGATCGACTCGATCGCGACGGTGTCGGGGTCGGTCGAGAAGTGCTTCTCGCAGTCGAGGCTGCTGCCCACGAGCGTGCGCAGCTCTGCCATGCTGCCGGCGCGCGGGAGTCCCAGGCTGCCCGTCGTCGGCTGGCCCGCCTTCTCGCCCTTGCCCGGGTCCTGGGGCGTCTGGAGGTTCGGACTGCCCGACCCGTCCTCGGAGTTCACGAAGTCGCTGAGGATGCAGTGCTCCACCAGCGGCTTCTCCCGCTTGTAGCCCTCGGGGACCAGACCGGTCGGGTTGCACGTCAGGACCCGCAGGTCGGAGCGGACCAGCGCGACTGCCGTCTTGGTGGCGGTCGGGAACGCGACGAAGCCCTTGCCGACCAGGACCCGGCTCTCCAGCCCGTACGCGCCGTCACCGCCGCGGACCCTGTCCAGGACGTAGCCCTTGTACCGCTCCTGGAACTGCTTCATGTCCCCGGGGACGGCGATGACGATCTCGCCCTGCCGGACCTTGTCGCTGCAGACGCCCACCTCCTTGACCGACCACTGCCCGGCCTTGGGGAAGTCGCCCGCGGGCATTCTGGGGTCGTCGGGCTTGTCGCTCAGGTCGTCGCAGTTGGCGAACTGCCGCAGGTACCGCTGCGCCTCGGCGAGCGGGCCCTCATCGGCGGCCGCGGCGGCAGACGTGGACGCGGATGAGGCCGGGGCGGCCGACTGCCCGCCCTCCTTGCACGCGGCGAGAGTGGCGAGGCATCCGAGGGTGGCGGTCGCGGCGATGATCCGCTGAAGGCGCATGGGCGGCTTTCGTCGGTACGGTATGGGAGGCATGCGGGGGGCATGTGCATGCTAAGTCCCGGCCGGACCATGATCAAAACCTCCGCCCCGCGGCGGCCGCTCCCCGCCCGCGGTCACGCCGCCCAGTCGGCCAGGGCGTCGAAGTCGCGGCGGACCAGGCCGATCCGCTCGTCGACGCGCAGCAGCAGCGCGGGCGCCGGATGGAGCTGGTCGACGTACTCGCGGTCCATCGCGGTGATGTCGTCGTCGACCCAGGCGAAGGGCCGCTCGCCCGCGTACTCCAGGATGTACTGCGTCTTCCAGAAGGTGCCGCGCGGCGCCCGGCCGTGCATCGCCGGCCAGTCGATGTAGGGGAGCCGGGGCAGGCCCAGGTGTGGGCCTATCCAGTCGTTGGCCTCGTCCTTCCAGGTCGTCGCCCAGACCAGCTCGTACGCGTCCGCGAGCGCGAGCAGCTCCGCGCCGTGCCCGTGGTTCAGCCAGACGCGCAGCGGCTTCGCGCTCTCCTTCCGCGTCCAGCCGGTGGGCCGCATCCGGTGGGTGGAGTACCCCTCGGGGCGGCGCTGCGCCTGGGCGGCGTAGGGGTTCAGCGGTCCGTCGACGTCGATCAGCAGCAGTGGCTTCATGGGGGCAGGATCGCCTTTCCACCGCCCTGCGGCGGCTCATTTTCCTCCAGAATGAGACACTGGCGTCTCAATCGGTGTACGCTTGTCTCATGGCCATGGATCGTGACCAGGTGCTCCGCGACGCGGCCGCCCTGCTCTCCCGTAAATCGACCGCCACGATGGACGAGGTCGCCCGCGCCGCCGGAATCGGGCGCGCGACCCTCCACCGGCACTTCGCCGGACGTGACGCACTGGTACGCGCCCTCGAAGACCTCGGCATCCGGGAGTTCGAGAAGGCGTTCGACAACGCCCGCCTCGACGAGGGCACCGCGGTGGAAGCACTCAGACGCCTCGTCGCCGAGGCCGAGCCCAACGCCGAACTGCTGGCCTTCCTCGTCACCGAGAACCAGCTCTTCGAAGGCGACGAGGTCAACGAGGGCTGGGCCCGCCTCGACGCCCGCGTCACCGCCCTCTTCCGGCGCGGCCAGGAGCAGGGCGACATCCGGATCGACCTGAGCCCCGCATGGCTCACCGAGGCCCTCTACGGCCTCATCGGCAGCTGCGCCTGGGCCGTCATGGACGGCCGGGTCGCCGCCAAGGACTTCCAGTACATGATCACCGAGCTGCTGCTCGGTGGCGCCCGACGGAGTGTGGAGAAATGAGCCGTACCGAACAGCTGATACGTCAGACGGGGGTGGAGGAGAAGAGCCGCGGCCGCTGGCTGGCGCTCTCCGTGCTCGTCCTGGCCGTCCTGCTGGTCGCGGTCGACGCCACGGTCCTCGGCCTCGCCACCCCCTCCCTCAGCGAAGACCTCAAGCCGTCCGGCACCCAGCTGCTGTGGATCGGCGACATCTACTCCTTCGTCATCGCCGGACTCCTGGTCTCCATGGGCTCCCTCGGCGACCGCATAGGCCGCAAGAAGCTCCTCCTCGCCGGCGCCACCGCCTTCGGCGCCGTCTCGGTGCTGAACGCCTACGCCACCAGCCCCGAGATGATGATCGTCGCCCGAGCCCTGCTCGGCGTGGCCGGCGCCACCCTGATGCCGTCCACCCTCGCGCTGATCCGCAACATCTTCACCGACCCCCGCGAGCGCAGCCTCGCCATCGGCATCTGGGGCGCCACCGCCTCCGCCGGCGCGGCCGTCGGCCCGGTCGTCGGCGGAGCCCTGCTCCAGCACTTCTGGTGGGGCTCGGTCTTCCTCATCAACCTCCCCGTGATGATCGCCCTGGTCGTCGTCGGAATCAAGCTCCTTCCCGAGTCCAAGAACCCCGTCGCCGGCCCCTGGGACCTGCTCAGCGTGGGCCTCTCCCTCGTCGGCGTCATCGGCGTGGTCTACGCCATCAAGGAAGCCGCCACGCACGGCATGACCTGGGAGGTCGCGGTCGCCGCGGGCCTCGGTGCAGGCGCCCTGTACGCCTTCGTCCGCCGCCAGTTCACCCTGCCGTCCCCGCTGCTCGACATGCGGCTCTTCCGGCACCGCGGCTTCTCCGGCGCGGTCCTCGCCGACCTGCTCACCGTCTTCGGCCTGTCCGGTCTGGTCTTCTTCCTCTCCCAGTTCCTCCAGCTCGTCCAGGGCCGCGGCCCGCTGGAGGCCGGCCTGGCCGAACTGCCGGCCGCCATCGGCGCGGTGGTCACCGGCCTGGTCGCGGGCAGGTACGCCCGCCGGTACTCGGTGCGCTCCGTCGTGACCGGCGGCCTCGCCGCCATCGGCGCCGCCCTCGCCGTCCTGACCCTGGTCCACAAGGAGAGCGGCTACCCGCTGCTCGGCGCGGCCCTGCTCGTCGTCGGCCTCGGCGCCGGCTTCTCCTTCACCGTCACCGCCGACGTCATCCTCTCCAGCGTCCCCAAGGAGCAGGCCGGTTCGGCCTCCGCCGTCTCCGAGACCGCGTACGAACTCGGCGCCGCCCTCGGCATCGCCCTGCTCGGCTCCATCGTCACCGGCGTCTACCAGGGCTTCACCGCCCCGGCCACCGTCGCGGGACCGGTCGCCGACGCCGCGCACGAATCCCTCGGCGGAGCCGTGGAGGCGGCCAAGACGCTGGACCCGGACACCGCCGCCCACATGGTCGGCGCCGCCCAGGACGCCTTCGTCGACGGTCTGCGCCTCGCCTCCGGCGTCGGTGCGGCCGTACTCCTGGCCACCGCGGCGGCCGCCTGGTTCCTGCTCCGGGGCCAGCGGCTCCAGGAGGGCATCGAGCACTGACCCGCCCAAGCGGCGGTGTCCCGGACGGATTTGACAGCCCGTCGCCCCCGGGACACCATCCCCGCGATGGAGATCAACGATCTGACCCCGGCCGAGCGCCGCGTCTGGGACGCCTTCCCGCGCGGCGACGGCGTCGACTTCCGGGAGCACCCCGACGACAGCTCCGTCGACGGAGCCGGCTGGGGACCGGAGCGCACCCTGCGCGCCGAGGTGCTGCGCGCGATCCTGCTGGGCGCCGCGCCCGCAGCGGACGGCCGGGTCGCCGGACTCAAGATCAAGGGCGCCCGGATCGTCGGGAAGCTGGACCTGCGCTACGCGGTGGTCGACCACCCGATCCGGATGCGCGACTGCTGGTTCGAACGCACACCGCTCCTGTACGGGGCACAGCTGAAGGCCCTCGTCCTCGGCTACTCCACCCTGCCGGGCCTCACCGCGGCCACCCTGCGCGTCGACGTCGTGCTGCGGCTCTCCTGCTGCCGGATCAGCGGGCCCGTCCGACTCCAGGGCGCCAGAATATCCGGCGGCCTCTTCCTCCAGGGCGCGGTGGTCGGCCCCGTGACGGGCGAGGAGGGGGAGGAACCGCCGCTCCAGCTCAACCACGTGGAGATCGGCACCGACATCATCGCCAACGACCTCACCGTC
Organism: Streptomyces sp. TN58; assembly: GCF_001941845.1. Lineage (NCBI taxonomy): Bacteria > Bacillati > Actinomycetota > Actinomycetes > Kitasatosporales > Streptomycetaceae > Streptomyces > Streptomyces sp. TN58. The sequence goes on along the minus strand of NZ_CP018870.1, from coordinate 1,464,043 downwards.
CACGGCCAGCTGCGCCTCAACGGCGCCGTCGTCGGCGGCCAGGTCAACCTCGACAACGCCCGCCTTCTCGCCCCGGACGGCACCGCCCTCCAGGCCGAGACCCTGACGGTCGGGACCAACCTCCACGCCGCGCGTGCCCGGACCCAGGGCCGCCTCAACCTCACCGGCTCACGCGTACCGGGCCGCCTCAACCTCGCGCACGCCGTCCTCGACAACCCGGGCGGCGTCGCCCTGCGCGCCTCCAGCTGCACCGTCGGCGAGATGTGGCTGCCCGCCTGCGAGGACGTGCGGGGCACCGTGAACCTGCGGCGCTCACAGTTCGACCTGCTGAACATGCGGCCCGGCACCTGGCGGGACCCGCTGCGCCTCGACGGCCTCACCTACCGCGCACTGGACCCGCACCTGCCCGCCGAGGACCGGCTGGCCGCACTGGAGACCGGCGAGCCCGGCTACCTCCCGTACCCGTACGAACAGCTCGCCGCCGCCTACCGCACCGCGGGCGACGAGGCCGCCGCCCGTACCGTCCAGCTCGCCAAGCTGCGCAGGCACCGCCGCACACTGCCCCGGCACGCCCGCCTGTGGGGGCTGCTCCAGGACGGCACGGTCGGCTACGGCTTCCGGCCGCTGCGCGCGGCGGGCTGGCTGACGGCGCTGCTGCTCACCGGGGCGGTCGCGTTCGCGCTGGAGGAGCCGCGCCCCCTCAAGCAGGGCGAGGCGCCGGACTTCAACGCGGTCTTCTACACCATCGACCTGATGCTGCCGATCATCGGTTTCGGCCAGGAGCAGGCCTTCGCTCCGGCCGGCTGGCACCAGTGGCTGTCGTACCTGCTCATCGTGACCGGCTGGATCCTCGCCACCACCACGGCGGCGGGCGTCAGCCGGTCACTGAGGCGCCAGTAGCGGGGCCGCGTCAGGCGGCCTTCGCCTTCGTCGCGTACATGTCGACGTACTCCTGGCCGGAGAGCCGCATGACCTCGGCCATCACCGAGTCGGTGACGGCGCGCAGCACGTACCGGTCGCGGTCCATGCCCTCGTAGCGGGAGAACTCCATCGGCTCGCCGAAGCGGACGGTGACCCGGCCCGGTCGCGGCATGCCGGCGCCGCCGGGCTGGAGCTTGTCGGTGCCGATCATCGCGAACGGCACCACCGGCGCGCCGGTCATCAGGGTGAGGCGGGCGATGCCGGTGCGGCCGCGGTACAGCCGGCCGTCGGGGGAGCGGGTGCCCTCGGGGTAGATGCCGAAGATCTTGCCCTCTTCGAGGATCCGGCGGCCGGTCATCAGGGCCGCGACGCCGCCGTTGGCACCGTCACGGTCGACGGGGATCATGCCGGAGCCGGTGAAGAACCAGGCCATGAGCCGGCCCTTGAGCCCCTTGCCGGTCACGTACTCGTCCTTGCCGATGAAGTGGACCGTGCGGTCGCACACCAGGGGAAGGATCATGGAGTCGATGAAGGTGAGGTGGTTGCCCGCCAGGATCACCGGTCCGGAACCGGGGATGTTCTCGATGCCCTCCACACGGGTGCGGAACATCGTGCGCATGACCGGACCGACAGTGGCTTTGATGAGCTTCGTACGGAACAACGTGGGCCCTCCGGCATCGAAAAGCGGCTCGCGCACCCACCACTCGGCGGTAGCGCAGGTGAGGACGATACTCGCGGGTCAGCTCCGAGCGCACATCGGGTTCACGTGTCGGATACGGATTGTTGACGCGCGTTTTCGCCAAGTTCCCCGGATGTGCCTCCGAGGCACCCCCTGGAGCCACCCCCGTTTGCCTACCATCGGCACGCCCATCACGACCTTCACGACCTTCACGACCTTCACGACCTTCACGACGAGGAGTGGCACTCATGACGCAGGGCGGGGCAGCGCGGCGCACGGTACTGGGGGCGGCCGTGATGGCGGCCGGGGCCGGGATCACCTCCGTCTCGGCGGGACCGGCCGCCGCCTCCGGCGGCGACCAAGGCCGGGGCGAAGGCGGCGACGAAGGCCGGGGCGAAGGCGGGCGCGGCGGCGCGGGCGGCTTCCGGAACCTCCCGTACCCCGCGGTCATCGGCCACCGCGGTGCCGCCGGCTACCGGCCGGAGCACACGCTCGGCTCCTACCAGCTGGCCCTGGACCTGGGGGCGGACATCGTCGAGCAGGACCTGGTCCCCACCCGGGACGGACACCTGGTGTGCCGCCACGAGAACGAGATCGGCGGGACCACCGATGTCGCCGACCACCGCGAGTTCGCCTCCCGGCGCACCACCAAGTCCGTCGACGGAGTCCCGGTCACCGGCTGGTTCACCGAGGACTTCACCCTCGCCGAACTGAAGACGCTGCGTGCGAAGGAACGTATCCCCGCCGTCCGCCAGCGCAACACGCTCTACGACGGCCAGTGGGCGGTCCCCACCTTCGAAGAAGTGCTCCGCTGGGCCGACCGCGAGGGCAGGCGGCGCGGCGAGAGGGTCCGGCTGCACGTCGAGACCAAGCACCCCAGCTACTTCCGCGCCCTGGGCCTCGGCCTGGAGGAGCCCCTCGCCCGGCTGCTGCGCCGGTACCGCCGCGACGGCCGCGACGGCGCCGTCTTCCTCCAGTCCTTCGAACCCTCCAGCATCCGGCGGCTCTCCCGGCTGGTCTCCGCGCCCCGCGTGGTCCTGCTCTCCGCGGCCGACACCCGCCCCTGGGACTTCGAACAGGCCGGGGACCCGCGGACGGTCGCCGACCTGGTCAAGCCCGACGGCCTCACGTGGATCGCGGGCTTCGCGCAGGGCATCGGCCCCACCATGGACCTCATCCTCCCGCGTGACGCGGCCGGCCGGCTCGGCGCTCCGACCACCCTGGTGAAGGACGCCCACGCCCGCGGACTGCTGCTGCACCCCTACACCGCCCGCAACGAGAACAGCTTCCTGCCCGCCGAGTACCGCAGGGGTACGGATCCGGCCGCGTACGGGGACGCCCTCGGCGCCTTCCGCACCTACTTCGAACAGGGCATCGACGGGATCTTCACCGACAATCCGGACACCGGGATGCTCGCCGCCGAAGCCTTCCGCCCCGGCCGACGCCCCGTCAACGGCTGAGCGCCGCTTCCCGAACGAGTGGGTCGCGCCCGCCTGGGAAACCGGCGGGCGCGACCCACTCGTCCCGCTCGGCATGGACCTGCTGAAGGACCCCGACCTCGTCGTCACCGAACTGGGCCCGCTGCTCTCCGCGGAGGCCGCGGCGGAGGCCCCGGGCGCCGGAGTGGACGCCGCCGACCTCGAACAAGCCGTATGGGTCAGGCTGCTGGAGAGCGGCCGACACGCACCCGACCCCGCCGACCCGGCCGAGCCGGCCCGCTGGCTGCGCCGCGCGGTCCGGGCCGAGGCCCGGCTCGCCCGCCGCCGCGCCCGCCGCGAGATCCCCTACGACCAGCGGCGGCACCGCGTGGACGACCACCGTCCGCGGGCCGGCACCGCCGGCGGGCCCGGAGCCGGGCCAGGGCCAGAGCGAGAACCTGAAGACGCGCTCATGCACGGGGAGGACAACCGCGCCCTCCGGTCGGCGGTCGCCCGGTTGCCCGGCCGCTGCCCCGAGCTCATGAGGGCACTTCTTTCGCCCAGAGACCTCACATACCGTGAAATCGCAGGAGAGTTGGGTATCTCACAAGGAAGTTTAGGGCCCGTGCGTTCCCGTTGCCTGGGATGTCTGCGCAGAATGCTCGCGGCAGAGGTTGCGGCTCCTGGCCTTCGGGGAATGGAGCGGTAGACCAACGGGCTACCAGGTGAGCTGGAGGCATGCGCACATGGGCATGAGCGTGACCATTTCGGCGGCGGTCGCCGAAGACGCCGAGCAGATCTTCAAACTGCAGTACCTGGCCTTCCAGCGCGAGGCCGAGCTGTACGGCAACTACCTCATCCAGCCGCTCACCCAGTCCCTGGACTCCCTCAAGGCAGAGCTCGCGGCCGACACCGTCCTGGTGGCCCGGCTCGGCGACGAGATCGTCGGCACCGTGCGCGGCAGCGTGGACGAGGAGGGCACCGCCAAGATCGCCAAGCTCTGCGTCCACCCGCGCCTGCAGGGGCACGGACTCGGCGCCCGCCTGCTGCGCGCCGTCGAGCAGGCCCTCGCGGGCCCCGGCAACACCACCCGCTTCCGCCTGCACACGGGCCACAAGAGCGAGTCCAACCTGCGCCTCTACCGCAAGGCCGGATACGTCAAGGTCGGCGGGCGCACGGCGTCCGACGGGGTGCAGCTGGTGATCCTGGAGAAGGAAGCCAAGGACCCGACCGACTTCACGGTCAGCGCCTGAGTCGGCGCCCGGCTCAGCGCTTGCGCAGCCAGAGCATCCCGGTGATCGGCAGGATCACCGGGATGAACAGGTAGCCCATCCCGAACTGCGACCAGACGGTCGTGTCGGGGAAGGAGTCCGGGCGCAGCACGGTCCACGTGCCCACGGCCAGCACGCCCGCGAGCTCCGCGGCGCAGCACACCAGCGCCGCCCTGCGCGCAGCCTCGCCGCCGCGCACCAGTGAATAGGTGATGAAGGCGTAGGCCAACGCAGCCACCGCGGACAGCGAGTACGCCAGCGGCGCGCGGCCGAACTCGGTCGAGATCTGGAAGGCCGAACGCGAGACCGCGCCCACGACCATCACCCCGTACAGCCACACCAGCAGCAGCCCGGGGCCGGAGACCAGGCGCTTGCGCCCGGCGGGGGTGGCGGTCGTCGTCTCAGCGTCAGGCACCGGTGGTTCCCCAGATGTCGTAGAGCCGGACTTCAAGGACGGCGAGGACGACCGCGCCGGCGGCCACCGTGACCGACCCCCACTTGGTCCGCTCGGTCAGCGAGAGCAGCCCGGCGGCCGGTACCGCGGCGAAGGCGCCGAACAGGTACGCCACGAAGATCACCGAGCCCTCGTCGGGCTTCTCGCCCCTGGCCAGCTGGACCAGGCCGATCACCAGCTGCGCCAGGACCAGCACGGTCACGACGGCCATGCCGATGAAGTGCCAGTCCTTGGTCGGCTGGTCCCGCAGCGCGGCGAAACCGCACCAGGCGGCGAGGGCGAGGGCGGCCACGCCGATGGCGACCGTCAGGGCGTCGAGCATGCAGCGAGGGTATTACGGGTCGAAAGACCCGATGCGCGCGGCCCCTGCCCGTACCCCCGCCCGACCGTGGTCTTGACCACAGGGGGCCCGGGAGAGGGCCCGGTCGACGGCTCCCGCAGAGCCCCCGCCGAGGCCCTCGGGGAGCGCGTCGGCGCAGGTCAGCGGCGCGGGCGGCAGGGTGGGACGACAGGTCCCCGGTGACCGGTGTTGTCCGGTATGCGGCCGAAAGTCGTCCGCTATCCGGACAGTTTTGATCGGTGACGGGATACGTCTGCTTTACTGGGGCCCATGACCACGACGAGCAGCCGCACCCTTGCGACCGAGGCGACGATGACGCCCGGTGCTCGTTGTATGTGTCGAATGTGCGCCTTCTGAGGGCCCCTTCCTGAGCCTCGCGCCCCGAAGCGAGACCGGCCGCGCCGTGACGTCACCAGCTGATGGCAGTACGGCCCACTCATGCCCCGCGCACGCGTCGAAGCCATCGTTTTCCGACGGTTCGTCCCGTATCGCGTCCCAGATGTTTGCCCCGTGCCCGGCACCCCGCTGCGCCGCGCACTCGACAGCGACGGAAATCCTGTGATCACCACATCGGGCCTCACGAAGGTCTACCAGTCCCGTGGCCGCGAGGTCACCGCCCTGGACGGCGTCGACCTCCACGTCCGCGAGGGCGAGGTCTACGGAGTCATCGGCCAGAGCGGCGCCGGGAAGTCCTCCCTGATCCGCTGCGTGAACCTGCTGGAGCGCCCCACCACCGGCACCGTGCACGTCGACGGCGTCGACCTCACCGCGCTCGCCGGCCGCGGCCGCCGCGCCGGCCGCGAACTGCGCGAGGCCCGCAGCCGTATCGGCATGGTCTTCCAGCACTTCAACCTGCTGTCCTCGCGCACCGTCCAGGCCAACGTCGAGCTGCCCCTGGAGATCCTCGGCGTCTCCGGCCGCGAGCGCTCCCGCAAGGCCCTGGAACTCCTCGACCTCGTCGGCCTCGCCGACAAGGCCAAGGCCTACCCCACCCAGCTCTCCGGCGGCCAGAAGCAGCGCGTCGGCATCGCCCGCGCCCTGGCCGGCGACCCCAAGGTGCTGCTCTCCGACGAGGCCACCAGCGCCCTCGACCCCGAGACCACCCGCTCCATCCTCAAGCTGCTGCGCGACCTCAACGAGCAGCTCGGCCTCACCGTGCTGCTCATCACCCACGAGATGGACGTCGTCAAGACCGTCTGCGACTCGGCCGCCCTGATGAAGAAGGGCCGGATCGTCGAGTCGGGCACCGTCGCCGAACTGCTCGCCACCCCCGGCTCCGAGCTCGCCGGCGAGCTGTTCCCGGTCACCGGCGCCGCCTCCGGCCCCGACCGCACGGTCGTCGACGTCACCTTCCACGGCGAGGCCGCCGCCCAGCCGGTCATCTCGCAGCTCTCGCGCACCTACAACGTCGACATCTCGATCCTCGGCGCCGCGATGGACACCGTCGCCGGCCGGCTCATCGGCCGCATGCGCATCGAACTGCCCGGCCGCTACGAGGACAACGTCGTGCCGGTGGGCTTCCTGCGCGAGCAGGGCCTCCAGGTCGACGTCGTGGACGACGCCGACGGGATCGACGGCGAACTGGCCGAGCTGACCGGCCTGACCGAACTGACCGAACTGGCCAAGGACGGTGCCAAGTGACCTGGTCCGAGATGCAGCCCCTGCTCACCCAGGGCACCTACGACACCCTCTACATGGTGCTGTGGTCCACCCTGGTGACCGTGCTCGGCGGCCTGCCCATCGGCATCCTGCTGGTCCTCACCGACAAGGGCGGCCTCCTGCAGAACCAGCCGCTCAACAAGGTCCTCGGCGTGATCGTGAACATAGGCCGCTCGCTGCCGTTCATCATCCTGCTGATCTTCCTGATCCCGGTCACCACCGCGGTCGTCGGCACGTTCATCGGCCCCACCGCCATGATCGTCCCGCTCGCCATCGGCGCCATCCCCTTCTTCGCCCGGCTCGTCGAGACAGCCGTCCGCGAGGTGGACCACGGCCTGATCGAGGCCGTGGAGTCCATGGGCGGCGGCATCCCGACCCTGGTCGGCAAGGTCCTCCTGCCGCAGGCCCTGCCCTCGCTCGTCGCCGGCGTCACCACCACCGTCATCACCCTCGTCGGCTACTCCGCCATGGCGGGCGCCGTCGGCGGCGAAGGCCTCGGCTCCAAGGCCATCACCTACGGCTTCCAGCGCTTCGAGACCGGCTTCATGGTCGCCACCGTCGTGGTCCTCATCGTCCTCGTCACCGTCGTCCAGCTGATCGGCGACGGCGTCGTACGCCTCCTGTCCCGCCGCGGCCGGACGGCCTGACCGCCGGCACGGGCAACGCCCCCCCACTGATTTCCCCACAGAGCCCGCACTTGTCGTGCTTGGGCCACCACCAGCAAGTCCTCCGTACTTGTGCAGCAAGAAAGGCACTCTTCGTGCGTAAGAACACCAAGCTCACCGCCCTCGCCGCCACCGCCACCGCGCTGACCCTCGGCCTCACCGCCTGCGGCAGCTCCTCGGACCCGTCCTCCGCCAAGGCCGACGGCGGCAAGGCCGACGAGAGCAAGCCGCTCGTCATAGCGGCCTCCCCGAGCCCCCACGCCGACATCCTGAACTTCGTCAAGGACAAGCTCGCGGCGAAGGAAGGCCTCAAGCTGGAGGTCAAGGAGTTCACGGACTACGTCTTGCCCAACACCGCCACCGAGCAGGGCCAGGTCGACGGCAACTACTTCCAGCACAAGCCGTACCTCGACGACTTCAACAAGAAGAACAACACCCACGTCGCCCCCGTCGTGAACGTGCACCTGGAACCCCTCGGCCTCTACTCCAAGAAGGTCAAGGCGCTCTCCGACATCAAGGCCGGCCAGACCATCGCCGTCCCCAACGACACCACCAACGAGGGCCGCGCACTCCAGCTGCTGGCCGCGAACAACCTGATCACCCTCAAGGAGGGCGTCGGCACCAGCGCCAAGCTGTCCGACATCACCGACAAGAAGGGCCTGGAGTTCAAGGAGCTGGAGGCCGCCACCGTCCCGCGCGCCCTGGGCGACGTGGACGCCGCGGTGATCAACGGCAACTACGCCATCGAGGCCGACCTCGCACCCGCCAAGGACGCGCTCGTCCTGGAGAAGGCCGAGGGCAACCCCTACGCCAACTTCCTCGCGGTCAAGGACGGCAACCAGGACGACCCGCGGGTCCAGAAGCTCGCCAAGCTCCTGAACTCCGACGACGTCAAGAAGTTCATCGAGGAGAAGTACCAGGGCTCGGTCGTCCCGGCCTTCGGCACCCCCGCCGCCTGACCCCGCCGCCCGACCCCGTCGGGCCCGGACGGTCATGCATCCCGGCCCCGCACGCCCCCCTCGGCGTGCGGGGCCGAATCCTGCCCCTCCCGAAGCCGAGTCCTGCCCGCTCCCGGGCAACCCGGCCCTGCACATCCCCCGTTCGATGCTGCATGCTGTGGCCTACGACCCGTGGACCTGGTCCCGCACCAACGGCCCCGCCCCCACGGTCACATCGCACCACGGTCGCACCACGTTCTCAGGCATGGAGCTGCGCATGACTACCACCTTCCCGGACGTCACCATCAGCACGGACCGGCTGGTGCTGCGCCCGTTCGAGGAGGAGGACGCCGCCGCGCTCGCCGAGATGATGAACGACGAGCACATCACCGCCTGGACCTCCGCGCCGTACCCCTACACCCAGGCCGACGCCCACGCCTGGGCCACCCGGGACTCCCACACCGAACGCGCCGAAGGCCGCGGGATCGTCTTCGCCGTCACCGAGTTCCTCACCCAGCGCCTCGTCGGCATCGTCCACCTCCGCAACACCAACTGGCGCACCCGAGCCACCGAGGTCGGGTACCTCACGGCGCCCTGGGCCCGCGGCGAGGGCTACGCCAGCGAGTCCGTCCTCGCCGTCGCCCGATGGCTCTTCCGCGAGCAGGCGTTCGAGCGCCTCGAACTGCGCACCGCCGCGGACAACACCGCCTCCCAGCAGGTGGCCCAGAAGATCGGCTGCATCAGCGAGGGCGTCCTGCGCAACGCCTGGACGGTGCGCACGCAGACCGCCGACGGCGGCTGGGCCGACACCCGCACCGACCTCATCGTCTGGAGCCTTCTGCCCGAGGACCTCGACGAAGCCGACGGCTACGGCGGATACGACGGTTACGACGGTTACGACGGTTACGAGAGCTACGAAAGCAGCGACGCCCACCGGGGCCACGACAGCCACGACAGCAACGACACCCGCGACACCCTCGGCGGCCACCCGGACGGCACGGCCGCCGGTCGCCGGTCCGACGTGCACGGCCACCCCGTCGGTGCCGACCGGAAGTAAACCGGTGACCGGGTAGTCTCGCCGTGCCCGCCCCTCCCTGCGCCCCTCCCTTCCCCCCCACACCAGGAGACAGACGACGATGGCCGACCGGGTCACGGTGATCGGCTGGGACGGTTCGCCCCTGACCTCGGCCGCCCGGTCCGCGCTCTCCGCCGCCACCCTCGTGGCCGGAGCCGCCCACCACCTCGCCCTCCCCGAAGTCCCGCCCACCGCCGAACGCATCCGCCTCGGCAGTCTGGGCCTGGCCGCCCGCCGCATCGCGGGCCACCGCGGCACCGCTGTCGTCTTCGCCGACGGCGACCCCGGCTTCTTCGGTGTCGTACGCACCCTGCGCGCCCCGGAGCACGGCCTGGAGGTCGAGGTCGTCCCCGCCGTCTCCTCCGTCGCCGCGGCCTTCGCCCGCGCCGGCATGCCCTGGGACGACGCCCAGGTGGTCGTCGCCCACCCCCGCACCCTGCGGCGCGCCGTCAACGTCTGCCGCGCCCACACCAAGGTCGCCGTCCTCACCTCGCCCGGCGCCGGCCCCGCCGAACTCGCCCTCCTCCTCGACGGGGTCCACCGCACCTTCGTCGTCTGCGAGGAACTGGGCACGGAACGCGAGCAGGTGAGCGTCCTCACCTCGGACAAGGCCGCCGACCACAGCTGGCGCGACCCTAACGTCGTCATCGTCATCGGCGGCGCGGGCCAGACCCAGGCCGCCGAGCCCGGCTGGCTGCTCGGCCAGAGCGCCGCCCTCGGGGCCGACCGCGGCTGGGCCCGCCCGCAGCCCGGCGCGGGGGAGGGCGAGGGGGAGTCGGCACTGCTGCACGCGGCCCAACTCGCCCGGCTCGGCCCCCGTACCGGCGACCTCGTCTGGGACATCGGCACCGGATCCGGTGCCGTGGCCGTGGACGCGGCCGCCCTCGGCGCCGCCGTCATCGCCGTGGACGCCGCCCCGGGGGCCCGCGAGCGGGTCACCGCCGCCGCCCGCAAGCGAGGAGTGCAACTGCAGTTCGTCGCCGGGCGCGCCCCGCACGTCCTGGAGAACCTGCCCGAACCCGACGTCGTCCGCGTCGGCGGGGGCGGCGCCGAGGTCGTCGCGGCCGTCGCCGAACGGCGACCCGAACGGATCGTCAGCCACGCCTCCACACGCGACCAGGCGGAGGCCGTCGGCCGCGTACTCACCGAACACGGTTACGACGTCGAGTGCGCCCTCCTCCAGGCCGTCGGCCTCGACCCCCGCACCTGGGCCGAACAGGACCGTTCCGTGGTGTTCCTCCTGGCAGCTCAGCGCCCTGTCACCCGCTGAGACGAGGGCCGGGGTAGGCTGGCCGATCGTCGTACTGCGCGGACGTTTCGGGCATCGCGACACGGCCTGGACGCGCGACGTGGCGCAGTCCACAGAGGACCGTGGTGGTTATGGCCGCCACGGTCGCCAACGGGCGCGACAATGCTTACTGGTTGTCGCGCAGGCGCACGTGAGACGGACTCGTCGCACCCGCGACACCGCTCGGCAACTCCGCTCGGAGGCCTCGTGGGCGACCGGGTGATCGAAGAGGCAACACGATGGGCGAGGGGTAAGCATGACTGACACCGGCCAGGTCCCGGGCGAGGGTCTCCCGGACAACACGGGCATGGTGGATCAGCAGGGCCTCCCCGCCCCGGTCCAGATCCCGGCACCCATGCCCGGCTACGCCTTCCAGGACCTCATGGACGACCCGGCCGAGCCGGAGGACGAGGAACTGCTGCTGATGCCGAGCGCGCAGGGTTCCTGGAGCGACCCGCAGGTCGTCCCGCAGGTCCCCGACTTCCCCGTGGAGCCCCAGCACGCCGAGCAGCAGGCGTACGCCGACGCCTCCTTCGGCGCCGGCACCGCGTACGCGGCCGCCCCGGCGGCGTACCCCGAGCCCGCCGCGTACACCGAGTACCCCCAGCCCGCCTTCCCCGACGGCTCCTACAGCGCGGGCGCCCACGAGACGGGCGGCCGGGACTCCGGAGCACTCGGCCTCGGCGGCCTCGTCCCGCCGCCCGCGGCTCCCGCCGCCCCGGTCGCCCCCGCCCGGCGGCCGCTGCACATGGGCCCGCCCATGCCCGACGCCACCGGCGGAGTCGTGCGCTCCCTCGCGGACCGCGGACCGGCCGCGGCGCCCGCCGCGCCCGCGCAGGCCGCTCCGCCCGCCCCGACCGCCCCCACGGCGCCCACGACCCCGCTCCACCAGGCCGGCCCCCCGACCATGGGGCCCGAGTACCTGGACGTCCCCCGCGCGGAGGCCGCCCAGGACCCCGCCGCCCCGCAGCTCGCCGAGGTCCCGCCGCAGGCCGGCGCCCCGTGGACCCCGGAGCAGGCCCCCGCACCGGAGCAGCAGGCCCCCGCGCCGGAACCGGTCCCGGCCGCCGAGCCGCCGGCGGCCGAGGCCGCCCAGGCTCCCGCGCCGGAGGACGCGCCCCAGCCCGGCCCGGCCCCCGAGCCGGTCGGGGCCGCCCAGGAGCCGGAGACCGAGTCTGAGCCGCTGCCGGCGGAATCCGCGCAGGCCCCCGCCCAGCCCGAGGCCGCACCGTCCGAGGCGCTGCCCGCCGCAGAGGCCCCCGAGCCGAACGCCGCCGAGGCACCGCCCGTCGTCGAGCCGGCTGCCGCCGAGGCACCGGCCGCCGAGGCACCGGCCGCCGTACCCGGGGCCGTCGCTCCGGCCGTGCCCGCCGAGCCCGTCCAGCCCGTCCAGCCCGCCGAACCGGTCGAGGCCGTCGCCACCGGGCCGGTCCAGCCGGGGCCGGCCGAAGCCGCCCCCGCCCCCGTCCCGGTCGAGCCGGTGGCCGTCGAGCCGCAGCCAGTGCCCGCCGCCCCCGAGGAGCAGGCGGCCCCGGCCGTCACGCCCGAGCCGGTCCAGCCCGAGCCCGTCCAGGCCGAGCCGGTCCAGCCCGAGCCCGCGCCGGTCGCCCCCGCGGAGGTCGCGGAGGTCCCGGAGGTCGCCCCCGCGGAGCCGGTGGCGGCCGAAGCCGCCCCCGTCCCGGTCGAGCCGGCGGCCGCCGAGCCGCAGCCCGTCGCGGCCACCGCCGAGGAGCCCGTCGAGGAGCCCGTCGAGGCCGCCGAGCCGGTCGAGGCCACCGCGGCCGCGCCCGACGCGGCGGAGGAGCAGCCCGAGGCGGTCGTCGCGGCCGAGCCCCCGGCCGGCGAGCCGGCCCCCGGCTACGCCGACGCCGAGCGCGAGGCCGTCCTGCGCGTGATGCGCGAGCGCCGCGACATCCGCAAGGGCTTCCGCACCGACCCGATCCCGCACGAGGTGCTGCTCCGCGTCCTGGAGGCGGCCCACACCGCGCCCAGCGTCGGCCACTCCCAGCCCTGGGACTTCGTCGTCATCCGCTCCGCCGACACCCGCCGGACGATGCACGAGCTCGCCCAGCGCCAGCGCGAGGCCTACGCGAAGTCGCTGCCCAAGGGCCGGGCCAAGCAGTTCAAGGAACTGAAGATCGAGGCCATCCTCGACACCCCGGTCAACATCGTCGTCACCGCCGACCCCACCCGCGGCGGCCGCCACACCCTCGGCCGGCACACCCAGCCGCAGATGGCCCCGTACTCCTCGGCCCTCGCCGTCGAGAACCTCTGGCTCGCCGCGCGCGCCGAAGGCCTCGGCGTCGGCTGGGTGAGCTTCTTCGACGAGCGCGAGATGGTCCGCGAGCTCGGCCTGCCGGAACACCTGGAGGTCGTCGCGTACCTGTGCGTCGGCTACGTCGACGAGTTCCCCGAGGAGCCCGAGCTGGCCCAGGCCGGCTGGTCGCAGCGCCGCCCGCTCTCCTGGGTGGTCCACGAGGAGACGTACGGCCGCCGCGCGCTGCCGGGGGAGGAGCCGCACGACCTGCTCTCCGAGACGGTCGCCAGCATCCGCCCCCTCGACGCGAAGGCGCTCGGCGAGGCCTGGGAGCGGCAGAAGCGCATGACCAAGCCGGCGGGCGCCCTCGGCATGCTGGAGATCATCTCGGCGCAGCTGGCGGGCCTGTCCCGGGTCTGCCCGCCGCCGATCCCGGAACCGGCAGCCGTCGCGATCTTCGCGGGAGACCACGGCGTGCACGCCCAGGGCGTCACCCCGTGGCCCCAGGAGGTCACCACGCAGATGGTCGCCAACTTCCTGGGCGGCGGAGCGGTCTGCAACGCCTTCGCCAACCAGGTGGGCGCCGAGGTCTGCGTCATCGACGTCGGCGTCGCGGGCGACCTGCCCGCCACCCCGGGCCTGCTGCCCCGCAAGGTCCGCCCGGGTACGGCGGACCTGTCCACCGGCCCCGCGATGACCCGCGAGGAGACGATCGCGGCCATCGAGGTCGGCATCGAGACGGCCCGAGACCTCGTCGCGGCGGGCAACAAGGCACTCCTCACGGGCGAGATGGGCATCGCGAACACCACCGTCTCCGCGGCCCTGATCTCGGTCTTCACGGGAGTCGACCCGTCGGAGGTCACCGGCCGCGGCACCGGCATCAACGACGAGACGCACGCCCGCAAGGTCGACGTCGTACGCCGTGCCCTGGAGCTCCACCAGCCCGACCCGGCGGACCCGATCGGCGTCCTCGCCGCGATCGGCGGCCTGGAGCACGCGGCGATCGTGGGCCTCCTCCTCGGCGGCGCGTCCCTGCGTACGCCGGTGATCCTGGACGGCGTCAGCGCCGGAGCCGCCGCGCTCGTGGCCCGTGCCATCGCCCCCGAGTCGCTGTCGGCCTGCATCGCGGGCCACCGCAGCGCCGAGCCGGGCCACGTGGCGGCCCTGAACAAGCTCGGCCTGCGCCCCCTGGTCGACCTCGACCTCCGCCTCGGCGAGGGCACGGGCGCCCTGCTGGCCCTCCCGCTGGTCCAGAGCGCGGCCCGCGCGATGCACGAGGTCGCCACCTTCGACTCGGCGGGCGTCACGGAGAAATAACCCGCCCCTCTTTTCGGGGGCTCGGTTCGCCTCCGGGGCGCCTTTTGCCGGCTCGTGGGGCCGTGCGTGCTCGTAAACCGCTCGTTCCTCGCGGTTTCCTCCGCGCGCTCGCCCCCACTCCCCGGCGCGGCCTTTTTCGCGGGCTCGGTTCGCCTCCGGGGCGCCTTTTGCCGGCTCGTGAGGGCGTGCGTGCTCGTAAACGCTCGTACCTCGCGTTTCCTCCGCGCGCTCACCCTCACTCCCCGGCGCGCCCCTTCGGCTCACTCGCCGGTCTTGGTCGGGGGCTCGGTTCGCCTCCGGGGCGCCTTTTGCCGGCTCGTGAGGGCGTGCGTGCTCGTAAACGCTCGTACCTCGCGTTTCCTCCGCGCGCTCACCCTCACTCCCCGGCGCGCCCCTTCGGCTCACTCGCCGGTCTTGGTCGGGGGCTCGGTTCGCCTCCGGGGCGCCTGGTGCCGGCTCGTGGGGCCGTGCGTGCTCGTAAACCGCTCGTTCCTCGCGGTTTCCTGCGCGCGCTCGTCCCCACTCCCCGGCGCGCCCCTTCGGCTCACTCGCCCCTTAGGGCGGAGTGCCGGGAGGCCGGGCGCAGCCCCCGTCCGTACCTCGGGCGGTCCGCGCCGTATGGTGGACCCGCACCGCATCACCGCACGTCAGCATCCCGCCGCTCCAGAGCCGCAGCGGCACGACAGAACGACTGCCGCCTTCAGGAGCCGCATCGCCATGGCCGACACCCCCGCCTACCCCGTAGGACTCCGCCTCGCCGGCCGCCGCGTCGTCGTCATCGGCGGTGGCCAGGTCGCCCAGCGCCGTCTCCCGGCGCTCATCGCCGCCGGCGCCGACGTCCTGCTCGTCTCGCCCTCCGCCACCCCCTCCGTGGACGCCATGGCCGAGACCGGCGAGATCCGCTGGGAGCGCCGCCGCTACCAGGACGGCGACCTCGCCGGCGCCTGGTACGCCCTCATCGCCACGCAGCACCGCGACGTCAACGAGCGGGCCTCCGCCGAGGCCGAGCGCGAGCACGTCTGGTGCGTCCGCGCCGACGACGCCTCCGCGGCCACCGCCTGGACCCCGGCCACCGGCCGCATCGAAGGCGTCACCGTCGCCGTGCTGACGGGCAACGACCCGCGCCGGTCCGCCGCCGTCCGCGACGCCGTGGTGGAGGGCCTGCGCGACGGCAGCCTCGCCGCCCCCGGCCACCGCCACAAGTCCACCCCCGGCGTCGCCCTCGTCGGCGGCGGCCCCGGCGACCCGGACCTGATCACCGTGCGCGGCCGCCGCCTCCTCGCCGAGGCCGACGTGGTCATCGCCGACCGGCTCGGCCCCCGCGACCTGCTCGACGAACTCCCCCCGCACGTCGAGGTCATCGACGCCGCGAAGATCCCGTACGGCCGGTTCATGGCCCAGGAGGCCATCAACAACGCGCTGATCGAGCACGCCAAGGCCGGCAAGGCCGTGGTCCGCCTCAAGGGCGGCGACCCGTACGTCTTCGGCCGCGGGATGGAGGAGCTCCAGGCACTCGCCGCGGAGGGCATCCCGTGCACCGTCGTGCCGGGCATCTCCAGCTCCATCTCGGTGCCCGCCGCCGTCGGCATTCCGGTCACCCACCGGGGCGTGGCGCACGAGTTCACCGTGGTCAGCGGCCACGTCGGCCCCGACGACCCGCGCTCCCTCGTGGACTGGGCCTCCCTCGCCAAGCTCACGGGCACGCTGGTGGTCCTGATGGGCGTCGACAAGATCGGCCTCATCGCCGAGGCGCTCGTCCGGTACGGCCGCTCCGCCGACACCCCCGTCGCCGTCGTCCAGGAGGGCACCACCGCCACGCAGCGCCGCGTGGACGCCACCCTCGCCACGGTCGGCGAGACGGTCCGCGCCGAGGAGGTCAGGCCGCCCGCGGTCATCGTCATCGGCGAGGTCGTCCGCGTCGGGGCCGCAGACCTTCCCACCGCCGGCGCCTGACAGGCCGTTGGCACCGCACCCAGGACAAGGCAGTATCACCCTGTGGCTGATCTCATCACCATCACCGACCCCGACGACCCGCGCCTGCACGACTACACGGGCCTGACCGACGTCGAGCTCCGGCGCAGGCGCGAGCCCGCGGAAGGCCTCTTCATCGCCGAGGGCGAGAAGGTCATCAGACGGGCCAAGGACGCCGGGTACGAGATGCGCTCGATGCTGCTCTCCGCCAAGTGGGTCGACGTCATGCGCGACGTCATCGACGAACTCCCGGCGCCGGTCTACGCCGTCAGCCCCGACCTCGCCGAACGCGTCACCGGCTACCACGTGCACCGCGGAGCCCTCGCCTCCATGCAGCGCAAACCGCTGCCCACGGCCGGGGACATCCTTGCCACGACCCGCCGCGTGGCCGTCATGGAAGCGGTCAACGACCACACCAACATCGGGGCCATCTTCCGCAGCGCCGCCGCCCTCGGCATGGACGCGGTGCTGCTGTCGCCCGACTGCGCCGACCCGCTCTACCGGCGCTCGGTGAAGGTCTCCATGGGCGCGGTGTTCTCCGTGCCCTACGCCCGCCTGGAGGCCTGGCCCAAGAGCCTGGACCAGGTGCGCGAGGCCGGCTTCAAGCTGCTGGCGCTGACCCCGCACGAGAAGGCGACGCCGATCGAGGTGGCCGCCCCGCAGTCCCTGGAGCGGGTCGCCCTGATGCTCGGCGCCGAGGGCGACGGCCTGTCCACGCAGGCGCTCGTCGCCGCCGACGAGTGGGTGCGCATCCCCATGGCCCACGGCGTGGACTCCCTGAACGTGGGCGCCGCCGCGGCGGTCGCCTTCTACGCGGTGGCCCAGGGCCGCCCGTAGCGGGCGCTGTCGGAGGCGTCGGGCACACTGCCACCCATGACCCAGGTGACCACAGACGACTACGCCTGGATCCGCACCTCGCCGCTCTTCCGCCACATGAGGGAGAGCGGATACAGCGTGACCCTCGTCCGGGGGCGGAGCCCGCAGGAGGTGCTGCATGCGATGGAGGCGGAGCCGCGCGGCACGGGGGACGGCACGGCCGGGCTGATCGAGGCGAACGACGCTCACCGTGCCGAGGCGGATCACGACCACTGGGACGAGTCCTACGTGGCCGGCGCCTTCAAGGCGCCGGGCGAGAAGGGCGACTGGACCGTCGTCCTCGGCTTCGACGGTGGCCTCGGGGTGCCGTGCGCGCAGAAGCTGTCGGAGGGCGGACGGGTCGTGGCGCACTCCCGCAACGGCGGCAAGCCCATCGACCTCTTCCACTGGTTCGAGGACGGTGAGCTCCGTACGACGTTCGAGCGCCCCTCGGCACGCGACGGCAACAGCCCCGACGAACTGGTGCCCGTGATGCGGGCGGTCGGCTTCCCGCTGACGCCCGACGGAGAGCACGACGAGAGCGCCCCGGCCGTCGACGCGAAGGCGGCCGTCCTCGCTCTGGCCGAAAGACTCACCGGCGTACGCGTCACCGAATCCCTTCTCCACGACGCGACGTACGAACTGGGACTCGTGCCCGAACAGCCGGCCGAGGAATGGACCAGCGTGGTCATCGACATCACCGACGCCCACGGGGAACGCTTCCACCGGGAGTGGACGTACGAGGAGATCACGGCGGCTTCCGGCCGGGCGCAGGCGGAGGCGAACGCGCCGGTGGTGGTCACCTACGCCACGCCTCGCGCCGAGGATCGTTCGGAGCATCGGACGGGCGGGTGACGACTGACCCGCCACGAGCCCCCTGGAGACGGGGCCTGGAAACCTAGAGCTTCTGGGCGGCCGCGATGCCCAGTGCCACGATCAGCGTGACCACGACGAACACGATCAGGCGCTGGCGCATCAGCTTCGGGTCCGGCCGTGAGGGGCGCCGCCCCGTCCCCGTGGTCCGCGGCGCCGGCCGGCCGCCGGTGCGTCCCGCGGTCGGCCGGGAGGACGGGCCGCCGGGGTTGCGCGGGTTGCGTGAGGAGGAGGGCCGCGAGTGCGGGCCGCCGGGAGCGCCGCCCTGCGCCCCCCTGGGCGCGCTGCCGCCCGTGCGCCGCTCCGTACGCTCCGCGTGGTCCGCCTCTGGCAGCCGTCCCGTGGGCCGTTCGACCCGGGCGCGCTGTGCCGGCGGGCGGCCCTCCGAGAGCCCCTGCGCCTCCCGGGCCGCGATCTCCTTGAGCCGCATGGACAGCTGGAGCGTGCTGGGCCGCTCCTCCGGGTCCTTGGCCAGGCAGGCCCGTACGAGGGGCGCCAGCGCGTCCGGGACGCCCTGCAGGTGCGGTTCCTCGTGCACCACGCGGTACAGCATGACCTCCGAACTGCCGTGCCCGAAGGGCGAGTCGGCGGTCGCCGCGTAGGCGAGGGTGGCGCCGAGCGCGAAGACGTCGGTGGCCGGCGTGACGGCGGCGCCCCGGACCTGCTCGGGTGCGAGGAAGCCGGGGGAGCCGACGGCCGTACCCACATGCGTGAGGGTGCTCGCCCCGGTCGCCCAGGCGATGCCGAAGTCGATGATCCGAGGACCCTTGGGGGACAGCAGGATGTTCGAGGGCTTCAGGTCCCGGTGGACGACTCCCGCCTCGTGTACGGCGACCAGGCCCTCGGAGAGCGCGGCGCCGACGGCGGCGATCTGCGCGGCCGTCAGGGGGCCCTCCTCGGCCACCTTGTCGTGGAGCGAGGGACCGGGCACGTACTGGGTGGCGAACCACGGCCGTTCGGCCTCCAGGTCCGCGGCGACCAGGCGCGCCGTGCACCCGCCCCGGATCCGCCGGGCGGCGGACACCTCGCGGGCGAACCGCGAACGGAACTCCTGGTCCTCGGCGAGGTCCGGCCGGATGACCTTGAGGGCGACCCGCTGCCCGCGCCGGTCGGAGCCCAGGTAGACCACGCCCATGCCGCCGGCCCCGAGCCGCCGGTGCAGTCTGAACGAGCCGACGACACGCGGGTCCTCGCGCCGGAGCCGCATCATCGCCATGTCCACCCCGCTGACGGTCGTCCTGTTGACCTGGCACAGCTTACGGACCATCCGCCATGCGCGCTCAGAGGCCGCGCCCTCGTCGGGGGATTCGATCGTCAGTGCGGCGCAGCACACTTGAGGGAACTTCAGGGATCCGCGGCGGCGACCCGGCCGGAACCCCGAGCGGGACCAAACGGCCTTTCGGGCAAGGGGATTGACGTACCGGGACGGTCTGCCGCCCGCCGGGGCGGGCTCCGGCGCGCACGCCGGAGCCACCACACCCAGAGTCGATCTTGCGGATGCCCGGTCCCCGGACACATGTGAACAGGGAGTGACGGAAGTGAGGGAAGTCACCACCCTCCGGTCATCCCCTCCGGGAAGACCCCGACGCCAGGGGGACGCCGTCCACCCAGGGGAGTACGCGCCGTGCCCGCCGTCATCCTCCCGTAGGCCCGGAAATGGATACGAGGGCATGAGGCCGGCGGCCGTCCGCCCGCCTAGTGTTGAGGTCAAGCGGCGGGTGGTGCACTCGTCCCCCGAGGTCAGAGCCCGCCGCTGCCAGACGACAGGGAGAGGGCCATGGCGGGCATCGCACGGCAGGGACGCAAGGCATTCGCGTTCAACAGCCATGAGTCCGGCACCCGCCACCCACTGGTGGCCGCGGCCATGGTCCTCCCCCTGGCCGCCCTGCTGCTCTTCCTCTTCGGAGGATTCGATCAGCTGGCGGCACAGGCGTCGTCCGTGGGCATGATGCCGGGGCGCTGAGCGGCGCCCCGGGCCCGGGAGAGCGGCCCGGGCCGGGACATCGGCCTGTCGTACCCCGTGGGGACGGGGGCGCGACGGACGGCAGGTGAAGGGTGCTGCCCGTACGGCTGGGGAGTCGTGCGGGCAGCACCCTTTTTGACGCCCGCGCACCCGTGTGGAGGAACACGAGAGCCCCGGCCGTCGAAACGGCCGGGGCTCTTCGGGTGGTGCGCGATACTGGGATTGAACCAGTGACCTCTTCCGTGTCAGGGAAGCGCTCTCCCGCTGAGCTAATCGCGCGGGACCGCGGTACGAAACCGCAGGTGGTGCGTGTACTGCGTGCGCGATACTGGGATTGAACCAGTGACCTCTTCCGTGTCAGGGAAGCGCTCTCCCGCTGAGCTAATCGCGCGGGGATCCTTGCGGATCAGTGGACGATACTGGGATTGAACCAGTGACCTCTTCCGTGTCAGGGAAGCGCTCTCCCGCTGAGCTAATCGTCCTTGGAGGTGGAGACGGGATTTGAACCCGTGTAGACGGCTTTGCAGGCCGTTGCCTCGCCTCTCGGCCACTCCACCATGGAGCTGCAGGGGTTCTCGGGAAGATCCCCCACTTCGAGCGGACGACGAGACTCGAACTCGCGACATCCACCTTGGCAAGGTGGTGCTCTACCAACTGAGCTACGTCCGCAGGTCACCTTGTTCGCTCCGGGGTTTCCCCCTTCGCTCCCTGGCGACGTGTTGAACTCTAGCGGATTCCCGGGCCAGCTCAAAAACGCGTTTCCGCAGCGTGCTGCCGCTCGATCACCACAGGTCACCCGGCCGTCACCGCACCGGCGCCGTCGCGTCGCCGGTCATAGACTCGCAGCCGTGCACGACCTGCCCCCCATGGCCCGCTTCGCCGGCCTCCTCGCGACCGACCTGCGGGATGTCACCAGTGACCCCGCCGCCCTCGACTCCACCGGCTTCTGGGCGGTGGCCGCCGACTTCGAAGGGCGCCTCGTCTGCGCGCGTTTCGGGGACGTGCGCCCCGACCCCGTACCCGCGCCCGTACCCGGTGCCTGGCGCGGTCCTGACGCCGACCGGTGGACCACGTCCCTCGACCGCGCGGCGTACACCGCCGGGGTACGCCGCATCCGCGAGCACATCGAGGCCGGCGAGGTCTACCAGGCCAACCTGTGCCGCGTGATGTCCGCGCCGCTGCCCGACCCGGACCGCGCCGATGTCGACGCCCTCACCTCGCTCCTGGCCCGAGGCAACCCCGCACCCTTCGCAGGAACGATTCGCCTCGCCGCGTACGGCGTGGAGATCGCCACCGCCTCACCCGAGCTGTTCCTGCGCCGCGACGGCCGCCGGGTCGAGTCCGGACCCATCAAGGGCACCGGCCGCACCGCCGAAGACCTCCTCCCCAAGGACCACGCCGAGAACGTGATGATCGTGGACCTCGTACGCAACGACCTCGGCCGGGTCTGTGCCACGGGCTCCGTGACCGTTCCCGAGCTGTGCGCGATCGAGGAGCACCCCGGCCTCGTACACCTGGTCTCCACCGTCAGCGGCGAACTCGCCGACGGCGCCGGCTGGCCCGAACTCCTCGACGCGACCTTCCCGCCCGGATCCGTCACGGGCGCGCCCAAGTCCTCCGCCCTGCGGATCATCGAGGCCCTGGAGACGGCCCCGCGCGGCCCGTACTGCGGAGGCGTCGGCTGGGTCGACGCCGACCGCGGCGCCGGCGAGCTGGCCGTCGGCATCCGCACCTTCTGGATCGACCGGCAGACCCCCGGCGGCCCCCGCCTGCACTTCGGCACCGGGGCCGGCATCACCTGGGGCTCCGACCCCGACCGCGAGTGGGCGGAGACCGAGCTCAAGGCCGCCCGCCTGCTGAGGGTCGCGGCGGGCCGGGAGGCCGGCGCGCACCACGGGGCGAACGGCACCACCGGAAGGACAGCACCATGAGAATCTGGCTCGACGGAGCCCTGAGGGACGTCGACGACGCGACGGTGTCCGTCCTCGACCACGGGCTCACCGTGGGCGACGGCGTGTTCGAGACGCTCAAGGCCGTCCGCGGCCGGCCCTTCGCGCTCACCCGCCACCTCCTACGGCTGACCCGCTCGGCCCGGGGCCTGGGCCTGCCCGACCCCGACCTCGACGAGGTGCGCCGCGCCTGCGCCGCCGTCCTGGAGGCCGAACCGGTCGACCACGGGCGGCTGCGCATCACCTACACCGGGGGCGTCGCCCCGCTCGGCTCCGACCGGGGCGACGCCGAGACCACACTGATCGCCGCCGTCGCCGCGTCCCCGCGCCGCCCCGACACCACCGCCGCCGTCACCGTGCCCTGGGTCCGCAACGAGCGCTCCGCCGTCGCCGGCCTGAAGACCACCTCGTACGCGGAGAACGTCGTCGCGCTCGCCGCCGCGCACCGCGCGGGCGCCTCGGAGGCGCTGATGGCCAACACCGTCGGCCGGCTGTGCGAGGGGACCGGCTCCAACGTGTTCGTCGTACTCGACGGGGAACTGCACACCCCGCCCCTGGAATCCGGCTGCCTCGCCGGGATCACCAGGGCCCTCATCACCGAGTGGACCGGCGCCAAGGAGACCGACCTGCCCTTCGAGGTGCTCGCGGAGGCCGAGGAGGTCTTCGTGACGTCCTCGCTGCGCGACGCCCAGGCGGTCGTCCGCCTCGACGGCCGCGCCCTCGGAAGCGGAGCCGGGCCCGGGCCCGTCACGGCCGAGGTCATGCGGATCTTCGAGGCGGGATCCGGCGCGGACCTCGACCCGTGAGCGGAGGTCCGCGCCCCTTCCGCGCACACGTCCGCCCGCACTCGCGCCCACACCGGTCCGCACGCACCGGTGACGTGGAGGCGCGGGGCAGGTAGAACTCCAAGTGATGACCACCACCCTGCGGCCCGCGCAGCCGCTCCAGCGCAACAGTGACGGCACCCGGCAGCGGACCTACGAGGTCCGGGTCAACAGCCGTCGGGTCGGCACGCTCGAACTGGCCACCCGGTCCGCCGCCCAGCCCTCCGTCGGTGTGATCCGCGGACTGTGGATCGAGGAGGCAGACCGCCGACGGGGGCGCGGCACGGTGGCCGCGCTCGCCGCCGAGGAGGTGCTGCGCTCCTGGCGCTGCACCGGCATCGCGGTGTCGGTACCCGCCGACGCCGCACCGGCCCTGCGGATGGCCGCGGCCCTGGGATACCGGGAGACCGGCCGGATCATGGCCAAGGAACTCCCGGCGCTGCCGCCCGCCCTCCCGGCGGGCGGCGTCGGCCGGCCGATGACCCGGGCCGAGTTCGACGCCTGGCTGGAGCCGGGCATCGTGGAGTACGGCCGCCGGCTCGTCGCCCCCGGTATGACCGAGGAGCAGGGCGTGGCCGCCTCCCGCGCCGAACACGCCAGGATGCTGCCCGACGGCCCGGACACCCCCGGCGCGGACTTCCTCCTGCTGGAGACCCCGGCGGGGGAGGCCCTGGGCAGCGTGTGGATCGGAGAGTGCGAGCTGCCCGGCCTCGGCGCCGTCCCGTACGTGTACGACGTCAAGGTCACGCCCGAACACCGCGGGCGGGGCCACGGGCGGACCCTCATGCTCCTCGCCGAGCGCACCGTCCTGGCCGCCGGAGGCAGCCGGCTGGGCCTGCACGTGGTCGAGGGCAACACCCCGGCCCGGCGGCTCTACGAGTCGCTCGGGTACCGGGACATCGCGGTGAACGCCTCGAAGGCGCTGATCTAGTGCCGCGACCCGGCAACCCTTTCCGGTCGCAGCACCAGGGCGTGTTGCGAAAGTGGCGTCGTCCGCCCGCAGGGCGGTGCTCGCGGTGTCTGGTGCGGTGCCTCGCAAGGCGGAGGGTCGCCCGCGTACCGGTCGTACGCGGGTGATCCCGACAACGCGGCGAGGTGCCGTGCCAGGCGCCGCGAGCCAGACGAGACTTTCGCGGCACGCCCTGGGCGGCGGAGCGGGTCAGGAGGCCAGCAGGCGGTCGGCGATCTCCTCGATGCGGGCGAGCAGCCCCTCCTGGCTCTTGCCGCCGTCGAGGCGCTCGCCGCCGATCACGTAGGTGGGGGTGCCGCTCACGCCGATCGCCTTCCCCTCGGCCTGGTCGGCGTCGACGATCAGGATGTGCCGTCCGTCGATCAGGGCGGTGTCGAACTCCTCGACGTCCAGTCCCAGGCCCCGGGCCACGTCCAGCAGCACCGGCTCGCCCTTCTCGGCGAGCTCCGCGGTACGGGCCAGCAGGGCCTCCGCGTAGGGCCAGCCCTGCCCCTGCTCGGCGGCCTCCTCGGCCGCCTGCGCGGCGGCGAACGCGTGCTTGTGCTTCTCCAGCGGGAAGTGGCGCAGCCGGATGTCCAGCCGGTCGCCGTAGCGGGCCCGCAGGGCGCGGACGTCGTCCAGGGCGCGGTGGCAGTCCGGGCACTGCAGTTCGCACCAGACGTCGAGGATCACGGAATCGGTCATGCGAACAGTCTCCCAGCCCCCGCCCGCCCCACCGACCGGCACCCGCGAGGGACCCCCGGGCGGCACCCGGGTCGGCAGGACATCCCCTACTTTTCCCGGAGATCGGCCGGCGGGGGGCCCAGCGCCTGGCCGTGGCGGCGGCGGGCGGTGCACGATGGACGGACGGGGACGCAACGCCCCGCCGCCGAGAGTCCGGAGGGACCGCATGCTTGCCGAGACCATCTGTTCCGCGGTGTCCGCGGCGGGCCTGGGCCTCGCCGCGGTGACGGCCTACCGCAGGCGGTTCCTGGCCGCGGCGCGGATCACCGCGTACGCCCTGGTGCCCATCGGACTCGTGATGACGGGTGTCGTGGAGTGGCTGACCGGCATCGTCTTCAATCCGACCGTGTGGATCGGATTCGGGCTGCTGGGGCTGGCCTGGCTGATCCTCGTCACCACCCGTGCCGTGGAGCGCCGCGGCGCGGCCGGAGCGGGAGCCGGGGCCGGGAAGCCCGCGAGGAAGGCGAAGGCCGGACCGTCGCCGGAGACCGTCGCCCCGGCCGCCTCCAAGCCCTCCCTGGGCCCCGCCCCGGCCCAGGCCCCCGCGGACGACTTCTCCGACATCGAGGCCATCCTCAAGAAGCACGGGATCTGACCCACGCCGACGCCGCAGCTCGTCAGCGCTTCTTCTTCGTCCGCCTCCGCTGGCGACGGCTCCACTCACCCCGGTGCAGCTGGCAGCGGGAGTAGCCGATCATCGCCGGGTTCCCACACGGCTTGCCGGTACTGGTCTGGGTCGAACCGCACTTGACCTGATAACCCACGGATCCCCTCCAAGTTCCTCGGTTCCTGTCTGCGACCGACGGTGGCCGAGCTTTCAGGCGGCCGCCAGGGCGCACGCGAGGGGCTTGCGGTGCAGGGGGCGGCGTGAAGCACGCCGAGGGGGGTCGGGGGGCGGAGAGGGCGGTGCGACCACAAGATCGAGCGAACTGCCGCGCGGGTGTTGGCGTGTTGGGGGTGGCGGGGTGGCGGGCTGGGCCATCATCGCCCCGACATGTTCGAGACATCGCAGAGTGACCCCGCGGTGCCCGTCGCGGTACCCGCCGACCCTGTCGCCGACGAGCCGCGGGGCTGTCTGTTCGCGCTTTCCCAGCCGCCCCTGATGATCTTCCTAGCGGTGATCGGCATTCTGCTGCTGCTGGCCGCCGTGCACGATCTCTTCCTGCTCTGACGGCCCCGCGTCGGCCTCCTTGCGGCGGGCCCGGTACGCGGCCACGTGCAGCCGGTTCCCGCAGGTCCGGCTGTCGCAGTAGCGCCGGGAGCGGTTGCGTGACAGGTCGACGAAGGCGCGCCGGCAGTCGGGGGCCTCGCAGCGGCGCAGCCGCTCCTCCTCCCCGGAGACCACGATGAAGGCCAGCGCCATGCCGCCGTCGGCCGCGAGGTGGTCGCCGACCGAGGCGCCCGGGGCGAAGTAGTGGACGTGCCAGTCGTAGCCGTCGTGGTCGGTCAGCTGCGGGGTGGTGCCCGCGGTCGCCACGAGTTCGTTGATCAGCACCGACGCGGCGCGGGCGGTCGGCGCCGCGAAGACCTGGGCGAACTTCGAGCGTACGGTCCGCACGCCCGCCAGGTCGCGGGCCCCGAGCTCGCCGACGTCGCTGATCGAGTACTCCTGGACGAAGTCGCGCAGCGCGCCGACGTCCGAGAGTCCGTCGGGCTGGTCCGGTTCGGCCGCGGTGTTCACCAGCGCGACGACGACGTCGAGCGCGCGACGGGTGTCGTGTGGGATCTGCACGGTGTCTCCCTCGGGGGCCGGGCCTGCGGCGACGGGCGCGCCGCTGATGCCGCCCGACAATAGCCGGTCCCCGTGCAGCACACAGGCGCCGTCCTCGCGGGTGGCTTCCGCGGGAACAGCGCCGGGCGCAGGCGTATGTGGTTGTCCGCTCCGCACCGTCGCCCCGAGTCGGACGGTGCCGAGCGGCTGTGGGCCTGGTTCAGCTTTCGGCCAGGATGTGGGAGAGCTCCTTGTCGAGGTCGAAGTGCCGGTGTTCGGTCCCGGGTGGAACCGCGGCGTCCGTCCGCTTGAGGAACGACTCCAGGGCTCGGGCGGGTGCTTCGAGAAGCGCTTCTCCCTCCGGTGAGCTCAGGGCGATGCAGACGACGCCCTGACCGTGACTGCGGGAGGGCCAGACGCGGACGTCGCCGGTACCGGTGGGCCGGTGCAGGCCCTCGGCGAGGAGGTCGCGGGCGAACACCCATTCGACCGTCTCCTCGGCGCCGGTGTGGAAGGTGGCGTGCACGGCGTAGGGGTCGGCCGTGTCATACCGCAGGCCCGCGGGAACAGGCAGTGAGGACTCGCTCGACACAACGAGGCGCAGGTGCAGCTCGCAGCTGACCGTGGTGTTCATAAGCGCCAGGGCCTTTCGCTCAGTGTGCGCTCGGGGATTCGCACGTCGGCGAAATCGACATGCCACCTACGGTGGCGTTGTAAACCCCTCTGACCGTTTTGCGGACCTCTGGGTCCCTCGGACGGCGGATCCAAACCACCGTTCCCGTGTGCTTCGAGCTCGGGTAGATTCGACCTATGAATACGGGGAGTGACCGCGGAACGAACGAGTCCGCTACCGGCGCCACCGCCACCGGATCCAGCACGGAATCCGCCGCGGCGAGCACCGCACAGGGCGACGCGCAGACCACGGGCGACGCGCAGACCACGGACGAGGCGCTGCACGTCTCGAAGGCGCCCGCCTTCATCAAGGCCCGCAGGACCCTGCACCTCAGCTGGCAGGTCGGCGTCTTCGTCGTCGGGCTCGCGGTGATCGCCGCCGGCGTCGCCATGCTCGTCCTGCCCGGCCCCGGCTGGGTCGCGATCTTCGCGGGCCTGGCGATCTGGGCCACCGAGTTCGCCTGGGCCCACCTCGTGCTGCGCTGGACCAAGCGCAAGGTCACCGAGGCGGCCCAGAAGGCGCTCGACCCGAAGGTGCGCCGCCGCAACCTCATCCTGACCACCACGGGCCTCGTCGTCGCGGGCGCCCTGATCGGCTTCTACCTGTGGAAGTACGGGCTCGTCCTGCCCTGGGACCTCAAGGACCAGTGATGGTCAAAGAGCACCGCTGACATGGGGTAATGTTTGCGGTGCGTCCGGGCGATTAGCTCAGTGGGAGAGCACTTCGTTCACACCGAAGGGGTCACTGGTTCGAACCCAGTATCGCCCACCCGGACCAGAGGCCCGGAGACTTTCACCGTCTCCGGGCCTCTGGCGTTCCCGCCCCCGCGCGGCCGACCGCAGCGGCCCTACCGCAGCCGGCCGATCGCGGCCCGCAGCCTGCGTGCGTCCCGCAGCCGCTTCTCGTACGTCGCCCCCACCGCCAGCAGCAGCACGCCCGCCAGGGCCGGCGGCACCCACCTCGGCAGCGCCCCCGCGACCTGCACCACGTACGGCGCCAGCTCGTGCACCGCCACCGCCGCCAGCACCGCGCCGCCCAGCAGGAGCGGGGCCTGCAGCCGGTACCGGGCGCCCGCCAGGGTCACCGCCAGCGCGGCCGCCCCCAGCACCAGCGGGCGCACCCAGCCCGTGTCGGCCCAGGCCGCCACCAGGCTCGGCAGCAGCGTCGCCGCCAGCCCCGGCCCGTACGCCGTCCAGGACGAGGCCTGTGCGTCCCGGCGCCGCCGCAGGAAGCCCACCGCCAGGGCGGGCACGGTCACCGGCAGCGTGTACGCCTCCGGGGCCGTCACGCCGGCCTCCGCCAGCCGCACCCAGGCCGCCGCCGCGAACAGCGCGCCCGCCGCCCAGCCCAGCACCCGCCGCTCCGGCCGCACCGCGGCCCCCGCGCAGACCACCCCGGACAGTGCGAGAGTCAGCGCCAGCGTCCCCGGCCGCCCCGCGGACAGGGCCAGGGCCAGCACTCCCGACACCGCCGCCGTCACCTCGGCCGGCAGCCGTACGGCGCCCAGCCGCGGCCCGAGCACCGCCACCGCCGCCGGCACCGCGAGGACCGGCAGCGCCCACCAGACCACCGCCAGGTCGGACACCGCGGCCACGGCCACCAGCAGCCCCGTCGCGTAACCGACCGCGCACACGGCCGCCCCCGACCGCAGCCACCGCGCGGCGGGCCCGTACGCCGCCCCCGCCGCGCAGCCCGCGCCCAGCAGCCCCCAGACCGCGAAGGTCGCCGCGCGGCCGTCCAGCGCGCCCACGGACACGTTCACGGCCCCCGCCAGCGCACACCCGGCCGCGGCGACACCGGCCGCCCGCCCGCCCGAGCGCAGGGCCAGGACCCCCGCCGCACCCGTCACCGCGAGCTGCACCGCGAACACCGCCGCCACCGGCAGCCCCAGCAGCAGCGGCGCCGAGAACAGGGCCGCCCAACCCGGCACCACCGCCGCCACCCCCGGCTCCGGACGCGACGACACCCGCGACAGCCACCAGGCCGCCCCCGCCGCCAGCAGCAGCGCGACCGCGGCCGCCGCCCCCGGCCCGTACGGATCCGCCGCCGGAGTGGTCGCCGCCCACACCTCCTCCAGCACGCGCAGCCGACCCACAAGCACCGGCGCCACCGCCGCGCCCGCCGCCAGCGCGCCGAGCGCGCCGACCACCACCCCGGCCCCGGCCACCCCGCGCCGCACGGCCCCCGGCAGCGCGGGCACCCGTACCGCCGCCAGCAGCGGCAGGCCCACCAGCAGGTGCGCCACCACCGCCCAGCCCGCGGCGAGCTCCGGACGGGCCACGCCGGCCACGGCCACGACCCCCGCCACACCGCCCACCAGAGCCGCGGGCCACACCCGCGGCTCCCGCCAGGCCGCCACCGTGCCCAGGACCGCGACCGCCAGCAGCAGCGCCGCCGGGGGCAGGGCCCGCGCCGCCGACTCCGCCGACCACGACTGGACCACCCCGAGGAGCAGCGCCGCCGAACCCAGCAGCGCCGCCGGGACCGCGGCCGCCCGGACCCGCAGCGCCAGCGCCGCGTCCAGCGCCGCCGTCACCAGCAGCGCCCAGCCCAGCCCCAGCGGGCCCGCCTGCAAGGCCACCGCCGCCAGCGGCAGCGCCAGCTGCGCCGCGACCACCGCCGCCGGCAGCGGGAGGCGCAACGTGCGCAGCGCCGACCCGTAACCGGCCCACACCGCCGCCAGCACCGCGGCCGCGCCCGCCGTGTACCCGGTGCCGTCCGCGTCCGGCATGCCGACCGCGTACAGCGCGTACGCGTCCAGCACCGTCAGCAGCAGCCCCACGGCGGCCACCGACTCCGCCGTAGACCGCAGCCCGCGGCGCAGCAGCAACGCGGGAGCGGCCAGCGCCGCCGCCGTCACCACGGCCAGCACCGCCGAGCGCCCGGCGATCCCCATCGAGCCCCAGCTGACCAGAGTGAACGCCAGCGCCGCCACGGCCAGCAGCACCGCGCCCAGGGTGAGCAGCACGTTCTGCGCGCTCGGGGCCGAAGCCTCCTTCGCGGGACCGGCCGCCCAGGCGGCGGGCGGACCGGACACGGCGGGGCCCCAGCCGGCCGGCACGGCGCCCGGCTGCCGCAGCAGCCGCAGCAGCCAGTCCCGGCGGGTCAGCAAGTACAGGCGCCGGGCATCGAGTTGAGCCAGCTCGCGGTCGATGAGCGCCAGCTCTTCGGCCGGCGGCAGAGGGGATTCCATATGCGGAGTGTGGCGCCCGTCACCGACCGGGACATGGGCGGGGGTACTCAAGTACGTACTGAGTACCCCGGCGCGGTGCCCGGCCGGGGAAGCGGTTTGAACCAGCCCCGAGGCTTCTGTATTGTTCAGTGCGTTCCCGGGCGATTAGCTCAGCGGGAGAGCACTTCGTTCACACCGAAGGGGTCACTGGTTCGATCCCAGTATCGCCCACCGGGAGAGGCCGGTCCGTCCACGACGGACCGGCCTTCCGCATGTTCCGGCCCCTGCCGCCCGCCTACGCCGCCGCCGAAAGGTCCGGCCGCAGCGGCCAGTGCGGGTCCACCACCTCCGGGGTCCCCTGCCGCGCGAACCACGCCTGCAGGCCGCGCGCCTGCGCCGCGTGCCAGACCGCCTGCAGCGTGTGCAGTTCGGCCGGCGTCAGCCGCTCCAGCCGCGAGGCGAACCGGCGGCCCACCGCCCGTACGAGCTCCAGCGAGGCCATCGCGTCCGCCGCCGCGTCGTGCGCGCCCTCCAGCTCGATCCCGTAGTGCGCGCACAGGTCCGTCAGCGTCCGGCGGCCCTTGCGGTACCGGTCCAGGTGCTTGTCCAGCACCCGGGGGTCCAGCACCGTCAGCGGCCGGTTGTCCAGGTACCGCGACAGCGACGACGCCCGGTGCCGGCGCAACTCCCGGTCCAGCAGCGTCAGGTCGAACGGCGCGTTCATCACCACCACCGGCCGGCCCGCGATCTGCTGCTCCCCGAGCGCGCGGGCTATCTCCTCCACCACCGGCGCCGGCCAGCGCCCGTGGCGCTGCAGGTGCTCGTCGGTGAGTCCGTGCACTTCCGTCGCGCCCGCGGGCACCGGAACGCCGGGATTGACCAGCCAGCGCGTCGTGCGGACCCGGCCGCCCGCACACTCCTGCACGATGAGCGCGGCGGACACGATCCGGTCCTGCTCCACGTCCACCCCGGTGGTCTCCGTGTCGAATGCGGCCAGCGGGCCCTCATACCAGCGGTTCATGGCGAACTCCTCGTCCCCGGTCGGCAGTTGGGGTGCAGCCGGGCGCCGCCGCCTCGGAACGTGCCGCCCCTGCCCGAATCGGTGATACCCGGGCAGTTTGTTCCGTACGCCGTTTGCCGCGACCCGCGTGCGGAGACAACATCCTTGGGGGACCGCGCGCATGACCGGTCGTCACCCACCCATCACCCGAAGCAGAGCCGGAAGGCACGGGGAGCCGGCCATGGCGCTCGCACAGCCCGAACCGGGCGGGGTGCTGGCGGGGCGGATCGAACCGCGGACCGGCACCGGTACAGGTGCACCGGACGGCACGCGGTCCGTACCGCTGCGCGGCACACTCGCCACCACCGCCTGCATGGAGACCCTCCAGGTGGGATACCTGCACGCCGTCGCCGCCGCGGCCGGCTGCTCGCTGTCCCAGCCCTTCCCGGACAACGGCGTGGACTGGCACGTCAGTCACGGCGCCCGCGAACACGTCGTCGACGACGAGGTCACCGTCAAGGTGCAGTTGAAGGCGACCTACCAGGTACCGCCCCGGCCGCCCGGCCCCACCTTCGCCTTCACCCTCGACAACGAGCACCTGGTGAAGCTGGCCCGCACCCCGGTCGCCGTCCACAAGATCCTCGTCGTGATGCTCGTCCCGCGGGAGCGCGACCAGTGGCTCGCCGCCGGACACGACCGGCTCGACCTGCGCCACTGCTGCTACTGGACCAACCTCGCCGGACACCCCGTGACCGGCCGGCGCCGGACCACCGTACGGATAGCGACCGCGCGGATCTTCGACGACCGGGCGCTGTGCGAGATCATGACCCGGGTCGGGTCGGGAGGGACACCCTGATGCACCGGCACCCGTCCAACCTCGAACCACTGCCGCCCCCGGACGGCGGCGGCCGTCCCGGGCACCTCCCCGGTCTCCCGCACGCCGCCGCGCCCGATCCCGCGCAGATCGACCCCGCCGTGCTCGGCGCGCTGCTGCACCGGCACGGCTGGCTGCGCCGGGGCGGTCCCGCCGGCCGGTACGGGCGCTGGACACCGCCCGGACACGACACCACCAGCCTGCTCGTCCCAGAGAACCGCTCCTTCCCCGACTGCACCGACCTCCTGGAGGAGGCGCTGACCGCGCTCACGCGCAGCACGCTCCCGTCCGCGCGGGAGGTCGTCTACGGGCTGAGCGTGCCCAGCGACGAGATCCGCTGGGAGCGGGAGGTGCCGCCCGGCGCCCACGGGCTGGAGGGGGAAGCCGCCTGGACCGCGCAGGAGCAACTGCGCTCCGCCGCCCGGCAGCTGCTGCTCGCCGGCGCGCTCGCCGCGCGCGCGAAGGCCGGCTACCACGGCGCCCGCCACCGGGCCCGGGCCGAACGGGACCTGGACACGGTCCTGGTGGGGCCGCAGCCGGGCGGACGGCACCTGAGCGCCTACGTGCCGGTGGACGGCGGGCGGGGCCTCGTGACGCGGCTGCACCACGCCCTGCACGCGGCCCGCGAGGCCGCCGACTACCAGCGGGCCACCGGCGGCATGGAGGCCTTCGACGCCGCCGTGGCGGCGGGGGTCAGCCGGGAGCTCGCCGAGGCGCTGATCGCGCTGGTCCGGGGCTCGGAGGGCGCCCGGATCGGGCTGGCCTGGGCGCCGGCGGCCGGGGTGCCGGCGGGCTGCGCCGCCCGGCCCGAGCCGGTGGAGTTCTCCCCGGGCGACCTGCCGGTCCTGCGGGAGGCCGCGGCGCGCTACACCCGCGACGAGAAGGCCGTACCGGTCCGCCTCGCGGGGGCGGTGGTCCGGATGCGCCGCTCGGCCCCGGGCGGCGGGGGCACGGTCCGGCTGAGGGTCCTCGCCGGGGCGGAGGTCCCGTACGTACGGGCCGCGCTCGGCGAGGAGGCGTACCGGGTCGCGGGCCACGCACACCTGGTGGGCCTGCCGATCCGGATCAGCGGACGGCTGCAGCGCCGGGGCGGCTTCCGCAGGCTCACCGACGCCACCGGCGTGAGCCCCGTCCCGCTCGACGAGGTCGAGCGGGACCGCCTCATGAAGTCGCTGGACGCGTCGCCCTTCGATCCGGCGGACGTACTGCCGTCGGACGACTGAAGGACGCCATGGCCAGTCCCGGGACGGGGGAGAAGTCCGCGCCCCGGGCGAAGCCGAAGCCCTCGTAGAGGCGGACGGCGGGGGCGTTGGCGGCGCCCGTGGTGACGTGGACGGGACGGCCGGGGAACAGCTCCGCCAGGGCGTGGCGCAGCAGGAGGGACGCGACACCGCGGCGGAAGAAGGCCGGGGCCACGCAGAGCCGGTCGATGCCGATGGCGCCGTCGGGCGCCTCCTCCCAGGCGAGGAACCCGGCCAGCTCGCCGCCCTCGGCGACGGCTCCGACCCAGCGCAGGTCCTGCGCACGCATCTCGGCGAGGCCCTCGCGCAACGCGGGGATCCCGTCGAAGCCGATGATCTCCGCCTCGACGGCGTACGCGGCCCGGCCGATCCGGTGCACGGCGGCGGCGGTGGCGTCGTCGGCGAGGTCGAGCGGGCGTATGTGGTGCGGACTCGGCATACAGGTCCCTCCGGGGGCTGAGGCGGCTCCCCAAGCTACCGAAGTCCCTCCCGGGCGGGGGTGGGTGGGGCCGGGCCGCTCCTGCGGGTGCTGCCGGGCTTCGGCTGGGGGTCCGCTTCTGCCGGGTCGGCCGGGACTCCGGACGCGGGGCCCTTTCGCGCCGGGGCGCGGCGGGGGCTTCGGATGCGGGGGTCCGCTTCCGCGGGGGCTGCCGGGTTTCGGACGCGGGGCCCTTCCGCCGGGGCGCGGCGGCGGTTGTGGGGTGGGGCGGGGTTGGGATGCGGGGGTCCGCTTCCGCGGGGGGCTTCGGATGGGGCCCCTTCCCGCGTAGGCGTGGGGGGCTTCGGGTGGGGCGGTGCCCCTCCGGGGCGTCTCCTCGGCTCGCGAACCCTGAGCCGGGGTGGTCATGGGCTCGGCGGTGGGTTCGCTCGACCTGCGGGGACGCCCCGGCGTGTCCCCACCCCACGGCCGGTCTTCCTGCCGGGCCCCCGCCGTGGACTGGGTGGGGTGGGGGCACACCGGGATCTCCCCGCAGGCCGAGCGAACCCACCACTGGGCAGCGGGCCGGTCCGGCTCAGGGTTCGCGAGCCGAGGAGAGGTCCCGGGGGGACCCCGCCCCACGCCCGCCTGCGGCTGCCTGGCCCGGGCGTGCTCCGCCCGCGCTCGGTGGTCGGTGCCTTTCCGGGACTCCTCCTCGCCCCGCCCACCCTCGGCCGGACCGCTCGCGCGGCATGCGTGGCCCGGGCGCGGTGGTCCGGCGCTCGGCTTCGCCCGAAGCGCGCACCCTGGGCTGGGCCAGCCGTTCGCTCGGCCTGCGGGGACGCCCCGGCGTCCCCGTCCCACGGGTCGGCACCGATGCGGGCCCAGGGCGGTGGTCCGCCGCTGGGCTTCGCCCTGTCCGAGGGGAGGTGCAGGGGCGCCCCGTCACCCCCCCCGTGGGTTGGCGTCACCGATGAGCGGGTTCCGGGGCCAAGGGGGGCGTCAAAGTCCCGTCTGGGTGGCGGGGTCCGGCACGCACGCTCGCCGCGTCGTCGTCGGTCGCCGACGCCCGCGTCGACTTCCTCCTGCGCTTTGCGAGCGCAGGCACCGGACCCCGCCACCCCCGCCCCCACGGGCGGCCGACGCCACTTCGACGGCACCCCCCTGGTGGCCGCGGGGGCCGGGGTGCCCGGGCGGAACCCGGGGCGGGGGCGCGGGCTCGGGAGGAACCGTTTAGCGGCGCAGCCACTCCGCTCGGTACGATTCAGGCGCGCAGCGTTCGCTCGCGCACCCCCTGAGTCAGGAGAGACCGGTGTCAGACGTCCGTGTGATCATCCAACGCGATTCCGAGCGGGACGAGCGCGTGGTGGCCACGGGCACTACGGCGGCGGAGCTCTTCGCCGGCGAGCGCACCATCGTCGCCGCCCGCGTCGCGGGCGAGCTCAAGGACCTCAGCTACGAGGTGCGGGACGGCGAGACCGTCGAGCCGGTGGAGATCTCCTCCGAGGACGGCCTGAACATCCTGCGCCACTCGACCGCGCACGTCATGGCGCAGGCCGTGCAGGAGCTGTTCCCCGAGGCCAAGCTCGGCATCGGCCCGCCGGTCCGCGACGGCTTCTACTACGACTTCGACGTGGCCCGGCCCTTCACCCCGGAGGACCTGAAGGCCGTAGAGAAGAAGATGCAGGAGATCCAGAAGCGCGGCCAGCGCTTCTCCCGCCGCGTCGTCACCGACGAGGCGGCGCGCGAGGAGCTCGCGGACGAGCCGTACAAGCTGGAGCTCATCGGCATCAAGGGCTCCGCGTCCACCGACGACGGTGCGAACGTCGAGGTGGGCGGCGGCGAGCTGACCATCTACGACAACCTGGACGCCAAGACCGGTGAGCTGTGCTGGAAGGACCTCTGCCGCGGTCCCCACCTGCCCACCACCCGCAACATCCCGGCGTTCAAGCTCATGCGCAACGCGGCCGCGTACTGGCGCGGCAGCGAGAAGAACCCGATGCTCCAGCGCATCTACGGCACCGCCTGGCCGTCGAAGGAGGAGCTGAAGGCCCACCTCGACTTCCTCGCCGAGGCCGAGAAGCGCGACCACCGCAAGCTCGGCAACGAGCTCGACCTCTTCTCCGTCCCGGACGAGATCGGCTCCGGCCTCGCCGTCTTCCACCCGCGCGGCGGCATCATCCGCCGCACCATGGAGGACTACTCGCGCCGCCGGCACGAGGAGGAGGGCTACGAGTTCGTCTACTCGCCGCACGCCACCAAGGGCGCGCTCTTCGAGAAGAGCGGCCACCTGGACTGGTACGCGGAGGGTATGTACCCCCCCATGCAGCTCGACGGTGGTACCGACTACTACCTCAAGCCCATGAACTGCCCGATGCACAACCTGATCTTCGACGCGCGCGGCCGCTCCTACCGCGAACTCCCGCTGCGCCTGTTCGAGTTCGGCACCGTGTACCGGTACGAGAAGTCCGGCGTCGTGCACGGCCTGACCCGCGCCCGCGGCTTCACCCAGGACGACGCGCACATCTACTGCACCCGTGAGCAGATGGCGGAGGAGCTCGACCGCACGCTCACCTTCGTGCTGAACCTGCTGCGCGACTACGGTCTGACCGACTTCTACCTGGAGCTGTCCACCAAGGACCCGGAGAAGTTCGTCGGCTCGGACGAGGTCTGGGAGGAGGCCACCGCCGTCCTCCAGCAGGTCGCCGAGAAGCAGGGCCTCCCGCTGACCCCCGACCCGGGCGGCGCGGCCTTCTACGGCCCGAAGATCTCCGTCCAGTGCCGTGACGCGATCGGCCGTACCTGGCAGATGTCGACCGTGCAGCTGGACTTCAACCTGCCGGAGCGCTTCAACCTGGAGTACACCGCCCCGGACGGCTCCCGCCAGCGGCCGGTCATGATCCACCGCGCGCTGTTCGGATCGATCGAGCGGTTCTTCGCCGTGCTGCTGGAGCACTACGCGGGCGCCATGCCGCCGTGGCTGGCCCCGGTCCAGGCCGTCGGCATCCCGATCGGCGACGGGCACGTGGAGTACCTGCAGGAGTTCGCCGCGGCGGCGAAGAAGCAGGGCCTGCGGGTGGAGGTGGACGCCTCCTCCGACCGCATGCAGAAGAAGATCCGCAACCACCAGAAGCTCAAGGTGCCGTTCATGATCATCGTCGGTGACGAGGACATGGCGGCGGGCACGGTCTCCTTCCGCTACCGCGACGGTTCGCAGGAGAACGGCATCCCGAAGGACGAGGCGCTCGCCAAGCTGGCGAAGGTCGTCGCGGACCGCGTCCAGGTCTGATCCGCACGGTGCGGGCCCCCGGAAAGTGATCACTTTCCGGGGGCCTTCCTCGTCCGCCCGGGCAAGGTCATATGCTGCATGGCATGACGACTGAGCCGGAGCAGCAGATCGGGGTGGGCACGCAGGACGCGTTCCAGCGTCTGTGGACGCCCCACCGGATGGCCTACATCCAAGGGGAGAACAAGCCGACCGGCCCGGAGGCCGGGGACGGCTGTCCCTTCTGCGGTATTCCGGAGATGTCCGACCAGGACGGTCTGGTGGTGGCGCGGGGCGAGCACGTCTACGCCGTGCTGAACCTCTACCCGTACAACGGCGGCCACCTGATGGTCGTCCCCTACCGCCACGTCGCCGACTACACCGAGCTCGACGCCCCGGAGACGGCCGAGCTGGCCGACCTCACGAAGCGCGCGATGACGGCGCTCCGCAAGGCCTCGGGGGCGCACGGCTTCAACATCGGCATGAACCAGGGCGCGGCGGCCGGCGCGGGCATCGCCGCACACCTGCACCAGCACATCGTGCCCCGCTGGGGCGGGGACACGAACTTCATGCCGGTGGTCGGGCACACCAAGGTGCTGCCCCAACTCCTGGCGGACACCCGCCAGATGCTCGCCGACGCCTGGCCGGTCGGCTGATCAGCCGCTGTCCGGGTGTGACGCGCGCCAGGTGCCCAGCACCTCGTCGACGTCGAAGTCGGCCAGGCGCAGGGGCGGCCCCGGCGGCGGCATGCGCAGGGCCGCGCGGATCTTCTCGTTGATCTCCGTGAGGACCGCCCTGGCCCGCTGCTCGGTCCGTGCCGAGAGGGCCGCCTCCAGGGCGTCCTCGGCCTCCTTGCGCAGCGCGAGGGCGGGGGGCAGGACGGCGAAGCCCTCGCGGTGCATCTTCTCCTTGACCCACCACAGGTCGTCGTAGGGCGCGTCGAGCGAGGCCAGCGGCTTGCCGAAGCCCGGCAGCTCCGCGAAGTCCCCGCGTGCGGTGGCCTGCCTGATCTGCCGGTCGACGAAGGACTCGAAGTCCACGCCCGGCGGTTTGCGCTCGGTCACGGTCGCCTCCTCGGCCCGTCTCCTCGTCCCTCCACCCTAGCCAGCCGCCCCCAGCACCCGCACACAACGTCCCGCCCCGGCGGGCAGGTCCCGACTTGCCCTGCCGCCTCCGCGAGGCAGGTGGCAGGGGTCGGCCTTGCGGGTCTATGACTTGTCGGGGCAGTCGGCCTCGGTCCAGGTCGCGACCAGGTCCTGGCAGACGATCGTGAGGGAGCCGTTCCAGAACGCGATCTCGTGGCTGCAGCCGTTCTGGTGCGGCAAGATCTCGTCCAGGATCACGGTCCCGAGGTCTGCCCAGTCGTTGCTGTCGACGCCTCCGGTATCGAACCCGGAGACGCCTGCGTAGCGGATGACCAGGTCTTCGTCGTGCTTCCAGCAGTTGTGCCGGAACCGGATCTCCACCTGCCGGTCGTCAGCTCCCGCAGTGCGGATGCGCTGGACCTCCAGATCCTTCACGCATCGCTTGCTGTGGAAGTCGTAGTGCTGCGGAGCAGTCGCGAAGCCTCTGGCTCCGGCGGGCAGAT
Organism: Streptomyces sp. TN58; assembly: GCF_001941845.1. Taxonomy (NCBI): domain Bacteria; kingdom Bacillati; phylum Actinomycetota; class Actinomycetes; order Kitasatosporales; family Streptomycetaceae; genus Streptomyces; species Streptomyces sp. TN58. Next base: position 1,425,691 of record NZ_CP018870.1, on the reverse strand, counting down.
CGTCAGCCAGCGAGGGCAGACGTTCCAGGTACCGATCAGGGGATACGACTCCCGACAGGTTGCCGACCCGCGCATCCAGGTTGACGTACTCCATCGTCTTTCCCCACCGCTCGTGGCTCCGTATGCCAACGAATCGTCGCACGACCACCACACTGTCAGCCGCGACCCCGTGGGCGGCCGGCGTACCCGGCGGACGAGCCCTACGCGTCGTACACGTCGGCCTTGCGGGGTGCCGGCTCCTGGATGAGGCCGCTCATGATCGAGGAGCGGTTGGTGAAGCGTTCGGTGTCCACGCCGTTCTCCTCCAGGACCTTGAAGGTCGCCGTGTGGATCGACCGCAGGACCGGGGCCACCGTGCGCAGGGCGTCGTCGGCCATGAAGCGGTGGCGCCACATCGAGCTGGCCCACACGTGGCGCAGGCCGAACGGCTCGGGCAGGACCAGCTTGCCGCCGAAGAAGTCGAGGACCGGTGGGTACCAGGTCAGCGGCGCCCGTACGGCGAGGCGCACCACCTCCTGGGTGTCCACCAGAGCCAGCGGCTTCTCCACGGTCTCCCAGAAGCGGATGCTCTTGGGGACCTCCACCACCGGATCCTTGGGCTTGGTGGTGAACAGGCCGTGTACGGGGCCCAGGGCGTGCGCGGTGACGTCCACGCGCAGGGTCTTGTACAGGACGGTGACGGTGACCAGCATGTTGATGATCAGCTGGCCGTCCCAGAGCGGGTACTGGATGCCCAGGTAGTGCCGGTTCCCGGAGTTGAACTGCTGCTCGTTGCAGATCCGGGTGACCTCGTGCGGCTTGACGAGGAAGGCGTCGACGTTCTCGCCTGTGGGGCGGGCCACCTCGGCGGCGCCCTCGCCGACCGGGGTGACGATCCAGTGCTGGATCGCGGCGGGCGGGAAGCCGCCGGTGTGCAGCGGGCCGCGCTCCAGCTTGCGCAGCTGGGCGTCGATCGCGCGGATGACGTCCCAGGCCCGGAAGGGGTGGATCTCCTTGGCCTCGTCCTTCGGGGCGAGCTCCTCGGCCATCTGCCAGCTGCCCCAGCGGGTGCCCATGCCGAGGATGCCCTTGGGGCCGGCGTAGAAGACCTGGTTGCTGCGGTCCTCGGCGGTGAGCTTGGCCAGCTGGTGGCGGAGGTCCTCGCGGGCCTTCTCGTCGGGGTTGCCCGGCACGGCCTCCGGGATCTTGGCGGCGACGCCGCCGCCGGACAGCAGCCCGTCCCAGCGTTCGCGCAGGTCACGGGCGGTCGACTCGCAGGTGCGGCGGGCGAGCAGCCAGCCCAGCGCGGGCGCGATGACCATGCCCCGGGCGTAGAGGCCGAGGAAACCGGTGAGCGGCAGCCTGAACATCAGGATCGTCACCACGAGGCCGACGCCCACCAGGAGCACGGTCCCCAGCCAGGACTGCCTGCCCTCCTTCGAGGCCAGGGACTTGCGGAGCTGGAAGAGCCCCAGCCACAGCAGCAGGCCGGGCAGGAACAGCACACCGCACACCAGCATGATCACCCGGAGCCTGCGGTCCCGCTCCTTGCGGATCCGGGACGCGGCCAGGCAGTGCTCCACGACCGTCTGCGGGTCGGCGCCGAAGGACTGGATGAGCGGCTTGCGGCCGGCCCCGAGGGTGCGTGCCTCGACGGCCCGGCAGAAGGCCTCGCCGAGGCTGGGTTCGAAGAGGGAGAGTTTCGGGGGCTTCACCGTGGCCGGGTGGTTCTCGCTGTTGGCCCCGAGTATCGCGTCGAGCTTGCTGTCCTTGCCGCCGTCGCGGTAGGCGGCCGAGGCGAGGGCGTTGGTCGCCGCCGTCTGCCCCCCGCCGTTCTGCAGAGGAATCTGCGCGCCGGGCCTGAAGTCGAATCCGTCGTCCGCCACCGCTGCCCCCATCGCTGTGCGTTCTGCTCTTTTGGTGCGCCGACGAGCCTATCGGCGGATCTCGCCCCACGGTCATGGGACAGGGAAATGCCGCCCACCGCAAGCGGGTTGGGTGGGCGGCACCGCTCCTGTCCCCCGACTACGTTCCCTTCTCCGCCTGTTCGCGCACCTTCTCCGCGATCTGGGGCGGCATCGGCTCGTGCCGGGCGTAGGCGCGGGCGAAGCGGCCCGTGCCGTGCGAGACCGAGCGCAGCTCGACGGCGTAGCGGCCGATCTCGATCTCGGGGATCTCGGCGCGGACCCGGGTGCGCCCGGACCCCGCCTGGTCGGTGCCGACGACGCGGCCGCGGCGGCCCGCGAGATCGCTCATGACGGGCCCGACGTACTCGTCGGGGATCAGGACGTCGAGTTCGGCGACCGGTTCGAGCAGGTCGATACGGGCCTCGGCGGCCGCCTCGCGCAGGGCGAGGGCGCCGGCCGTCTGGAAGGCGGCGTCCGAGGAGTCCACCGAGTGCGCCTTGCCGTCGAGGAGGGTGACGCGTACGTCGACCAGCGGGTAGCCCGCCGCCACCCCCCGGGCGGCCTGGCTGCGCACGCCCTTCTCCACGGACGGGATGAACTGGCGGGGCACGGAGCCGCCGACGACCTTGTCGACGAACTCGATGCCGCTGCCGGGCGGAAGCGGCTCCACCTCGATCTCGCAGATGGCGAACTGGCCGTGGCCGCCGGACTGTTTGACGTGCCGGCCGCGGCCGGCCGCCTTGGCGCCGAAGGTCTCGCGCAGGCTGACCTTGTGCGGTACGGGGTCGACCTGGACGCCGTAGCGGGTGCGCAGCCGCTCCAGGGCGACGTCCTGGTGGGCCTCGCCGAGGCTCCACAGGACGACCTGGTGCGTGTGCGGGTTCTGCTCCAGCCGCATGGTCGGGTCCTCGGCGACGAGCCGGGCCAGGCCCTGCGAGAGCTTGTCCTCGTCGGCCTTGCTGTGGGCCTCGATGGCGAGGGGCAGCAGGGGGTCGGGCATCGTCCACGGGGCCATGAGGAGCGGGTCGTCCTTGGCGGAGAGGGTGTCGCCGGTCTCCGCCCGGCTCAGCTTGGCCACGCAGGCCAGGTCGCCGGCGATGCACCGGCCGAGCACGCGCTGCTGTTTGCCGAAGGGGGCGGAGAGGGCGCCGATCCGCTCGTCGACGTCGTGGTCCTCGTGCCCGCGGTCGGCGAGGCCGTGCCCGCTGACGTGGACGGTCTCCTCCGGGTTCAGGGTGCCGGAGAAGACCCGTACGAGGGACACGCGGCCGACGTAGGGGTCGGAGGAGGTCTTGACGACCTCTGCGACCAGGGGCCCGGCGGGATCGCAGGTGACCTCGGGGCGGGCGGAGCCGTCGGGGCGGGTGACCGTGACGGCGGGGCGCTCCAGGGGCGTCGGGAAGCCGCCGGTGATCAGTTCGAGGAGTTCCACGGTGCCCAGGCCCTGACGGGCGCCGTCGGCGGCGGGCGCGGCCATCAGGACGGGGTGGAAGGTGCCGCGTGCGACGGCCCGCTCCAGGTCGTCGACGAGGGTCTTGAGGTCGATGTCCTCGCCGCCGAGGTAGCGGTCCATGAGGGTCTCGTCCTCGCTCTCGGCGATGATCCCCTCGATCAGGCGCGAGCGGGCCTCGGTGATGAGGGCCAGCTCGGCGGGGTCGGGGTCGCGTTCCACGCGCTCGCCGGAGGCGTACTCGTACACGCGCTGCGAGAGCAGGCCGAGGAGGCCGGTGACGGGGGCGTGCCCGTCCGGGCCGGCCGGGCCGTGCAGGGGGAGGTAGAGGGGGATGACCGCGTCGGGGTCGTCGGCTCCGAAGATCTCGCCGCAGACGGCGGTCATCTGCGTGTAGTCGGAGCGGGCGGCCTCCAGGTGGGTCACGACGATGGCGCGGGGCATGCCGACGGCCTCGCACTCGTCCCAGACCATGCGGGTGGCGCCGTCGATGCCGTCGGAGGCCGAGACGACGAAAAGGGCCGCGTCCGCTGCGCGCAGACCGGCCCTGAGCTCCCCGACGAAGTCGGCGTATCCGGGGGTGTCCAAGATGTTGATCTTGATCCCGTCCCACTCCACCGGGACGAGGGAGAGCTGGATGGAGCGCTGGCGACGGTGCTCGATCTCGTCGTAGTCGGAGACGGTGGCGCCGTCCTCGACCCGACCGGCCCGGTTGACCGCTCCGGCGGTCAGGGCGAGGGCTTCGACCAGCGTGGTCTTGCCGGATCCGCTGTGGCCGACCAGCACGACGTTCCGTATGGAAGAGGGGCGGTCGGCCGTCAGTGCCCTGCCGGCGGCCCCGGCTTGGTGTGATGTGGCTCCCATGGTGCTCGTGCCTCCCGGTGGTGACGGTGAGGAGGGTGGGTTCCTTGTCCCCGCGCATGAGGAATGCGCGGTTCTACGAGCTTTGCACTGCTGTCACATCGCGTCCATACGTCGTACCTGAGACGTGCCGGCGCGTACCGGGGGAGCGCCGGGGGCGCACCTGGGGCTTACCAGGGGGAGTGCCGGGGCGCACCTGGGGGCCGTGCCGGGGCCGCGACCGTGCCGCACCGGCGGCGCTCCACGGCGGGAAGCACGCCTTACGGGCGAGAACCGGTGGGTGCGCGGCGTTCCGGCGGCGGCGCGCTGGCTACGATGGGCCAGCCGGTGGCCGTTGTGGCCGTGCGGCCCAGCGACCCTCCGGGAAGGCCATGCTGAACAAGTACGCGCGTGCATTCTTCACGCGTGTTCTCACGCCATTCGCCGCATTTCTGCTCCGGCGGGGGGTGAGCCCGGACGCGGTCACCCTGATCGGCACGGCCGGAGTGGTGGCGGGCGCACTGGTCTTCTTCCCCCGCGGGGAGTTCTTCTGGGGCACCATCACCATCACCCTCTTCGTCTTCTCCGACCTCGTCGACGGGAACATGGCCCGCCAGGCCGGCATCTCCAGCCGGTGGGGCGCCTTCCTCGACTCCACCCTCGACCGGGTGGCCGACGCGGCGATCTTCGGCGGCCTCGCCCTGTGGTACGCGGGCTCCGGCAACGACAACGCGCTGTGCGCGGTCGCGATCTTCTGCCTGGCCAGCGGCCAGGTGGTCTCCTACACCAAGGCCCGAGGCGAGTCGATCGGGCTGCCCGTCGCCGTCAACGGGCTCGTCGAACGCGCCGAACGCCTGGTGATCTCGCTGGTCGCGGCCGGCCTGTCCGGACTGCAGACCTTCGGGGTGCCGTCCTGGATCGGCGTCCTGCTGCCGATCGCCCTGTGGGTGGTCGCCGCCGGCTCGCTCGTCACGCTGATCCAGCGCGTGGTCACCGTACGCCGCGAGTCCGCCGAGGCCGACGCCGCGACCGCCGAGGGCGGCGCCGCCTGATGGGTACCGCACAGGACAAGCTGGTCGACGGGCTGTACGGGCTCGGCTGGGCCGGGGTCAAGAAGCTGCCCGAGCCCGCCGCGGTGGCCCTCGGCCGGCGCATCGCGGACTTCGCGTGGAAGCGCCGCGGCAAGAGCGTGCTGCGGCTCGAATCGAACCTCGCCCGGGTCGTGCCCGACGCCGGCCCCGAGCGGCTGCGCGAGCTGTCCAAGGCCGGCATGCGCTCGTACATGCGGTACTGGATGGAGTCCTTCCGGCTGCCGACCATGGATCCGCGGCGGTTCGGCACGGACGTCGAGTTCAGGGACGAGTACATCCTGCGCGACGCCCTCGCCTCCGGGCGCGGGGTCGTCGTCGCCCTGCCGCACCTCGCCAACTGGGACCTCGCCGGGGCCTGGGCCATCGGCCACATCGGGGTCCCGTTCACCACGGTCGCCGAGCGGCTCAAGCCCGAGAGCCTCTACGACCGCTTCGTGGCCTACCGGGAGAGCCTGGGCATGGAGGTACTGCCGCACAGCGGCGGCGCCGCCTTCGGCACCCTCGCCCGGCGGCTGCGCTCCGGCGGCCTGGTCTGCCTGGTCGCGGACCGCGACCTGTCGGCCTCCGGCGTCGAGGTGGACTTCTTCGGCGCGAAGGCGCGCATGCCGGCCGGCCCGGCGCTGCTGGCCCAGCAGACGGGCGCCGTGCTGCTCCCGGCGACCCTGTACTACGGCGACACGCCGAAGATGTACGGCCGGATCCACCCCGAGGTGGAGGTCCCCAAGGCAGGGACCCGGACCGAGAAGACCACCGCCATGACCCAGGCGGTGGCGGACGCCTTCGCGTGGGGCATCGCCGAGCACCCGGAGGACTGGCACATGCTGCAGCGGCTCTGGCTGGACGACCTGGAAGACCAGGGGGAGCGCACGCAGTGAAGATCGGCATCGTGTGCCCGTACTCGTGGGACGTGCCGGGCGGCGTCCAGTTCCACATCCGAGACCTCGCCGAGCACCTGATCGGCCTCGGCCACGAGGTGTCCGTACTGGCCCCGGCCGACGACGAGACCCCGCTGCCCCCGTACGTGGTCTCCGCCGGGCGGGCCGTGCCGGTCCCGTACAACGGGTCCGTGGCCCGGCTGAACTTCGGATTCCTGTCCGCGGCCCGGGTCCGGCGCTGGCTGCACGACGGCACCTTCGACGTGATCCACATCCACGAGCCGGCCTCGCCCTCGCTGGGACTGCTGTCCTGCTGGGCGGCGCAGGGGCCCATCGTGGCCACCTTCCACACCTCGAACCCGCGCTCCCGGGCCATGATCGCCGCGTACCCGATCCTGCAGCCCGCCCTGGAGAAGATCAGCGCGCGGATCGCGGTGAGCGAGTACGCGCGGCGCACGCTGGTGGAGCACCTGGGCGGGGACGCCGTCGTGATCCCGAACGGCGTGGACGTGGACTTCTTCCAGAAGGCCGAGCCCAAGGCGGAATGGGGCGGCGGGACGCTCGGCTTCATCGGCCGCATCGACGAGCCGCGCAAGGGCCTGCCGGTGCTCATGGCGGCCTTCCCGAAGATCGTCGAGGCGTGCCCGGACGTACGGCTGCTGGTCGCGGGCCGCGGCGACGAGGAGGAGGCGGTGGCGACGCTGCCCGCCGGGATCCGCTCGCGGGTGGAGTTCCTCGGCATGGTCTCGGACGAGGACAAGGCCCGCCTGCTGCGCAGCGTCGACGTCTACGTGGCCCCCAACACGGGCGGCGAGAGCTTCGGCATCATCCTGGTCGAGGCGCTGTCGGCGGGCGCCGCGGTGCTGGCGTCCGACCTGGACGCCTTCGCGCAGGTCCTGGACCAGGGCCGGGCCGGCGACCTCTTCGCCAACGAGAACGCGGACGCCCTGGCGGCGGGCGCGATCGCTCTGCTGCGGGACCCCGACCGCCGGGCACGGCTCAGTGCCAGCGGCTCGGCGCACGTACGCCGCTTCGACTGGTCCACCGTCGGGGCGGACATCCTGGCCGTGTACGAGACGGTCACGGACGGCGCGGCGGCCGTCGACGCCGACGAACGCGTCCCGCTCCGCACCCGCCTGGGCTTCTCCCGCGAGCCCTCGGACCCCTGACCGCCGGCCCCTCCCCAGGGAACTGAGCGGGCCACCGCCCGGCCTGCGGCCGGCGCCGACCTGGCCTGCGGCTCGCGGTAACCCGGCCTGACGGCCCGCGCCCGACCGGCTTGCCCGCTCACGCCGGCCTGGGGCGGCCCGGGCCGCCCCAGCCTGCGGCCGGCGCCACCGGCGCGCCGCATGGGCCCGTGGCCCCCGCCGGTCCGAGGCGGACGCAGCCTGTGGGCTCCGGCACGGCCAGGGGCGATGGGGGTCGGGCGCCGGTGGAGCGGTAGGGTCGCGCAGCGTGATCGAAACCCTTGTCTGGATCGCCCTGGCCCTGGCTGTCATCGGCGTCTACCTCAGCTGGACCGCCGGCCGGCTGGACCGGCTGCACTCGCGGATGGACGCCGCACGTGCCGCGCTCGACGCGCAGCTCGTCCGGCGGGCCTCGGTGGCGCTGGAAGTGGCCACCTCCGGCGCGCTCGACCCCGCCTCCTCCCTCGTGCTGTACGAGGCCGCGCACGCCGCCCGGCAGGCCGAGGAGGACCACCGCGAGGTCGCCGAGAGCGAGCTGAGCCAGGCGCTGCGCGCGGTCTTCGCCGACGCGGACCAGGTCGAGGTGCTGAAGGCCGCTCCCGGCGGGGCGCAGGCCACCGAGGAGCTCGCGGCGGCCGTACGCCGGGTGCCGATGGCCCGCCGCTTCCACAACGACGCCGTACGGGCCGCCCGCGCGCTGCGCCGCCACCGCAAGGTCCGGTGGTTCAGACTGGCCGGACACGCGCCGTTCCCGCTGGCCTTCGAAATGGACGACGAGCCCCCGGCGGATCTTGCCGACCGGCCCACCTGAGGGGCCGATCCCGTGTCCTAAGGGTGTAGTCGAAGTGGCGTCGGCCGCCCGTGAGGGGCGAGCGTGCGTGCCGGGCCCCGCCACCCAGACGGGGCTTTGACGACCCCCTAGGGCCTGTATCGAGTTGCCCCGCGGCGTCGCGACGCCCGGCACGCACCCTCGGCGCACGAGCCGAATGCCCTGGTAGCTCCGCTACGAGGACATTCGTCCCGCACGCCGAGGGCACGCACCGAACGCCGCTACGCCGAGGGCACGCACCGAACGCCGCTCCTTGCTCCACGGGGCAACTCGATACAGGCCCTAGGGCCACGAGGGACAAATGAAAGAGCCACTGGCTCCACATTGGCCCTTGTAGTGGACTGATCCCTTGGGGTTTCCTCGGCGGGAGCAGTACCCGTCTTCCTTTCGAGTGAGGTCAATCCGTGAGCACGCTTCCCACCTCCCCCCAGTCCGCCGAGTCGGCGATCGGCACCTCGCGCGTCAAGCGCGGCATGGCCGAGCAGCTCAAGGGCGGCGTGATCATGGACGTGGTCAACGCCGAGCAGGCGAAGATCGCCGAGGACGCCGGCGCGGTGGCCGTCATGGCCCTGGAGCGGGTCCCGGCCGACATCCGCAAGGACGGCGGCGTCGCGCGCATGTCCGACCCGAACATGATCGAAGAGATCATCGAGGCCGTGTCCATCCCCGTGATGGCCAAGTCCCGCATCGGCCACTTCGTCGAGGCCCAGGTCCTGCAGTCCCTCGGCGTCGACTACATCGACGAGTCCGAGGTCCTGACCCCGGCCGACGAGGTCAACCACTCCGACAAGTGGGCGTTCACCACCCCCTTCGTCTGCGGCGCCACCAACCTGGGCGAGGCCCTGCGCCGCATCGCCGAGGGCGCGGCCATGATCCGCTCGAAGGGCGAGGCCGGCACCGGCAACGTCGTCGAGGCCGTCCGCCACCTGCGCCAGATCAAGAACGAGATCGCCAAGCTGCGCGGCTTCGACAACAACGAGCTGTACGCCGCCGCCAAGGAGCTGCGCGCCCCGTACGAGCTCGTCAAGGAGGTCGCCGAGCTCGGCAAGCTCCCCGTGGTGCTGTTCTCCGCCGGTGGTGTCGCCACCCCCGCCGACGCCGCGCTGATGCGCCAGCTGGGCGCCGAGGGCGTCTTCGTCGGCTCCGGCATCTTCAAGTCGGGCGACCCGGCCAAGCGCGCCGCCGCCATCGTGAAGGCCACCACCTTCTTCGACGACCCGAAGATCATCGCGGACGCCTCCCGCAACCTGGGCGAGGCCATGGTCGGCATCAACTGCGACACCCTCCCCGAGACCGAGCGCTACGCCAACCGCGGCTGGTAGTACCGACATGACGAACACCCCCGTGATCGGTGTCCTGGCACTCCAGGGCGACGTACGGGAGCACCTGATCGCCCTGGCCGCGGCGGACGCCGTGGCCAGGCCGGTCCGGCGCCCCGAGGAGCTCGCCGAGGTCGACGCCCTGGTGATCCCCGGCGGCGAGTCCACGACGATGTCGAAGCTCGCCGTGCTCTTCGGCATGCTGGAGCCGCTGCGCGAGCGCGTCGCGGCGGGCATGCCGGTGTACGGCACCTGCGCCGGCATGATCATGCTCGCGGACAAGCTCCTCGACGGCCGGGAGGACCAGGAGACCCTGGGCGGCATCGACATGATCGTGCGCCGCAACGCCTTCGGACGCCAGAACGAGTCCTTCGAAGCGAAGATCGACTTCGCGGGCATCGAGGGCGGCCCGGTCGAGGGCGTCTTCATCCGCGCCCCGTGGGTCGAGTCCGTCGGCGGCGCCGCCGAGGTGCTCGCCACCTACGACGGACACACCGTCGCCGTACGCCAGGGCAACGTCCTGGCGACCTCGTTCCACCCCGAACTGACCGGCGACGACCGCGTCCACGCGTACTTCGTCGAGATGGTGCGCGCCGGGCTGTGATGAGCTCCCGGTAGGATCGGAGACGAACACTGTTGGTTACGCGAAGGAGACAGGCGGATGTCCGGCCACTCTAAATGGGCTACGACGAAGCACAAGAAGGCCGTGATCGATGCCAAGCGCGGCAAGCTCTTCGCGAAGCTGATCAAGAACATCGAGGTCGCGGCCCGTATGGGCGGCGCCGACATCGACGGCAACCCGACGCTCTTCGACGCGGTCCAGAAGGCCAAGAAGCAGTCGGTCCCCAACAAGAACATCGACTCCGCGGTCAAGCGCGGCGGCGGCCTGGAGGCCGGCGGCGCCGACTACGAGACGATCATGTACGAGGGCTACGGTCCGAACGGCGTCGCGGTGCTCATCGAGTGCCTCACCGACAACCGCAACCGCGCCGCCTCCGACGTCCGCGTCGCCATGACCCGCAACGGCGGCTCCATGGCCGACCCGGGCTCGGTCTCGTACCTGTTCAACCGCAAGGGCGTCATCATCCTGCCCAAGGCCGAGCTGACCGAGGACGACGTCCTCGGCGCGGTCCTGGAGGCCGGTGCCGAAGAGGTCAACGACAACGGCGACACCTTCGAGATCATCAGCGAGGCCACCGACCTGGTCGCGGTCCGCACCGCGCTCCAGGAAGCCGGCATCGACTACGACTCGGCGGACTCCAGCTTCGTCCCGACCATGCAGGTCGAGCTCGACGAAGAGGGCGCCCGCAAGATCTTCAAGCTGATCGACGCGCTGGAGGACAGCGACGACGTCCAGAACGTCTTCGCCAACTTCGACGTCTCGGACGAGGTCATGGAGAAGGTCGACGCGTAACGCAGCCGCGAGCTCGGCGTCTTCGGCGGGCCGGTGGGACACACGTCCTACCGGCCCGCCGCTTTGTCAGTGCCACCCGATAGCCTGATTCCTCGATGTCAGTGATCGCCATGCGGGGCCGCGACCATCAGCCGGGGCACCCATGCAGCGACACAGAGACCAGCCACGTCCGCGAGAGCGGCGCCGGCTCAGGCGCAAAGGGGGAGCGCGGTGCGGGTGCTCGGCGTGGACCCGGGGCTGACGCGATGCGGTGTCGGCGTCGTCGAAGGCGTGGCCGGCCGCCCCCTCACCATGCTCGGAGTGGGAGTCGTACGGACGCCCGCGGACGCGGAGCTGGGAGACCGGCTCGTCGCCGTCGAGCGGGGCATCGAGGAATGGCTCGACACGCACCGGCCCGAGGTCGTCGCCGTGGAGCGGGTCTTCAGCCAGCACAACGTCAGCACGGTGATGGGCACCGCCCAGGCGAGCGCCGTCGCCATGCTGTGCGCCGCCCGCCGCGGGATACCGGTCGCCCTGCACACCCCGAGCGAGGTCAAGGCCGCCGTCACCGGCAGCGGCCGGGCCGACAAGGCCCAGGTCGGCGCGATGGTCACCCGCCTGCTGCGGCTGGCCGAGCCGCCCAGGCCGGCCGACGCCGCCGACGCCCTCGCCCTCGCCATCTGCCACATCTGGCGGGCCCCCGCCCACAACCGCCTCCAGCGGGCGGTCGCCCAGCACGCCTCGAAAGGCCGTACCCGATGATCGCCTTCGTCAGCGGCGAGGTCGCCGCGCTCACCCCCACCCTCGCCGTGATCGAGGTCGGGGGAGTGGGCATGGCCGTGCACTGCACGCCGAACACCATCGCCGGCCTGCGGACGGGCGAGCACGCCAGGCTGGCCACGTCCCTGGTCGTCCGGGAGGACTCGCTGACGCTGTACGGCTTCGCCGACGACGACGAGCGCCAGGTCTTCGAGCTCCTCCAGACCGCGAGCGGCGTCGGACCGCGCGTCGCGCAGGCCATGCTCGGCGTGCACAGCCCGGACGCCCTGCGCGCGGCCTTCGCCGCCGGCGACGCCAAGGCCCTCACGGCGGTGCCCGGCATCGGGCCGAAGGGCGCACAGAAGCTGCTGCTGGAGCTCAAGGGCAAGCTGGGCGCCCCCGCCCCGGTGGTCGGGGCGCAGCGCGCGGTCGCCTCGGGGCCCGCCCCCTGGACCGAGCAGCTCTCCGCCGCCCTGATCGGCCTCGGCTACGCCTCGCGGGAGGCCGACGAGGCCGTCGAGGCGGTGACCCCGCAGGCGGAGGCGGCCATCGCCGCCGGCGGCTCGGCCCCCGTACCGCAGCTGCTGCGCGCCGCCCTGCAGTCCCTCAACCGCGCCCGCTGACGCCGTTGCCGCTGACGCCGCTGCCGCCGCCGTCGCGCGGGACCGGCGTGGCCGCGGCGGGCCCGGATCGACCACCGCACCGACGTAGAAGGCAGACTGAACACCGTGAACTGGGACGACGAGAGCGACGAGAGGCTCGTGGCGGCCGCCGCCGACGGGGAGGACACCGCCGTCGAGGCGGCCCTGCGCCCCAAGGACCTCGGAGAGTTCGTCGGCCAGGAGAAGGTCCGCCAGCAGCTGGACCTGGTCCTGAAGGCAGCCAGGCAGCGCGGGGCCACCGCGGACCACGTCCTGCTGTCCGGCGCGCCGGGACTCGGCAAGACCACCCTCTCCATGATCATCGCGGCGGAGATGGGGGCCCCCATCCGGATCACCTCCGGCCCCGCCATCCAGCACGCCGGCGACCTCGCAGCCATCCTCTCCTCCCTTCAGGAGGGCGAGGTCCTCTTCCTCGACGAGATCCACCGCATGTCCCGGCCCGCCGAGGAGATGCTGTACATGGCCATGGAGGACTTCCGCGTCGACGTGATCGTGGGCAAGGGCCCCGGGGCCACCGCGATCCCGCTGGAGCTGCCGCCCTTCACCCTGGTCGGCGCCACCACCCGGGCCGGACTGCTGCCCCCGCCGCTGCGCGACCGCTTCGGTTTCACCGGCCACATGGAGTTCTACGCGCCCGAGGAGCTGGAGCGCGTCGTGCACCGCTCCGCCCGCCTCCTCGACGTGGAGATCGACACCGACGGCGCCGCCGAGATCGCCGGGCGTTCCCGGGGCACCCCGCGCATCGCCAACCGGCTGCTGCGCCGCGTGCGCGACTACGCCCAGGTCCGGGCCGACGGTGTGATCAACCGCGAGGTGGCCGCCACCGCCCTCCAGGTGTACGAGGTTGACGCCCGCGGGCTCGACCGACTGGATCGCGCCGTTCTGGAGGCCCTTCTGAAGCTGTTCGGCGGCGGGCCCGTCGGGCTGTCGACGCTCGCCGTGGCGGTGGGCGAGGAGCGGGAGACCGTGGAGGAGGTCGCGGAACCCTTCCTGGTCCGCGAAGGCCTGCTCGCCCGTACCCCCAGGGGGCGGGTCGCGACCCCTGCGGCATGGGCTCACCTGGGGCTTGTCGCACCTCAGCACGGCGGCGGCGGATCAACGGGACAACAGGGCTTGTTCGGGGCCTGACGGCGCGGAGGTTCGCCCCCTCAGGAACTGCGGTGCCATGCTGGGCGTTGTTCCATCGGTGCGGACTCGCCTAGACTCCGCCGATGCCGACCCTTCGGGTCGGCGTGCCCACCCCCGTAGAAAAGGCCGCCGTCCGCGTGCGGTCGTGCGAAGGATTTCCGTCCCGTGAATCTCGTGACACTCCTCCCGTTCATCGCGATCATCGCGGCGATGTTCCTGATGACCCGCTCCGCGAAGAAGAAGCAGCAGCAGGCCGCGCAGATGCGCGACCAGATGACGCCCGGCACGGGCGTCCGCACCATTGGCGGCATGTACGCCACGGTGAAGGAGATCGCCGACGACACGGTCACCCTGGAGGTGGCCCCCGGCGTCCACGCGATCTACGCGAAGAACGCCATCGGCGCCGTACTGGAGGACGCGGAGTACAACCGCATCGTCCACGGCTTCGACGAGGTGGCGAACGACACGCCGGCCGTCCCGGACGACGCGTCCTCCCTCACCGAGGCCCCGAAGACGGACCTCGGCAAGGGCGAGGACGAGGCGCCGAAGCTGGACCTGGGCAAGAAGGACGAGCCCGCGGGCGACGACGAGCCCAAGGACGGCAAGACCGACGGCGAGGCCGGCGCGAAGTAGAGCGCGGCCGGGGACCGTGCGGGCGCCTGACCGGCGTCCGGCGCGGTCCCCGTCAGTGACACTTCTGCGGGGGGCAGGGGTCCCCACCACACATTTCGTGGCCGTCCGCGCGCTGACCCGGCGCGGGGCGGTTGGACAGGGAGAAACGACAAGGTGGCAGCACCGAAGAAGGGCCGGCGGCCCACGGGGGCTCAGGGGAGGCCGGGGCGCGCCCTGGCGATCATCCTGATCGCGATGGTGGCGCTCACCGCGGGGATGTTCCTCTCCAAGCAGACGACTCCCCGGCTGGGCATCGACCTCGCCGGCGGCACGAGCATCACGCTCAAGGCCAAGAGCGAGCCCGGCAAAGAGAACGCCGTCAACGAGACCAACATGAACACGGCGGTCGGCATCATCGAGCGCCGCGTCAACGGACTCGGCGTCTCCGAGGCCGAGGTCCAGACGCAGGGACGCGACCACATCATCGTCAACATCCCCAAGGGGATGAACGAGAAGCAGGCGCGCGAGCAGGTCGGCACCACCGCCCAGCTCTACTTCCGCCCGGTCATCGCGTTCGCGGACGGAGCCCCCGCCGCCCCCGAGGGCGCCCAGAGCCCGAGCCCCTCCGCGAGCGGCTCCGAGGCGCCCAAGGCCCAGGACGGGAACAAGACCAGCCCGTCCGCCACCCCGTCGTCCAGCGCCACTTCCCAGGGCCGCGCACTCAGCGAGGGCCTCAAGGCCCCGAACGCGCCCACTCCCACGCCGTCGGCGGGCGAGTCGAAGAAGGCAGACGACAAGGCGGCGGCCCCGTCGCCCTCCGCGAGCGCCCCCGCGCCCGACCCGGCCGCCGCGGACCTGCAGGCCAAGTTCGCCGCGCTCGACTGCACCAACGAGGCGCAGCGCACGAACGTGGGCAAGGGCGTCAAGCCCACCGACCCCACGCTCGCCTGCGGCCAGCGCGGTGAGCAGTGGGGCAAGTGGATCCTCGGACCCGCCGCGGTCGAGGGCAAGGACGTCAAGAG
This sequence comes from Streptomyces sp. TN58, assembly GCF_001941845.1. NCBI lineage: Bacteria > Bacillati > Actinomycetota > Actinomycetes > Kitasatosporales > Streptomycetaceae > Streptomyces > Streptomyces sp. TN58. Next base: position 1,410,638 of record NZ_CP018870.1, on the reverse strand, counting down.
CGCCCGGGGCGAGATCGACCCGCAGTCGGGCCAGTGGATCGTCACGATGAACTTCAACGACCACGGCGCCGACGCCTTCGCCAAGGTCACCGGTGAGCTGGCGGCCAAGCAGATGCCGCAGAACCAGTTCGCGATCGTCCTCGACGGCGACGTCATCTCCGACCCGTCCGTCAGCTCGGCGATCACCGGCGGCAACGCGCAGATCTCCGGCGGCTTCGACCAGCAGTCCGCGCAGGACCTGGGCAACATGCTCTCGTACGGCGCCCTGCCGCTGTCCTTCCAGGAGGACAGCGTCACCACCGTCACCGCCGCCCTCGGCGGCGAGCAGCTGCGGGCCGGCCTGATCGCCGGTGCGATCGGCCTCCTCCTCGTGGTCGTCTACCTGCTGGTCTACTACCGCGGCCTGGCCTTCATCGCGATCATCAGCCTCCTGGTCTCGGCGATCCTGACCTACACGATCATGGCGCTGCTCGGCAAGGGCATCGGCTTCGCGCTGAACCTGCCGGCCGTCTGCGGTGCGATCGTCGCCATCGGTATCACCGCGGACTCGTTCATCGTGTACTTCGAGCGCATCCGCGACGAGATCCGCGAGGGCCGCACCCTGCGCCCCGCAGTCGAGCGCGCCTGGCCGCGCGCCCGCCGCACCATCCTGGTCTCCGACTTCGTGTCGTTCCTCGCCGCAGCGGTGCTGTTCATCGTCACCGTCGGCAAGGTGCAGGGCTTCGCCTTCACCCTGGGTCTGACCACCCTGCTCGACGTGGTCGTGGTGTTCCTCTTCACCAAGCCCGTCATGACACTGCTGGCGCGCACGAAGTTCTTCGCCAGCGGCCACCCGTGGTCCGGGCTCGACCCGAAGCGGCTGGGGGCCAAGCCCCCGCTGCGCAGCTCCCGGCGTACCGCCGCACCCGCCCCCGTCGAAGCAAAGGAGGCGTGAGAGATGTCGAAGCTGGGAGATCTCGGCGCCAAGCTGTACCGCGGTGAGGTCGGCTACGACTTCGTCGGCAAGCGCTTTCTCTGGTACGGCGTTTCCATCCTGATCACCATCACGGCGATCGTCGCCCTGGCCGTCCAGGGCCTCAACATGGGCATCGAGTTCAAGGGCGGAGCGGTCTTCACCACCCCGAAGACGGCCGTCTCGGTCACAGGCGTCACGGAGGCCGCGGAGAAGGCCTCCGGCCACGACGCGATCGTCCAGGAACTCGGCACCGGCGGCATGCGCATCCAGATCTCCGGTCTGGACACCGCCGCCGCGACCGACGTGAAGAAGGAACTGGCCACCGACCTCAAGGTCACCGAGGCCGACATCAACGCCGACCTGGTCGGCCCCAGCTGGGGCGAGCAGATCGCGAACAAGGCCTGGACCGGCCTCGGCGTCTTCATGGTCCTCGTGGTGATCTACCTCGCCATCGCCTTCGAATGGCGCATGGCCGTCGCCGCGCTGATCGCCCTGATCCACGACCTCACCATCACCGTCGGCGTGTACGCGCTCGTCGGCTTCGAGGTCACCCCGGGCACCGTCATCGGCCTGCTGACCATCCTCGGCTACTCCCTCTACGACACCGTCGTCGTCTTCGACGGTCTGAAGGAGGGCTCGAAGGACATCACCAAGCAGACCCGCTACACCTTCAGCGAGATCGCCAACCGCAGCATCAACGGCACCCTGGTCCGCTCGATCAACACCACGGTCGTGGCGCTGCTCCCGGTCGCCGCCCTGCTGTTCATCGGCGGCGGCTTCCTGGGCGCGGGCATGCTGAACGACATCTCGCTGTCGCTGTTCGTCGGCCTCGCGGCCGGTGCGTACTCCTCGATCTTCATCGCGACGCCGCTGGTCGTGGACCTCAAGGAGCGCGAGCCGGCGATGAAGGCGCTGAAGAAGCGGGTGCTCGCCAAGCGCGCCGCGGCCGCTGCCAAGGGCGAGACCGCGGACGACGTCCGCGACTCCGGCGACGAGCCGCAGGTGGTCTCGCAGGGCCGCCAGCAGCCGGGACGGCGGCGTTGACCGCTCAGCTGTCCGACGTCGTACGGACCCTCCTGCTCAGCCGCATCAAGGACGTGGCGGACTATCCGAAGCCGGGCGTGATGTTCAAGGACATCACCCCGCTGCTGGCGGACCCCGAGGCGTTCGGCGCGCTCACCGGCGCGCTGGTGGAGCTGGCCGGGCAGTACGGGGCGACGAAGATCGTCGGGCTGGAGGCGCGCGGGTTCATCCTCGCGGCACCGGTGGCGGTGCAGGCCGGGATCGGCTTCGTGCCGGTCCGCAAGGCCGGCAAGCTGCCGGGAGCGACGCTCGCGCAGTCGTACGAGCTGGAGTACGGCACGGCCGAGATCGAGGTGCACGCCGAGGACCTGGCCACCGGTGACCGGGTCATGGTCATCGACGACGTACTGGCCACCGGCGGCACGGCGGAGGCCTCCCTCTCGCTGATCCGGCGGGCCGGCGCGGAGGTGGCCGGCGTGGCGGTCCTGATGGAGCTGTCGTTCCTGCCGGGCCGGGCCAAGCTGGCCGGGGCCCTGGCGGGGGCTCCGCTGGACGCGCTGATCGTCGTCTGACCGCGTCCTCCCCGCAGGAGACGGCGGGCATCCGGGACCTCCCGGATGCCCGCCGTCCGCGTGCGCGGGCCATGGCGGCGGCCTCGGCGAACGGGGTGACCCAACCCTCGCTACGATGGGTTGTCCGGACCGGACTCGGGCACCGGATCCTCCCCCGGACTGGCGTCCGGAGGGACCCCCGTGAGGAGCGCTCTTGCCAGACGAGGTCCAGCCAATCTCCGCCGCGCAGCCCGACCCGCAGGCCGAGCAGGCCACGGCGGCCGCCGCCACGCCCGCGCCGGCCCCGCCGGCCAAGCCCGCCCCCAAGCCGGCGCCGGTCAAGCCCGCCCCCGCGAAGTCGGCCGCGTCCTCCAACCGGGTGCGCGCCCGCCTGGCCCGCCTCGGCGTGCAGCGTTCGAACCCGTACAACCCGGTACTGGAGCCCCTGCTCCGCATAGTCCGCAGCAACGACCCGAAGATCGAGACGTCGACGCTGCGCCAGCTGGAACAGGCCTACCAGGTGGCCGAGCGCTGGCACCGCGGCCAGAAGCGCAAGAGCGGCGACCCGTACATCACCCACCCGCTCGCCGTCACGACCATCCTCGCCGAGCTCGGCATGGACCCGGCCACCCTCATGGCCGGGCTGCTCCACGACACCGTCGAGGACACCGACTACGGCCTGGAGGACCTGCGCCGCGACTTCGGCGACGCCGTGGCGCTGCTCGTCGACGGCGTCACCAAGCTCGACCGGGTGAAGTTCGGCGAGGCCGCCCAGGCCGAAACCGTCCGCAAGATGGTCGTGGCCATGGCGAAGGACCCGCGCGTCCTGGTCATCAAGCTCGCCGACCGGCTGCACAACATGCGGACGATGCGCTACCTCAAGCGGGAGAAGCAGGAGAAGAAGGCCCGCGAGACCCTGGAGATCTACGCCCCGCTGGCCCACCGGCTGGGCATGAACACCATCAAGTGGGAGCTGGAAGACCTCTCCTTCGCGATCCTCTACCCCAAGATGTACGACGAGATCGTGCGCCTGGTGGCCGAGCGGGCGCCCAAGCGCGACGAATACCTCGCCCTCGTCACGGACGAGGTCCAGGTGGACCTCAGAGCCGCCCGGATCAAGGCCACCGTCACGGGCCGCCCCAAGCACTACTACAGCGTCTACCAGAAGATGATCGTCCGCGGCCGTGACTTCGCGGAGATCTACGACCTGGTGGGCATCCGCGTCCTCGTCGACACCGTCCGCGACTGCTACGCCGCCCTCGGCACGGTGCACGCACGGTGGAACCCGGTCCCCGGCCGGTTCAAGGACTACATCGCGATGCCCAAGTTCAACATGTACCAGTCGCTCCACACGACGGTCATCGGACCCAACGGCAAGCCCGTCGAACTGCAGATCCGCACCTTCGACATGCACCGCCGCGCCGAGTACGGCATCGCCGCGCACTGGAAGTACAAGCAGCAGACCGTGGCGGGCACCTCGAAGGTCCGCACCGACGTCCCCCAGGCCGCCAAGGGCAGCGCCGGCCAGGACACCGTCAACGACATGGCGTGGCTGCGCCAGCTGCTGGACTGGCAGAAGGAGACCGAGGACCCGGGCGAGTTCCTCGACTCGCTGCGCTTCGACCTCTCCCGCAACGAGGTCTTCGTCTTCACCCCCAAGGGTGATGTCATCGCGCTGCCCGCCGGCGCCACCCCGGTGGACTTCGCGTACGCCGTCCACACCGAGGTCGGCCACCGGACGATAGGGGCCCGCGTCAACGGCCGCCTGGTGCCGCTGGAGTCGACCCTCGACAACGGCGACCTCGTCGAGGTCTTCACCTCCAAGGCCGAGGGAGCCGGCCCCTCCCGCGACTGGCTGGGATTCGTCAAGTCCCCGCGGGCCCGGAACAAGATCCGTGCCTGGTTCTCCAAGGAACGCCGAGACGAGGCCATCGAGCACGGCAAGGACGCCATCGCGCGGGCCATGCGCAAGCAGAACCTGCCGATCCAGCGCATCCTGACCGGCGACTCGCTCGTGACCCTCGCACACGAGATGCGATACCCGGACATCTCCTCCCTGTACGCGGCGATCGGCGAGGGCCACGTGGCCGCGCAGGGCGTCGTACAGAAGCTGGTGGCGGCCCTCGGCGGCGAGGAGGCCGCCAACGAGGACATCGAGGAATCGATCCCGCCGGCGCGGGCCCGCGGCAAGCGGCGCAGCAACGCCGACCCCGGTGTCGTCGTCAAGGGCGTCGACGACGTGTGGGTCAAGCTGGCCCGCTGCTGCACCCCGGTGCCGGGCGACCCGATCATCGGGTTCGTCACGCGCGGCAGCGGCGTCTCGGTCCACCGTGCGGACTGCGTCAACGTCGACTCCCTCTCCCAGCAGCCCGAAAGGATGCTGGAGGTCGAGTGGGCGCCCACCCAGTCCTCGGTCTTCCTCGTCGCCATCCAGGTCGAGGCACTGGACCGGTCCCGGCTGCTGTCGGACGTCACCCGGGTCCTCTCGGACCAGCACGTCAACATCCTGTCGGCGGCCGTCCAGACCTCTCGCGACCGGGTGGCCACCTCCCGGTTCACCTTCGAGATGGGCGACCCCAAGCACCTGGGACACGTCCTGAAGGCCGTCCGGGGCGTCGAGGGCGTCTACGACGTCTACCGCGTCACCTCGGCCCGCCGGCCGTAGCTGACGGCGGACGGCGTACGGCGGCCTGCGGGCGGACACGACTAGGGCCCCGGTACGGATTTCCGTACCGGGGCCCTCGCGGTGGTGGCGGCCGGATCAGCCGCCGAACTCCTCCAGGCCCTTCAGCGCCTGGTCCAGCAGGGCCTGGCGGCCCTCCAGCTCACGCGACAGCTTGTCGGCCTTCGCGTTGTTGCCCGCCGCGCGCGCCGCGTCGATCTGCTCGCGCAGCTTGTCGACCGCCGCTTGGAGCTGACCGGTCAGACCGGCCGCACGGGCCCGCGCCTCCGGGTTCGTACGCCGCCACTCGCCCTCCTCGGCCTCCTGGATGGCGCGCTCCACCGCGTGCATCCGGCCCTCGACCTTCGGCCGGGCGTCGCGCGGCACGTGGCCGATGCCCTCCCAGCGCTCGTTGAGGGACCGGAACGCGGCACGCGCCGCCTTCAGGTCCGTCACCGGGACGAGCTTCTCGGCCTCCTCGGCCAGCTCCTCCTTGAGCTTCAGGTTCTCGATCTGCTCGGCGTCGCGCTCCGCGAACACCTCGCTGCGCGCCGCGAAGAACACGTCCTGCGCACCCCGGAAGCGGTTCCACAGATCGTCCTCGGCCTCGCGCTGGGCCCGGCCCGCCGCCTTCCAGTCCGCCATCAGCTCGCGGTAGCGGGCGGCCGTCGGACCCCAGTCGGTCGACTTCGACAGCGACTCGGCCTCCGAGACCAGCTTCTCCTTGACCTTGCGGGCGTCCTCGCGCTGCGCGTCCAGCGAGGCGAAGTGCGCCTTGCGGCGCTTGGAGAAGGCGGAACGGGCGTGCGAGAAGCGGTGCCACAGCTCGTCGTCCGACTTGCGGTCCAGGCGCGGCAGGCCCTTCCAGATGTCCACCAGCGCGCGCAGGCGCTCGCCGGCGCTGCGCCACTGGTCGCTCTGCGCCAGCTGCTCGGCCTCGGTGACCAGCGCGTCCTTCGCCGCCCGGGCCTCGTCCGCCTGCTTGGCCTTCTGGAGCTTGCGCTCCTCGCGCCGCGACTCCACCGTCTCGACCAGCTTGTCCAGCCGCACGCGCAGGGCGTCCAGGTCGCCCACGGCGTGGTGCTCGTCGACCTGCGTACGCAGGTGGTCGATCGCCGTCTGCGCGTCCTTGGCGGACAGATCAGTGGTCCGCACCCGCTTTTCGAGGAGGCCGATCTCGACCACCAGGCCCTCGTACTTGCGCTCGAAGTAGGCCAGGGCCTCCTCGGGGGTGCCCGCCTGCCACGAACCGACGACCTGCTCGCCATCGGAAGTACGCACGTACACGGTGCCCGTCTCGTCGACTCGGCCCCACGGGTCGCTGCTCACAGCGCCTCCTCCACCTGATGCCTGCGAGGGGTTCACCCCCTGGGCATCGTCCACAGTTTCCTGGGGCGGGCAGCGCCCGCCCTGCACAACGCCAACATAGGCGACCGCCGGGCCGGCTGTCCGCATCCCGCACGACGGAATATCGGCGCAGGGAGCGGGCCGGCCGGCCCGGGGGCCGCGTCACCCCGTCAGTTCTGCGTGACCGTGCCCTTCTCGATCTTGACATCGTTCTTCGGCGCACCGTCCTGGCCGCCGTCGGCGGTGCCGGCCTTGGCGATCTCCTCCAGCACCTTCAGGCCGGCCGCGTCGATCTTGCCGAACGGCGTGTACGTCGGCGTCAGCGGGCTGTCCTTGTAGACCAGGAAGAACTGGCTGCCGCCCGAGCCGGGCTGGCCGGTGTTGGCCATCGCCACCGTGCCGGCCGGGTAGATCACCTGGCCCTGCTCGTTCGGCTTGCCCAGCGAGTCCAGGTTCTCGTCCGGGATGTTGTAGCCCGGGCCGCCCCGGCCGGTGCCCTCGGGGTCGCCGCACTGGAGCACGAAGATCCCCCCGGCGGTCAGCCGGTGGCACTTGGTGTTGTCGAAGTAGCCCTTGTCGGCCAGCGCCTTGAACGAGTTCACGGTCTGCGGGGTCTTCGCCGCGTCCATCGCGAAGTTGACGTCGCCCGCGCTGGTCTTCAGCGCGAAGGTGTACTTCCCCTTCTGGTCGATCGCCATCTCCGGCGAGGGGGACTGCTTGGGCTCCGGCGGGGTGGCCGAGGCCGACGGGTCCGCCGCCGTGTCCTTCGGGTCCTTGTCACCGTCGAAGACACCGCCCACGATCAGGCCGACCAGCGTCGCGATCACCACGGCGACCGCCGCGCCGATCACCGCCGCCCGCTGCCGGCTCTTCTTCCGGGCCTCGGCGCGGCGCTTCTGCTGGCGCTCGTACTTCTCCCTGGCGAGCTGTCGCCGCCGCTGATCGCTCGTGACCACCGGGTCGTCTCCTTGTACGTGTCTGATACTGCTGTCCGGGCTGGGATAGGCCGTACCGTATATGGGTTCGCTGTGTAATGAGCGGCGCCGGTAGGCTCTGAGCAGCAGGATTGCCGACCTGCACCTCCCGCCGACGACGATTGAGGACGAACGTGCTGATTGCCGGGTTCCCCGCAGGCGCCTGGGGCACCAACTGCTACGTGGTCGCCCCCGCAGCCGGCGAGGAGTGCGTCATCGTCGACCCGGGCCACCAGGCCGCGCAGGGAGTCGAGGAGACGCTGAGGAAGCATCGGCTCAAGCCCGTCGCGGTCGTCCTGACCCACGGCCACATCGATCATGTGGCCTCGGTGGTCCCGGTGTGCGGAGCACACGACGTACCGGCCTGGATCCACCCCGAGGACCGCTACATGATGAGCGACCCGGAGAAGGCCCTCGGCCGCTCCATCGGGATGCCGCTCATGGGCGAGCTGACCGTGGGGGAGCCGGACGACGTCCGCGAGCTGGCCGACGGCGCCGCCCTGAAACTGGCCGGAATGGACTTCTCCGTGGCCCACGCGCCGGGCCATACCAAGGGGTCGGTGACCTTCCGGATGCCCGAGCTGGCCGACGTCCCGCCGGTCTTCTTCTCGGGCGACCTGCTCTTCGCCGGCTCCATCGGACGAACCGACCTGCCGGGCGGCTCCCACACCGAGATGCTCGAATCGCTGGCCCGCGTGTGCCTGCCGCTCGACGACTCGACCGTGGTGCTGTCCGGCCACGGTCCCCAGACCACCATCGGCCGCGAGCGCGCGACCAACCCGTACCTGCGGGAGGTCGCCGCCGGCCTGGCAGCGGACCCGACAGCCGCTCCACGACGAGGAATGTGACGAAAGCTCCGTGGCTACTTTCCAGGCCCCCAAGGGCACGTACGACCTGATCCCGCCGGTCTCCGTGAAGTACCTGGCGGTACGCGAGGCCATCGCGGCCCCGCTGCGCAACTCCGGCTACGGCTACATCGAGACCCCCGGCTTTGAGGACGTGGGCCTCTTCGCCCGCGGCGTCGGGGAGTCCACCGACATCGTCTCCAAGGAGATGTACGCCTTCGAGACCAAGGGCGGCGACCAGCTCGCCCTGCGCCCCGAGGGAACCGCCTCGGTGCTGCGCGCCGCCCTGGAGGCGAGCCTCCACAAGAAGGGCAACCTGCCGGTCAAGCTCTGGTACTCCGGCTCCTACTACCGCTACGAGAAGCCGCAGGCGGGCCGCTACCGCCACTTCTCGCAGGTCGGCGCCGAGGCGATCGGCGCCGAGGACCCGGCGCTGGACGCCGAGCTGATCATCCTGGCCGACCAGGCCTACCGCTCGCTCGGGCTGCGCGACTTCCGGATCCTGCTGAACTCCCTCGGCGACAAGGAGTGCCGCCCGGTCTACCGGGAGGCACTGCAGTCCTTCCTGCGGGGCCTCGACCTCGACGCGGAGACCATGCGCCGCGCCGAGATCAACCCGCTGCGCGTGCTCGACGACAAGCGGGCCGACGTACAGAAGCAGCTCGTCGGCGCCCCGGTGCTGCGCGATTACCTGTGCGACGCGTGCAAGGCCTACCACGAGCAGGTCCGGGTCCTGGTGACCGCGGCCGGCGTCGCCTTCGAGGACGACGACAAGCTGGTGCGCGGCCTGGACTACTACACCCGCACCACCTTCGAGTTCGTCCACGACGGCCTGGGCATCGCGGTCGGCGGCGGCGGCCGCTACGACGGCCTGTCCGAGATGATCGGCGGACCGGCGCTGCCTTCCGTGGGCTGGGCGCTCGGCGTGGACCGCACGGTCCTCGCGCTGGAGAAGGAGGGCGTCGAGCTCGACATCCCCGCGTCGACCACCGTCTTCGCCGTGGCGCTGGGAGAGGCCAAGCCGACCGTCTTCGGCCTCGTGACGCAGCTGCGCAAGGCGGGCGTCGCGGCGGACATGTCCTACGGCGGCAAGGGCCTCAAGGGCGCCATGAAGGACGCGAACCGCAGCGGTGCCCGCTTCGCGATCGTCGCCGGCGACCGCGACCTCGCCGAGGGCGTCGTCCAGCTCAAGGACATGGAGTCCGGGGACCAGACGGCCGTGTCCGTCGCCGAGCTGGTCGACACGGTCAAGGCGCGCCTCGCCTGACGGCGGCCGCGTGCACGCCTGAGGACGGGGCCGGGGGACCTTTCCCCGGCCCCGTCCGTTCACAGGCTCGTACGGCACAATGGCCCGGGCCTTGATCACCTGGCAGATGTGGAGCGGCGGTATGACGACACGGGACACGGACGCGGAGACCGCCCGGGGGACGACCTTCGGGGCGAGCCGGGCACTGGCCCTGCTGCTGGTGATCACGGGTGCCGCGGGCCTGCTCGCCGCCTGGGTGATCACGATCGACAAGTTCAAGCTGCTGGAGGACCCGAACTTCACCCCGGGCTGCAGCCTCAACCCGGTCGTCTCCTGCGGCAACATCATGAAGAGCGACCAGGCGGCGGTCTTCGGCTTCCCGAACCCGATGCTCGGCCTCGTCGCCTACGGGATCGTGGTCTGCGTCGGCATGAGCATCCTGGCCGGCGCCCGCTTCCGCGCCTGGTACTGGCTCACCTTCAACGCCGGCACCCTCTTCGGCGTCGTCTTCTGCGCCTGGCTCACCTACCAGTCGCTCTACAACATCAACGCGCTGTGCCTGTGGTGCTCCCTGGCCTGGGTCGCCACCATCCTGATGTTCTGGTACGTCACCTCCCACAACGTCCGCGCCGGGCTGCTGCCGGCCCCGGGCTGGCTCAGGAGCTTCTTCGAGGAGTTCACCTGGGTGCTGCCGGTGCTGCACATCGGGATCATCGGCATGCTGATCCTGACCCGCTGGTGGGACTTCTGGACCTCCTGACCCGCCCTCCGGCGGCGGGCGGTCCTGTCGGTGCACTCGCTTAGGCTTCCCATGTGGAACCAGACCTGTTCACCGCCGCCGCCGAAGAGCGCCAGGAGAAGGACCCCGCGAGCTCGCCGCTCGCCGTCCGGATGCGCCCGCGCACCCTGGACGAGGTCGTCGGCCAGCAGCACCTGCTGAAGCCCGGATCACCGCTGCGGCGGCTGGTCGGGGAGGGGGCCGGAGGCCCGGCCGGCGCCTCCTCGGTGATCCTCTGGGGCCCGCCGGGTATCGGGAAGACGACCCTCGCCTACGTGGTCAGCCAGGCCACGCAGAAACGCTTCGTGGAACTCTCCGCCATCACCGCGGGAGTCAAGGAGGTACGGGCCGTCATCGAGGGCGCGCGCCGCGCGGCCGGTGGCTACGGCAAGGAGACCGTCCTCTTCCTCGACGAGATCCACCGCTTCAGCAAGGCCCAGCAGGACTCCCTGCTGCCGGCCGTCGAGAACCGCTGGGTGACCCTGATCGCGGCCACCACCGAGAACCCGTACTTCTCGATCATCTCCCCGCTCCTGTCGCGGTCGCTGCTGCTGACGCTGGAACCGCTGACCGACGACGACCTGAGCGCCCTGATGAGGCGCGCGCTCACGGAGGAGCGGGGCCTGGCCGGGGCGGTCACCCTGCCGGCGGACGCCGAGGCGCACCTGCTGCGGATCGCCGGCGGAGACGCCAGGCGGGCGCTGACGGCGCTGGAGGCGGGGGCCGGGTCGGCCATCGCCAAGGGCGAGGACGAGATCACCCTGCTGACGCTGGAGGAGGCGGTCGACCGGGCGGCCGTCCGCTACGACAAGGACGGCGACCAGCACTACGACGTGGCGAGCGCGCTGATCAAGTCGATCCGCGGCTCGGACGTGGACGCCGCGCTGCACTACCTGGCGCGGATGGTCGAGGCGGGGGAGGACCCCCGGTTCATCGCGCGCCGTCTGATGATCTCCGCGAGCGAGGACATCGGCCTGGCGGACCCGACGGCGCTGCCGATCGCGGTCGCCGCGGCCCAGGCGGTGGCGATGATCGGCTTCCCGGAGGCCGCGCTGACCCTCTCGCACGCCACGATCGCCCTGGCCCTGGCCCCGAAGTCGAACACCGCCACGACCGCGATCGGCGCGGCGCTGGCCGACGTACGGGCGGGCCTCGCCGGGTCCGTCCCGGCACACCTGCGCGACGGGCACTACAAGGGCGCGGCCAAGCTGGGGCACGCCGTGGGGTACGTCTACCCGCACGACGTCCCGGGCGCCATCGCCGCCCAGCAGTACGCCCCGGACGAGATCCACGGCAAGCGGTACTACGAGCCGACCCGCTACGGCGCCGAAGCCCGCTACGCGGACGTGGTGGAGAAGGTCCGCGAACGCCTCCGCGGCACCGACCGCGGCTGACCCGGCCGCCCGGCCGGGGGGTCTCAGTGGGAGGCGGCGGACAGCAGGGTGCGCATCGCCCGGCGCAGCCCGCAGATGTCCGCCACCGGCTCGGGGAAGTCGAAGCGGGCGTCGAAGGAGCCGCCGCCGGGGCCGCCCGTGAAGCGGACGCGCAGACCGGCGCGGTCCAGGGCGAGCGGGACGGCGGTCATGCCCCGCGCCCCGCGCTCGCCCAGCAGCCCGCACAGCTCGCCGATCCGGTCGCCGTGGGCCGCGTGCAGGTGCTGGAGGAGTTCCGCCTCGTGCGGGGAGACCGGGTCGGGCTCCGCCGCGGCCAGATCGTCCGGGTCCACCTGCTCGGCGCCCCACAGGTCGTCCACCGTGATCTCGCCGACCTCCAGGCGCAGCATCATCCAGGCCGGCCGCCCGCCGCCGTGCAGGAGGTCCGCGGGGGAGTCGAGGGACTCGCCCAGGCCCAGCAGCTCGCCCACCGGCTGCCGCTCGGCGAGCAGCGCGGCGCAGGGGGCGCGGTCGTCGCCGCGCACCGGAGTCAGCCACCCGGCCAGCCACGCACGGCCTCGGATACGATGGGGCACGGACACCGGCGCCACATCCGTGATCTCGATCACGGCGGTGAGGTCGTCGTCCTGGGCGTGAGCGGCTGCCCTGGCAGCCGTGGATTCCCCTGAGACAAGGAGAATCACGTCCCCGTCCGGGGTGACGGTCCGCGCGACCGGCATCCCCGTCCCGAACTCTTCGGGCCCGTGACTGTCACGAGCACCGATCAGCGTGAGGGATACTGAGGCGTTGGACTCTACGAGGGTTCGTACGCGTTCGGCTCCGGTGAGCTGCCGAACGCCTTCCCTGGGACGCGGCTGACCTTGCTTATCGTCGGCGCAAGCGGATTCTGTTTCGTCTGAATCCGAACTGCGTTGCGCACTGGGCAGGGGGATCCCATGTGGTCGAGACATTACGTCCTCCTCGCTAAGGTAAGCCTCACCTAACTTACATGGAGGTAGGTTCCCCGTGAACCAGAAGCGACCCAAGGTCAAGAAGTCTCGCGCCCTCGGCATCGCCCTGACGCCGAAGGCCGTCAAGTACTTCGAGGCCCGCCCCTACCCGCCGGGCGAGCACGGCCGTGGCCGCAAGCAGAACTCGGACTACAAGGTCCGTCTGCTGGAGAAGCAGCGTCTGCGCGCTCAGTACGACATCTCCGAGCGCCAGATGGCCCGCGCGTACGACCGCGCCAAGAAGGCCGAGGGCAAGACGGGCGAGGCGCTGGTCGTCGAGCTTGAGCGTCGTCTCGACGCCCTGGTCCTGCGTTCGGGCATCGCCCGCACGATCTACCAGGCCCGCCAGATGGTCGTCCACGGCCACATCGAGGTCAACGGCGCCAAGGTCGACAAGCCGTCGTTCCGTGTCCGCCCGGACGACGTCATCACCGTGCGCGAGCGCAGCCGCGAGAAGGTTCCGTTCCAGGTCGCCCGTGAGGGTGGCTACGCAGGCGAGGGCGAGACCCCGCGCTACCTGCAGGTCAACCTGAAGGCCCTGGCCTTCCGCCTGGACCGTGACCCGAACCGCAAGGAAATCCCGGTCATCTGCGACGAGCAGCTCGTCGTCGAGTACTACGCCCGCTGATCTTCCGGCAGGCGTAGCCCTCACAGGCTGGTGGAAACCCGCCGTCCCCTCCACGGGGCGGCGGGTTTTCCGCTTCCCGGCGGACCCCCGCCCTCACGGGCGGCCGACGCCACTTCGACGACACCCCCTACGGCTGGTCCGCCGGCGCCGTGCCGCGCGCGGCCCGCGGGCCGGGCAGCCCGCCGCGCTCGGCCGGCGGCGTCAGCCGCGCCGCCCCCCGCAGCGCCCGCCCCACCAGCGCCTCCCGGCCCAGCTCCCGGCCCTCGGCCGCGCACGCCGCGTACCGCTCGGCGCCCAGCAGCTCGCCCGCCCGCTCCAGGCACATCAGCCGCGGGGCGTTGAAGTACCCCGAGCCGAACAGCCGCAGCCCCACCCCGCCCCACATCGGCTCCGCCGCGCCCTGGAGCACCGCGGCCTCGGCCGGATCGCCCTCAGCGACCGTGACCAGCGCCAGCAGCTCCAGCGCGAGCACCAGCCCGACCAGGTCGTGGAAGGCGTGGTTGATCTCCACGCACTCGCTCAGCAGCCGCCGGGCCTCCTGCACGTCGCCCCCGTCCAGGGCCGCGTACGCCAGCACGTACAGCGCGTACGCCTTCGTCCAGCGCTCCCCGCGCTCCTCGCAGATCTCCCGGACCTCCCCGCACAGCGCGAGCGCGCCCGGCAGGTCCCCGAGGAAGGCCAGCGCCATCCCCAGCTCCACCTGGCACATCAGCACGTTGCTGTTCAGCTCCCCGGCCGCCCGGTACTGCTCCAGCGCCTCGCCGAGCAGTTCCCGGGCCCGGGCCATGTCGTCCGAGACCAGAGCCAGGCAGCCCAGCCGGTGCACCGCGTACGCCGCCGCCACCCGGTTCCCGCTGCGCGCAGCGCCCTCCCGGCACTCGTGCAGCGCGCACATCGAGGCCGTCGCGTCGCCCTGCAGGGCCGCGACGTACCCCAGCACCCACAGGGCCTTCAGCCGCGAACTCTCGTACTCCGCCACCGCCCGGCCCGGGGCGTCCAGGGTCCGCTCCAGCCAGTGCCGCCCCTCGGTCAGGCGTCCGCAGCCCGCCCAGTAGAACCACAGGGTGCCCGCCAGGTACTGGCCCAGGTGCAGCTCGCCGGGCTCGTCCAGACAGCACTCCAGGGCCAGCCGCAGGTTCGGCAGCTCCGCCTCCACCAGCGCGGCCACCTCGTGCTGGCGCTCACTGAACCAGTCCAGCTCGCACCAGGTCGCCAGCCCTATGTACCAGTCCCGGTGCCGGCGGCGCAGCCGCGCCGCGTCGCCCAGGGACTCCAGCCAGCCCGCCCCGTACAGCCGTACGGTCTCCAGCATTCGGAAGCGCACCCCCGCGGCCGTCTCCTCCCGGACCAGCAGTGACTGGGCCAGGAGCTCACCCACCAGGTCGAGGACGCCCTCCACCGGCAGGTCGGGGCCGGCGCACACGTATTCGGCGGCGTCGAGGTCGAACTGTCCCGCGAACACCGACAGCCGCGCCCACAGCAGCCGCTCCGCCGGAGTGCACAGCTCATGGCTCCAGCCGATGGCCGTCCGCAGGGCCCGATGCCTGCTCAGGCCGCCGCGCGAGCCGCCCGTCAGCAGGCCGAAGCGGTCCTCCAGCCGGGCGAGCACCTGGGCCGGGGACAGGGTCCGCAGCCTGCCGGCCGCCAGCTCCAGGGCGAGCGGGATCCGGTCGAGGCGCGCGCACACCTCCGCGAGCTCGGCCCGGTTCGCCGCGGTCAGCGCGAACTGCGGGTCGGCGGCGCGGGCCCGCGCCGCCAGCAGGGCCAGTGCCTCCTCCGGGACCGGCGGGGCGAGCGGGAACGTACGCTCCCCGTCCAGGTCCAGCGGCCGCCGCCCCGCCGCGAGCACGCGCAGGCCGGGGGAGCGCAGCAGCAGCTCGCGGACCAGCCCCGCGGTCTCGTCCACCAGCTGCTCGAAGCCGTCCAGGACCAGCAGCAGCCGCTTGTCCGCCAGGTGCTCGGCCAGCACGGCCCGGGGCGGACGGGTGGTGTGGTCGGTCAGCCCGAGCGCCTCGGAGAGGGCCAGCTCCAGCAGCGACGAATCCCGTACGCAGGCCAGTTCGGCCAGCCACACGCCGTCGCAGTAGCGTTCCTGCCCCGGCGCGTGCGCCTCCTGCGCTCCCTGCGCTCCCTGCGCTCCTTGCGCAGCCTCGGCGGCCGACCGGGCCGCCGCGAGCACCAGCCGGGACTTGCCGACCCCGCCCACACCGGTCACGGTCACCAGCCGGGAGGCCTCCAGGAGCCGCCCCACCTCGGCGAGTTCGGCACCCCGCCCGATGAACCCGCTCAGCTCCGAGGGAAGATTGCCCCGGCCGGTACGTCGAAGGGGTCTGTGTCGCATGGGACACGGAGCGTACTGGTCCCGATGCGCTGCGTACAAAACACGGCGGCCCGGCCCCGAATTCGGGTACGGCCGGGTATCCCCGGCGCGATAGGGTCGGAGGACCATTTGTGGGAATCGCTGCCGCCGGCGGTTCGGGTACAGACAGAGAGCGGTGTGACGTGTCCGGTGTAGAGGTGGCCGGGATCATCGTGGCCGTCTTCTGGGCCATCCTGATCTCCTTCCTCGCCGTCGCCCTGGTGCGGCTGGCGCAGGTGCTCAGGGCGACCACCAGGCTGGTGTCCGAGGTGACCGACCAGGCCGTACCGCTCCTCGCCGACGCCGCCGGCACCGTACGCTCCGCGCGCACCCAGCTCGACCGGGTGGACGCCATCGCGAGCGACGTCCAGGAGGTCACCTCCAACGCCTCCGCGCTGTCCTCCACCGTGGCCACCGCCTTCGGCGGGCCGCTGGTGAAGGTCGCGGCCTTCGGCTACGGCGTGCGCAAGGCGCTGGGCAAGTCGGACGCCGCCCCGGGCGGCGTGCCGCCGAGGGCATCCCGCCGTACTGTGATCGTTGGCCGAACGGTGCCGGGCGCCCGGCGCCGGAAGCAGAAGGACTGAGACCGCCGATGTTCCGCCGAGCCTTCTGGTTCACCGCAGGCGCAGCCGCCGGCGTGTGGGCCACCACCAAGGTCAACCGTCAGCTCAGGAAGCTGACGCCGGAGAGCCTCGCGGCCCAGGCCGCCGACAAGGCCGTCGAGGCGGGACACCGCCTCAAGGACTTCGCCCTCGACGTCAGAGCGGGAATGACACAGCGCGAGGACGAGCTGAACGACGCACTGGGGCTCCACCAGGACCCCGACCGGCCCGACAACGTCACGGCCCTGCCCGGGCCGCGGCGGCTGCGGGCCATCGAGAACGACCAGATCGACCACCGACCAAAGCTTTCGTACAACCGGAATGAGGACCACTGATGGAGTCGGCTGAAATCCGCCGCCGCTGGCTGAGCTTCTTCGAGGAGCGCGGTCACGCCGTTGTCCCTTCGGCGTCGCTCATCGCGGACGACCCGACTCTGCTGCTGGTCAACGCGGGCATGGTCCCCTTCAAGCCGTACTTCCTCGGTGAGACCAGGCCCCCGGCCCCGCGGGCCACCAGCGTGCAGAAGTGCGTCCGGACGCCGGACATCGAAGAGGTCGGCAAGACCACCCGGCACGGCACGTTCTTCCAGATGTGCGGCAACTTCTCCTTCGGGGACTACTTCAAGGAAGGCGCCATCAAGTACGCCTGGGAGCTGCTCACCAGCTCCGTGGCGGACGGCGGCTACGGCCTTGAGCCCGAGAAGCTCTGGATCACCGTCTACCTCGACGACGACGAGGCCGAGACGATCTGGCGCGAGAAGATCGGCGTCCCGGCCGAGCGGATCCAGCGCCTGGGCAAGAAGGACAACTTCTGGTCCATGGGCGTCCCCGGCCCCTGCGGACCGTGCTCCGAGATCAACTACGACCGCGGCCCCGAGTTCGGCGTCGAGGGCGGCCCGGCCGTCAACGACGAGCGCTACGTGGAGATCTGGAACCTGGTCTTCATGCAGTACGAGCGGGGCGCCGGCGACGGCAAGGAGGACTTCCCGATCCTCGGCGACCTGCCGTCGAAGAACATCGACACCGGTCTCGGCCTCGAACGCCTCGCGATGATCCTGCAGGGCGTGCGGAACATGTACGAGACCGACACCCTGCGCGTGGTCATGGACAAGGCCACCGAGCTGACCGGCGTGCGCTACGGCGCCGCCGAGAACACCGACGTCTCGATGCGCGTGGTCGCCGACCACATCCGCACCTCCGTCATGCTCATCGGTGACGGCGTCACCCCCGGCAACGAGGGCCGCGGCTACGTGCTGCGCCGCATCATGCGCCGCGCCATCCGCAACATGCGCCTCATGGGCGCCACGGGCCCCGTCGTCCAGGACCTGGTCGACGTCGTGATCAACACGATGGGACAGCAGTACCCGGAGCTCGTCACCGACCGGGGGCGCATCGAGACCGTCGCACTCGCCGAAGAGGCCGCCTTCCTGAAGGCCCTCAAGGGCGGCACGAACATCCTCGACACCGCCGTGACCGAGACCAAGGCCGCCGGCGGCACGGTCCTCTCCGGCGACAAGGCGTTCCTGCTCCACGACACCTGGGGCTTCCCGATCGACCTCACCCTGGAGATGGCCGCCGAGCAGGGCCTCTCCGTGGACGAGCCCGGCTTCCGCCGCCTGATGCAGGAGCAGCGCGACCGCGCCAAGGCCGACGCCAAGGCCAAGAAGACCGGCCACGCGGACATGTCCGCCTACCGGGAGATCGCCGACGGCGCCGGCGCCACCGAGTTCACCGGCTACGCCACCAACCAGGGCGAGTCCACCATCGTCGGCCTGCTGGTCAACGGCGTCTCCGCGCCCGCCGCCTCCGAAGGCGACGACGTGGAGGTCGTCCTCGACCGGACCCCCTTCTACGCCGAGGGCGGCGGCCAGCTCGCCGACCAGGGCCGCATCAAGCTCGACTCCGGCGCCGTCATCGTCGTCCGCGACGTGCAGCAGCCCGTCCCGGGCGTCTCCGTGCACAAGGGCTCCGTCCAGGTCGGCGAGGTGACGGTGGGCGCCTCCGCGTACGCCGCCATCGACGTGACCCGCCGCCGGGCCATCGCCCGCGCCCACTCGGCCACGCACCTGACCCACCAGGCGCTGCGCGACGCCCTCGGCCCCACGGCCGCCCAGGCCGGATCCGAGAACAGCCCCGGCCGCTTCCGCTTCGACTTCGGCTCCCCGAACGCCGTCCCCGGCTCGGTCCTCACCGACGTCGAGCAGAAGATCAACGACGTGCTCTCGCGGGAGCTCGACGTCACCGCCGAGATCATGAGCATCGACGAGGCGAAGAAGCAGGGCGCCATCGCCGAGTTCGGCGAGAAGTACGGCGAGCGCGTGCGCGTCGTGACCATCGGCGACTTCTCCAAGGAGCTGTGCGGCGGCACCCACGTCGGCAACACCTCCCAGCTGGGTCTGGTGAAGCTGCTCGGCGAGTCCTCCATCGGCTCCGGCGTGCGCCGCGTCGAGGCCCTCGTCGGTGTGGACGCCTACAACTTCCTCGCCAAGGAGCACACGGTCGTCGCCCAGCTCCAGGAGCTGGTCAAGGGCCGTCCGGAGGAGCTGCCGGAGAAGATCGCCTCCATGCTCGGCAAGCTGAAGGACGCCGAGAAGGAGATCGAGAAGTTCCGCGCGGAGAAGGTCCTCCAGGCCGCCGCGGGCCTCGCCGAGAACGCCCAGAACATCAACGGCGTGGCGCTCGTCGTGGGCCAGGTGCCGGACGGCACCGGCGCCGACGACCTGCGCAAGCTGGTCCTCGACGTCCGCGGCCGCATCCCTGGCGACCGCCCGGCGGTGGTGGCCCTGTTCACCGTGGCGAACGACCGCCCGCTGACCGTCATCGCCACCAACGAGGCGGCCCGCGAGCGCGGCTTCAAGGCCGGTGACCTGGTCCGTACCGCGGCCAAGACCCTCGGCGGCGGCGGTGGCGGCAAGCCGGACGTCGCCCAGGGCGGCGGCCAGAACGCGGCTGCCGTCCCCGAGGCCATCAGCGCCGTCGAGCGCCTCGTCGTAGAGACGGCCTGACGATGACACTGCGCCGCGGCCGCCGACTGGCCATCGACGTCGGGGACGCCCGGATCGGGGTCGCCTCCTGCGACCCCGACGGGGTGTTGGCCACACCGGTGGAAACCGTTCCGGGCCGGGACATCCCCTTCGCCCACCGGCGGCTGCGGCAGCTCGTCGAGGAGTACGAGCCCCTCGAAGTCGTGGTCGGCCTCCCCCGCTCGCTCAGCGGGCGGGAGGGGCCGGCCGCGGCCAAGGTGCGCGCCTTCGCGAACGAACTCGCCAAGGGCATCAAGCCGGTGACGGTCCGTCTGGTGGACGAGCGGATGACCACGGTCACCGCGGCCCAGGGTCTGCGGGCCTCCGGCAGGAACGCGAAGAAGGGCCGCTCGGTGATCGATCAGGCCGCCGCTGTGGTGATCCTCCAGAACGCTCTTGAGACCGAACGGGTATCAGGTAATCCGCCTGGCGAGTGCGTCGAAGTGGTTGTCTGATCGCGATACGGTAACGTTCCGCGCGATGAGACGGCATTCGAACAGCCGTCGCCCACCGTCAAAGAGGCGGAACCGGGCGTCGCGGACGACGGAGTCCGTGGCCCCGCGTCTCGCGGCTCTAGGGGACCGATGACTGAGTATGGCCGGGGCCGTGGCCCCGAACCCTGGCACCCTGAGGACCCCCTGTACGGGGACCAGGGGTGGACCGGGCACCAGACCCAGCAGGGCCAGGTGCCGTACGCCGGTGCCCCGCAGCAGGAGTACCAGCAGCAGTACCCCCAGCAGCCGCAGTACCAGGAGTACCAGCAGTACCCCGAGTACCAGCAGCAGCAGTACGCGCAGCAGCAGCCCCAGCCGCAGCAGGGGTACGCCCAGCAGCAGCCGCAGCAGGCCCAGCACCCGCAGCAGTACGCCCAGCAGCAGGGGCAGCCCCAGCAGCCGGTGTACGACAGCCAGGGCTGGGACACCGGGCAGGGTCAGTACACGGCCGCGGTGCAGACCGACCCGTTCGCGGGCGCGGACTACGCCCAGCACCCGTCGGCCGGCTATCCCGGCGAGACGCCCGACCTGTACGGCACGGACGAGGCCTACCCGCCGCCGCAGCCGCCGGGCCGGCGCCACCTGGAGCCGGAACCGGTCGAGGAGGAGCCCGAGGCCGGGCTTCCCGCCGGCGGTGCGGGCGGTCGCGACGGCGAGGACGACGGCGACGAGCCCGCGGGCCGCCGCGGCGGCCGTTCCCCGAAGGGCGGCAAGAAGCAGCGCAGCGGCACGGCCTGCCTGCTCGCCGCCGTGGTCATCCTCGGCGTCGTCGGTGGCGGCGGCTACTACGCCTACAACTACATCAAGGTCAGGTTCGCCCCCGCCGAGGACTTCGCGGGCGAGGGCTCCGGCGAGATCGTGGACGTGGAGATCCCCAAGGGCGCCGGCCTGGGGCAGATGGGCCGCATCCTCAAGGAGGCGGGCGTCGTCGCCAGCGCCCAGGCCTTCGTCGACGCGGCGAACGCCAGCCCCATGGGCAAGTCCATCCAGCCCGGCGTCTACCCGATGAACAAGAAGATGTCGGGTGCTGCCGCCGTCGCTCTGATGATCGACCCCACCAAGCTGAACGTCATCACCGTCACCGAGGGCATGCGCAACGCCAAGGTGTACGAGGCGATCGACAAGAAGCTGAAGAAGCCCGAGGGCACCACCCGGGAGATCGCCCTGCGCGACGCCAAGAACCTCGGGCTGCCGGCCTGGGCCGGGAACAACCCCAAGCTCATGGACCCGCTCGAAGGCTTCCTCTTCCCGGCGCGCTACGACCTCAGCAAGGACAGCACCCCCGAGTCGCTGCTCCGGCAGATGGTCAAGAACGCCAGCGACAAGTACCTGGAGCTGGGCATCGAGGCCAAGGCCAAGGAGCTCGGCCTGGAGAACCCGCTGCAGGTCGTCACGGTCGCCAGCCTCGTCAACGCCGAGGGCAAGAACCACGACGACTTCCGCAAGATGTCCGAGGTCGTCTACAACCGCATGAAGAAGACCAACGACGTCACGAACCAGAAGATCGAGTTCGACTCGACGTACAACTACGCCAAGAACCAGAGCGAGATCAACTTCAACCTCAAGGAAGCCCAGGCGTTCAACCACCCGTACAACACCCACTTCATCCGGGGGCTGCCCGTCGGCCCCATCGGGAACCCGGGCACGGACGCCCTAACCGCTACGCTCAACCCGGACCACGGCGGCTGGATGTTCTTCGTGTCGGTCGACGGCAACACGACGACCTTCACCAAGACCTACGACGAGCACCTCAAGCTCGTCGCCGAGTTCCAGGAACGGCAGAGGCAGAAGAACGGCGGGTAGCAGGACATGACACGGATACGGGCCGCGGTGCTGGGTTCACCCATCGAGCACTCGCTCTCACCGGTGCTCCACCGTGCCGCCTATCGGGAGCTCGGCCTCGACGACTGGTCGTACGACCGCTTCGAGATCGACGAGGCCGCGCTCCCCGGTTTCGTCGCCGGGCTCGGCCCCGAATGGGCCGGGCTGTCGCTGACCATGCCGCTCAAGCGGGCGGTCATCCCGCTGCTGGACGGCGTCAGCGACACGGCGGCCTCCGTCGAGGCCGTCAACACGGTCGTCCTCACGCGGGACGGCCGGCGCCTGGGCGACAACACCGACATCCCCGGCATCGTCGCCGCACTCCACGAGCGCGGCGTCGAGAAGGTCTCCTCGGCCGCCATCCTCGGCGCCGGGGCCACCGCCTCCTCGGCGCTCGCCGCGCTGTCGCGGATCTGCACCGGCGAGGTCACGGCGTACGTCCGCTCCTCGGCGCGCGCCGACGAGATGCGCCAGTGGGGCGAGCGGCTGGGCGTCCCCGTACGCACGGCCGACTGGTCCGGGGCGGCCGCGGCGCTGGAGGCCCCGCTGGTCGTCGCGACCACACCGGCCGGGGCCACCGACGCGCTGGCCGCGGCGGTACCGGCCGCGCCGGGCACCCTCTTCGACGTCCTCTACGACCCCTGGCCGACCGCCCTCGCGGCAGCCTGGTCGCAGCGCGGCGGCAAGCTCCTCGGCGGCCTGGACCTGCTGGTGCACCAGGCGGTCCTCCAGGTCGAGCAGATGACCGGCCGCTCCCCGGCGCCGCTCGAAGTGATGCGGCGGGCGGGCCTCGCGGCCCTCTCCGGATCCTGCTGAGACGTCGCTGCGGCGCGGCCCGCCCGCCGGATCCAGTCATCCGGACGGGTATTCGACTACTCGTCGGTAATGTCAGCCGTTACCCTGTTCACCTGCACTTCCACAGGGGGATGGGATGGACGGGACGGACACGGACCACGTGCTCGCGTCGAAGTGGGACATCGCCTTCGCGCTCTTCACCCTCGTCAGGGTGGCCTTCGGAGGCCTGCCGGTCTGGGCCAAGGCGATCGTCTTCGGACTCGTGGGTTCCGTCGGCGTCTGGACGGCGATCAGCTGGCTCCGCAGGCGCCGCAGCCGGGTCCGCTGACCGCCAAGGCGTCCGATAGCTGGACCGGGGCCCGGGAAACCACTCCGGACGTGGGAGGATTCGGGAGAGGCGGGTCCGGGCCGCGCACCCGATCGCGCCGTCGCAGTACCAGGCGCGAGCATGAGGAGCATCGTTGAGCAGGTTGCGTTGGCTGACCGCAGGAGAGTCGCACGGACCGGCACTGGTCGCGACGCTGGAGGGCCTTCCCGCCGGCGTCCCGGTCACCACCGAGCTGGTGGCCGATCACCTGGCCCGTCGCCGGCTCGGCTATGGCCGCGGTGCCCGGATGAAGTTCGAGCAGGACGAGATCACCTTCCTCGGCGGCGTCCGCCACGGCCTGTCCCAGGGCTCCCCGATCGCGGTGATGATCGGCAACACCGAGTGGCCCAAGTGGGAG
Organism: Streptomyces sp. TN58; assembly: GCF_001941845.1. NCBI lineage: Bacteria > Bacillati > Actinomycetota > Actinomycetes > Kitasatosporales > Streptomycetaceae > Streptomyces > Streptomyces sp. TN58. Next base: position 1,387,428 of record NZ_CP018870.1, on the reverse strand, counting down.
ACCGTCATGTCGGCCGACCCGGTCGACCCCTCGCTCCTCAAGGACACCGGCCGCAACGCGCCGCTGACCCGTCCGCGCCCCGGCCACGCCGACCTCGCGGGCATGCAGAAGTACGGCTTCGACGAGGCCCGGCCGATCCTGGAGCGCGCCAGCGCCCGTGAGACCGCCGCCCGCGTCGCCCTCGGCGCCGTCGCCCGTTCCTTCGTCAAGGAGGTCGCGGGCATCGAGATCGTCTCCCACGTGGTCGAACTCGCCGCGGCCAAGGCCCCGTACGGAGTCCTCCCCACCCCCGCCGACGTCGACCGCCTCGACGCCGACCCGGTGCGCTGCCTCGACGCCGACGCCAGCAAGGCGATGGTCGCCGAGATCGACCAGGCCCACAAGGACGGCGACACCCTCGGCGGCGTCGTCGAGGTGCTGGCCTACGGCGTCCCGGTCGGCCTCGGCTCGCACGTCCACTGGGACCGCCGGCTCGACGCCCGCCTCGCCGGCGCCCTCATGGGCATCCAGGCCATCAAGGGCGTCGAGGTCGGCGACGGCTTCGAGCTCGCCCGCGTGCCCGGCTCGAAGGCGCACGACGAGATCGTCTCCACCCCCGACGGCATCAAGCGCACCTCCGGCCGCTCCGGCGGTACCGAGGGCGGCCTGACCACCGGCGAGCTGCTCCGCGTCCGCGCCGCGATGAAGCCGATCGCGACCGTCCCGCGCGCCCTGGCCACCGTCGACGTCGCCACCGGCGAGGCGGCCGTGGCCCACCACCAGCGCTCCGACGTGTGCGCCGTCCCGGCCGCCGGCATCGTCGCCGAGGCGATGGTCGCCCTCGTGCTGGCCGACGCCGTCGTCGAGAAGTTCGGCGGCGACTCGGTCCCCGAGACCCGCCGCAACGTGCAGGCCTACCTCGACAACCTGCAGATCCGGTGAGCGCCGGACCGCTCGTCGTCCTCGTCGGGCCCATGGGGTCCGGAAAGTCCACGGTGGGGGCGCTGCTCGCCGAGCGGCTCGGCGTCCCCTACCGGGACACCGACGCCGACATCGTCACCGCCCAGGGCCGGCCGATCTCCGACATCTTCGTCGACGAGGGCGAGCCGTACTTCCGCGAGCTGGAGCGGCAGGCCGTCGCGGCCGCCGTCGCCGAGCACACCGGAGTACTCGCCCTCGGCGGCGGCGCCGTCCTCGACGCGGGCACCCGCGCCCTGCTGGCCGGCCTGCCCGTCGCCTACCTCTCGATGGACGTCGAGGAAGCCGTACGGCGGGTGGGCCTCGGCGCCGCGCGCCCCCTGCTCGCCGTCAACCCGCGCCGGCAGTGGCGCGAGCTGATGGAGGCCCGGCGCCCCCTCTACACCGAAGTCGCGCGCGTCGTCGTGGCCACCGACGACCGCACCCCCGAAGAGGTCGCCCAGGCGGTCCTCGACGCTCTGGAGTTGAAGGACGTATGACAGACCAGGTGACGCGGATCCACGTCGGCGGAAGCGCCGGCCATGACCCGTACGACGTGCTGGTCGGGCGGCAGCTGCTCGGTGAGCTCGGCTCCCTGATCGGCAGTCAGGCCCAGCGGGTCGCCGTGATCCACCCCGAGGCCCTCGCCTCGACCGGGGAGGCACTGCGCGACGACCTCGCCGACCAGGGCTACGAGGCGGTCGCCATCCAGGTGCCGAACGCCGAGGAGGCCAAGACGGTCGAGGTCGCCGCCTACTGCTGGAAGGCGCTGGGCCAGTCGGGCTTCACCCGCACCGACGTCATCGTCGGCGTCGGCGGCGGAGCCACCACCGACCTCGCGGGCTTCGTCGCGGCCGGCTGGCTGCGCGGGGTGCGCTGGGTCGCCGTACCGACCACCGTCCTGGCGATGGTGGACGCGGCCGTCGGCGGCAAGACCGGCATCAACACCGCCGAGGGCAAGAACCTCGTGGGCGCCTTCCACCCGCCGGCCGGCGTGCTCTGCGACCTCGCCGCACTGGAGTCGCTGCCGGTCAACGACTACGTCAGCGGCCTCGCCGAGATCATCAAGGCCGGATTCATCTCCGACCCGGTGATCCTCGACCTGATCGAGGAGGACCCGCAGGCGGCCCGTACGCCCGCCGGCCCGCACACCGCCGAACTGATCGTGCGCTCCATCCAGGTCAAGGCCGACGTCGTCGCCAGCGACCTCAAGGAGTCGGGACTCCGCGAGATCCTCAACTACGGCCACACCCTCGCGCACGCCATCGAGAAGAACGAGCGCTACAAGTGGCGCCACGGCGCCGCCGTCTCCGTCGGCATGGTCTTCGCCGCCGAACTCGGCCGGCTCGCCGGCCGCCTCGACGACGCGACCGCCGACCGGCACAGGGAGATCCTCGCCTCGGTCGGTCTGCCGCTGACCTACCGCGGCGACCAGTGGCCCAAGCTGCTCCAGACCATGCAGGTAGACAAGAAGTCCCGCGGCAACCTGCTGCGCTTCATCGTCCTCGACGGCCTGGGCAAGCCCACGGTGCTGGAGGGCCCCGACCCCGCGCACCTGATCGCCGCCTACGGCGAGGTGTCGGCGTGAGCCGCCCCGTCCTCGTGCTGAACGGCCCGAACCTGGGCCGGCTCGGCTCGCGCGAGCCCGACGTGTACGGGGCCACCTCGTACGCCGGGCTGGTGGAGAGCTGCCGCGCGCTCGGCGGGGAACTCGGCTTCGACGTCGAGGTCCGCGAGACCAACGACGAGGGCGAGATGATCCGCTGGCTGCACGAGGCGGCCGACGGGAAGATCCCCGTGGTCATCAACCCGGGGGCCTTCACCCACTACTCGTACGGCATGCGGGACGCGGCCGCACAGCGCACGGCGCCGCTGATCGAGGTCCACATCTCGAACCCGTACGCCCGTGAGGAGTTCCGGCACACCTCGGTCATCGCGGCCGTGGCCACCGGGACCGTGGCGGGCTTCGGCATCGGCTCCTACCGGCTGGCACTGCGGGCGCTGGCGGAGGAGACCGACGCCTGACACCCCGGGCCGGCGGCCTGGTGGACGGCCGGACCCCCGCGGTCATATAACGTTCTCGCATCAGTCGCAGGAACGAGACGAAAGTGGCAGCGGATGCACCAAGGAGTGGGTGGCGGGGGCTGGGGGCAGCCGGGGCAGCGTCCTGCGGCGCCCCCGCAGCCGCCTATACCCCCGGCGCAGGGCTGGCCGGGTTCGCCCCCGCCCCCGCCGCCGTCCCAGCAGCAGGCCCCATCCCCCCACCAGGCCCCGCCGCCGCCCCACGTGGCGCCCGTACCGGAGGCCACCGGCCACATCCCGCTGCCGCCCGCGGTGGCGGGAACCGGCGGCGCCGTGCTCGCCGTACTGCTGATCGGGCCCGCCGGGGCGGGCAAGACCACCGTGGCCCGCCACTGGGCCAGCACCCGGCCCGTGCCGACCGCCCACGTCAGCCTGGACGACGTGCGCGAGTGGGTCTGCTCCGGCTTCGCCGACCCGCAGGCCGGCTGGAACGAGCACTCCGAGGCGCAGTACCGGCTCGCCCGCCGCACCTGCGGTTTCGCCGCCCGCAACTACCTGGCCAACGGCATCTCCTGCATCCTCGACGACGCGGTCTTCCCCGACCGGCCCGTGGTCGGGCTGGGCGGCTGGAAGCGGCACGTGGGGCCGACGCTGCTGCCGGTCGTGCTCCTGCCCGGCCTGGAGATCGTCCTGGAGCGCAACGCCGAGCGCTCCGGCAACCGCCGCCTCTCCGACGAGGAGGTCGCCCGCATCCACGGCCGGATGGCCGGCTGGTACGGCTCGGGACTGCCGATCATCGACAACTCCCAGCTCGACGTCGAAGGCACCGCCCGCGCCCTCGACGAGGCCCTGGCCAGAGCCCTCCCGGCCCCCGGCGGCTGGTAGCGGCCGCCCGGCGGGGAAGCTGGCCGGGCAGGGCCGGCGGCACTGCCGAGGCCGTACCGCACCTCGTCCGGACGCGCTCGCCGGGCCGGATCCGCAGGGCGCTCGTAGGCTCGAAGACATGTCAGACGTGTACGCCGCCCGTCGGGGCCTGCTTCGCGACCGATGCGCCGCCGCGGGGAACGCCGCAGCGCTGATCACGCGTCCGGCGAACGTCCGCTACCTCTCCGGGGCGTCACCGCTCGGCGCCGTACTGCTCGTCGGACCGACCGAGGACGCGATGTTCTGCGCCGGCGCACCCACCGGCGAGGCCGACGAGGGACGCCTCGACGAACACCTCCGGGTCACCGTGCTGGCCGGCCGCGGCGGCGACCCCGCCGTCGCGGCCGCCGACGCCGCCTCCTCCGGACGGGCCGACTCGCTCGCCGTGGAGGAACACCACCTCACCGTCGCCCGGCACCGGGCCCTGGGCTCCGTCGCGCCCCGGCTTCGCCTCGCCGACCTCGGCAACGCCGTCGAACAGCAGCGCCTCGTCAAGGACGAGGGGGAGATCGCCTGCCTGCGGATCGCCGCCGAGATCGCCGACCAGGCACTGGGCGAACTGCTGGAGTCCATCCTCGTCGGACGCACCGAACGCCACCTCGCGCTGGAGCTGGAGCGCCGGCTCGTCGACCACGGCGCGGACGGCCCGGCCTTCCCCACCTCCGTCGGCACCGGACCGCACTCCGGGCGCTCCCGGCACCGGCCCTCCGACCGCAGGGTGGAGGAAGGGGACTTCCTCTCCGTGTGCCTGGGCGCCAACTACCGCGGCTACCGGTGCGAGATCGGCCGTACGTTCGTCATCGGGACCACACCGGCCGACTGGCAGATCGAGCTCTACGACTGCGTCTTCACCGCCCAGCGGGCGGGCCGGGAGGCGCTCGTGCCGGGGGCCGCCTACCGGGAGGTGGATCACGCGGCCCGCTCCGTACTGGACTCCGCGGGGCACGCGGAAGCCCTCGCTCCGTCGACGGGACACGGTGTCGGCCTCGAAATCGACGAGGACCCGCAGCTTGCACCTACGGCAATGGGTAAACTGGACGCTTGCGTGCCGGTCACCGTCGAACCGGGGGTTCACCTCCCCGGCAGGGGAGGTGTCCGGATCGATGACACGCTCGTCGTACGCCCCGAGGCGGACGGCGGTCCCGAGCTACTCACCATTACGACCAAGGAGCTGCTCGCGCTCTAGCCCGCACTGCCGGGTGGTGCGCGCACCCGTGGTCTTCCAGTGCAGGAGATTCCGCAACCGTGGCTTCCACGAACGACCTCAAGAACGGCATGGTGCTCAAGCTCGACGGTGACCAGCTCTGGTCCGTCGTCGAGTTCCAGCACGTCAAGCCCGGCAAGGGCCCGGCCTTCGTGCGCACCAAGCTCAAGCACGTGCTTTCCGGCAAGGTCGTCGACAAGACCTTCAACGCCGGCACGAAGGTCGAGACGGCCACCATCGACCGCCGTGACATGCAGTTCTCGTACATGGACGGCGAGTACTTCGTCTTCATGGACATGCAGACCTATGACCAGCTGATGGTCGACCCGAAGGCCGTCGGCGACGCCGCCAACTTCCTCATCGAGGGCTTCACCGCCTCGGTCGCGCAGCACGAGGGCTCGGTTCTCTACGTCGAGCTCCCCGCCGCCGTCGAGCTCACCATCGAGCACACCGACCCGGGCGTCCAGGGCGACCGCTCCACCGGCGGCACCAAGCCCGCCAAGCTGGAGACCGGCCACGAGATCCAGGTCCCGCTGTTCGTCAACACGGGCGAGAAGGTCAAGGTCGACACCCGCACCAGCGACTACCTCGGCCGGGTGAACAGCTAACCGTGGCTGCCCGGAGCAACGCGCGCAAGCGCGCCTTCCAGATCCTGTTCGAGGCCGACCAGCGCGGGGTGTCCGTCCGCGAGGTCCTCGCGGACTGGATCCGCCACGCGCGGTCGGACGACCGGCAGCCGCCGGTCAACGCCTTCACGATGGATCTGGTCGAGGGTTACGCCGACAAGGTGAACCGCATCGACGACCTGATCGTCACCTACGCCGTGGACTGGGACCTCGACCGCATGCCGGCCGCGGACCGGAACATCGTGCGGCTCGGTGCCTACGAGCTGATCTGGGTGGACGACACCCCGGACGCCGTGGCCATCGACGAGGCCGTCCAGCTCGCCAAGGAGTTCTCCACGGACGAGTCCCCCTCGTTCGTGAACGGGCTGCTGGCCCGCTTCAAGGACCTCAAGCCGAGCCTGCGGCGCAGCGAGAGCTGACGGCACGCCGCCCCGCGGCACCGGCACCGCCATTCGGAAGGGCCCGCAGCATGTGCGCTGCGGGCCCTTCCGTTGCGCCCGTACGGCCCTCGGCCCTAGGGCGTTTTGCGAAACACGCCCTCGGAGCGCGGCGGGACGAAAAAACCGGTGGGTGCCGGGCCCCCGCAAGGGCCCGGCACCCACCGGTAAACGTTTCTGCTGGTGTGGAGCGCGAGGATCAGACGTCCTCGTGCGCCACCGCGCGACGGGCGTCCGCGTCCAGCACGCCCCAGCTGATGAGCTGCTCGGTCAGCACCGAGGGCGACTGGTCGTAGATGACGGCCAGGGTGCGCAGGTCGTCCTGGCGGATCGACAGCACCTTGCCGTTGTAGTCACCGCGCTGGCTCTGGATCGTCGCCGCGTAACGCTGCAGCGGGCCGGCCTTCTCCGCGGGGACGCCCGCCAGGCGCTCCAGGTCGAGGCGCAGCTTCGGCGGCGGCTCGGCCGCTCCGCCGGGAGTCGTGCCCGGCAGCAGTTCCTGCACCGGCACCCCGTAGAAGTCCGCCAGCTCGGCCAGGCGCTGGACGGTCACGGCGCGGTCCCCGCGCTCGTACGACCCGACCACCACGGCCTTCCACCGGCCCTGCGACTTCTCCTCGACACCGTGGAGGGAAAGGCCCTGCTGGGTGCGGATGGCGCGGAGCTTGGCCCCGAGCTGTTTGGCGTATTCGCTGGACATAACGCTCCCGGACGCTGTGACGCTGTGACGGAAAGGACACTGCGACTACATAACTACGTGCGGCTCCGCCGCGCGGCTGGTAACTCACTGTGAGGTTACGCAGCGTTACTTGGGTGCGTCAAGCCGAATGGTCTTCATCCCCCCGGGAGAGGGGCGCCAGCAGCCCCGTGGGCGCCCTGCCGCCGGCCCCCGGTGCCGGGGCACCACAGCTCCCCTGGTACCGTGGGAGACGTACATCAGACGTCCTTTAAGGTCCGTCCCGTGAGGCGGAGAAGGAGGTCCTTTTCATGGACGCCCAGCAGAACTCCGATTCCGCGCGCCCCGTACTGGAGGCGCAGGACATCGCACGGGTCCTGACCCGTATCGCCCACGAGATCGTCGAACGCGCCAAGGGCGCCGACGACGTGGTGCTTCTCGGCATCCCCACCCGCGGTGTGTACCTGGCCCGCCGGCTGGCGGACAAACTCGAAGCGATCACCGGCGCGAAGATCCCGGTCGGCTCCCTCGACATCACCATGTACCGCGACGACCTGCGCATGAAGCCCGCCCGCGCGATCGGCCGCACCGAGATCCCCGGCGACGACCTCGACGGACGCCTCGTCGTCCTCGTCGACGACGTCCTGTTCTCCGGCCGCACCATCCGCGCCGCGCTCGACGCCCTCGGCGACCTCGGCCGCCCCCGCGCCGTCCAGCTCGCCGTCCTCGTCGACCGCGGCCACCGCGAACTGCCGATCCGCGCCGACTACGTCGGCAAGAACCTCCCCACGTCGCTGCGGGAGACCGTCAAGGTCCAGCTCCAGGAGGAGGACGGCCGTGACGCCGTGCTGCTCGGCCAGCGGACCGCCCAGGCAGCAGGGCAGTAGCCCACCACGACGACGGACCCCGGCGGGGTCCGCGCCGAGCCCTGCCCTGCCCGCCGCGCACGCCTGCACGTCAGTCCGCTGCACGTCAGTCCGCTGCACGTCAGTCCGCCCGCACCTGACCTCCCGACCTACGGAGCCATCCAGATGAAGCGCCACCTCATCTCGGCCGCCGATCTCACGCGCGACGACGCCGTCCTGATCCTCGACACCGCCGAGGAGATGGCCCGCGTCGCGGACCGGCCGATCAAGAAGCTGCCCACCCTGCGCGGTCTCACCGTCGTCAACCTCTTCTTCGAGGACTCCACCCGCACCCGGATCTCCTTCGAGGCGGCCGCCAAGCGCCTGTCCGCCGACGTCATCAACTTCTCCGCCAAGGGCTCCTCGGTCTCCAAGGGCGAATCCCTCAAGGACACCGCGCTGACCCTGGAGGCCATGGGCGCCGACGCCGTCGTCATCCGCCACCACGCCTCCGGCGCCCCCTACCGGCTCGCGACCTCCGGCTGGATCGACTCCGCCGTCGTCAACGCCGGCGACGGCACCCACGAGCACCCCACCCAGGCCCTCCTGGACGCCTTCACCATGCGCCGCCGCCTCGTCGGCCGCGACGCGGGCCTGGGCAAGGACCTCGACGGCCGCCGCATCACCATCGTCGGCGACGTCCTGCACAGCCGCGTGGCCCGCTCCAACGTCCACCTGCTGCACACCCTCGGCGCCGAGGTCACCCTGGTGGCCCCGCCCACCCTCGTCCCCATCGGCGTCGAGACCTGGCCGTGCGAGGTCTCCTACAGCCTCGACGACGTGCTGCCGAAGTCGGATGCGGTGATGATGCTCCGTGTGCAGCGCGAACGCATGAACGCCGCCTTCTTCCCGACCGAGCGCGAGTACTCCCGCCGCTACGGCCTCGACGGCGACCGCATGGCCAAGATGCCCGAGCACGCCATCGTGATGCACCCCGGCCCGATGAACCGCGGCATGGAGATCACCGCCCAGGTCGCAGACTCCGACCGCTGCACCGCCGTCGAACAGGTCGCCAACGGCGTCTCCACCCGGATGGCCGTCCTCTACCTGCTGCTCGGAGGCTCCGAGCCCGCCGTCACCACCACCCCCGCCGCCCGCACCGAGGAGAGCAAGTAACCATGAGCAAGATCCTTATCCGTGGCGCGAAGGTACTCGGCGGCGAGGCGCAGGACGTCCTGATCGACGGCGAGACCATCGCCCAGGTCGGCCAGGACCTCCCCGCAGACGGCGCGACCGTGATCGAGGCCGCCGGCCAGGTCCTCCTCCCCGGCCTCGTCGACCTGCACACCCACCTGCGCGAGCCCGGCCGCGAGGACTCCGAGACCGTCCTCACCGGCACCCGCGCCGCCGCCTCCGGCGGCTACACCGCCGTCTTCGCCATGGCGAACACCTTCCCCGTCGCCGACACCGCCGGCGTCGTCGAGCAGGTCTGGCGCCTGGGCAAGGAGTCCGGCTACTGCGACGTGCAGCCCATCGGCGCCGTCACCGTCGGCCTGGAGGGCAAGCAGCTCTCCGAGCTGGGCGCCATGCACGAGTCCGCCGCCCGCGTCACCGTCTTCTCCGACGACGGCAAGTGCGTCGACGACGCCGTGATCATGCGCCGGGCCCTGGAGTACGTGAAGGCCTTCGGCGGAGTCGTCGCCCAGCACGCCCAGGAGCCCCGCCTCACCGAGGGCGCCCAGATGAACGAGGGCGTCGTCTCCGCCGAGCTCGGCCTCGGCGGCTGGCCCGCCGTCGCCGAGGAGTCGATCATCGCCCGCGACGTCCTCCTCGCCGAGCACGTCGGCTCCCGCGTCCACATCTGCCACCTCTCCACCGCCGGCTCCGTCGAGATCGTCCGCTGGGCCAAGTCCCGCGGCATCGACGTCACCGCCGAGGTCACCCCGCACCACCTGCTCCTCACCGACGAGCTGGTCCGCTCCTACAACGCGGTCTACAAGGTCAACCCGCCGCTGCGCACCGAGCGCGACGTCATGGCCCTGCGCGAGGCCCTCGCCGACGGCACGATCGACATCGTCGCCACCGACCACGCCCCGCACCCGCACGAGGACAAGGACTGCGAGTGGGCCTCCGCCGCCATGGGCATGGTCGGCCTGGAGACCGCGCTCTCCGTCGTCCAGCAGACGATGGTGGAGACCGGACTGCTCGACTGGGCGGGCGTCGCCGAACGGATGTCCTACGCCCCGGCGCGCATCGGCGGCCTGGCGGGCCACGGCCGCCCCGTCTCGGCAGGTGAACCCGCGAACCTCACCCTGGTCGACACCTCGTACCGTGGTGTCGTGGACCCCGCACACTTCGCCTCCCGGAGCCGCAACACGCCCTATGAGGGCCGTGAGCTTCCCGGACGCGTCACTCACACCTTCCTGCGGGGCCGGGCAACGGTCGTGGACGGGAAACTCGCGTGACACCTGCAGTGATCCAACTGGCCGCCGAGGCCGCCGAACGACAGTCGGCGGAGGTGACCGAAGTCGGCGCACGCATCGCGTGGGTGATCGGCCTCGTCGTCTTCATCGCGTTCGTGTACTGGCTGATGCGGCAGGGCTGGAAATGGCGGGGGGCCCTGCAGAACGACCTGCCCGAGCTCCCCGCAGCCCCCGACGGCCTCCCCGCGCACCGGCTGGCCCTGACCGGCCGCTACCACGGCTCCACCACCGCCGGACAGTGGCTCGACCGGATCGTCGCCCACGGCCTGGGCATCCGCAGCCGGGTCGAGCTCACCCTCACGGACGCGGGCCTCGACGTGGTCCGACCGGGTGCAGGCGACTTCTTCGTACCGGCCGCGCAGCTGCGCGGCGCCCGCCTCGACAAGGGAATCGCGGGCAAGGTACTCACCGAGGGCGGTCTGCTCGTCGTCACCTGGGCGCACGGCGACAAGCTGATCGACTCCGGATTCCGCTCCGACCGCGCGGCCGAACACGCCGCCTGGGTCGAAGCGATCAACCTCATGAACCCATCCATCACGACGGAAGGCGCCGAACGATGACGACCTCCACCAGGGGAGCAGCCAAAGCTCCCGCCGTACTCGTCCTGGAGGACGGCCGCATCTTCCGCGGCCGCGCCTACGGCGCAGTGGGGGAGACCTTCGGCGAGGCCGTGTTCTCCACCGGCATGACCGGCTACCAGGAGACCCTCACCGACCCGTCGTACCACCGGCAGGTCGTCGTGATGACCGCCCCCCACGTGGGCAACACCGGCGTCAACGACGAGGACCCCGAGTCCTCCCGCATCTGGGTCTCCGGCTACGTCGTACGCGACCCCGCCCGCCTCCCCTCCAACTGGCGCTCCCGGCGCACGCTGGACGACGAGCTCGTCAGCCAGGGCGTCGTCGGCATCTGCGGCGTCGACACCCGCGCCCTGACCCGCCACCTGCGCGAGCGCGGCGCCATGCGGGTCGGCATCTTCTCCGGCGAGGCCATCGCCGACGACGCGGCCCTGCTGGCCAAGGTCCAGGCGCAGCCGCAGATGAAGGGCGCCAACCTCTCCGCCGAGGTCGCCACCAAGGAGGCGTACGTCGTCCCCGCGATCGGCGAGAAGCGCTTCACCGTCGCCGCCGTCGACCTCGGCATCAAGGGCATGACCCCGCACCGCATGGCCGAGCGCGGCATCGAGGTCCACGTCCTGCCCGCCACCGCCACCGTCGAGGACGTCTACGCCGTCCAGCCCGACGGCGTGTTCTTCTCCAACGGCCCGGGCGACCCGGCCACCGCCGACGGCCCCGTCTCCGTCATGCAGGGCGTCCTGGAGCGCAGGACCCCGCTCTTCGGCATCTGCTTCGGCAACCAGATCCTCGGCCGCGCACTCGGCTTCGGCACCTACAAGCTGAAGTACGGCCACCGCGGCATCAACCAGCCGGTCCAGGACCGCACCACCGGCAAGGTCGAGGTCACCGCGCACAACCACGGCTTCGCCGTCGACGCGCCCCTGGACAAGGTCTCCGAGACCCCCTACGGCCGCGCCGAGGTCTCCCACGTCTGCCTGAACGACCAGGTCGTCGAAGGCCTCCAGCTGCTCGACCAGCCGGCCTTCTCCGTCCAGTACCACCCCGAAGCGGCCGCCGGCCCGCACGACGCCGCGTACCTCTTCGACCGTTTCGTATCCCTGATGGAGGCCGAGCGTGCCTAAGCGCACCGATATCCAGTCCGTCCTGGTCATCGGCTCCGGCCCGATCGTCATCGGACAGGCCGCCGAGTTCGACTACTCCGGCACCCAGGCCTGCCGCGTCCTCAAGGCCGAGGGCCTGCGCGTCATCCTGGTCAACTCCAACCCGGCGACGATCATGACCGACCCGGAGATCGCCGACGCCACGTACGTCGAGCCGATCACCCCCGAGTTCGTCGAGAAGATCATCGCCAAGGAGCGCCCCGACGCCCTGCTCCCGACCCTCGGCGGCCAGACCGCGCTGAACACCGCGATCTCCATGCACGAGCAGGGTGTGCTGGAGAAGTACGGCGTCGAGCTCATCGGCGCCAACGTCGAGGCCATCAACAAGGGCGAGGACCGCGACCTCTTCAAGGGCGTCGTCGAGGCCGTCAAGGCCAAGATCGGCTACGGCGAGTCCGCCCGCTCGGTCATCTGCCACTCCATGGACGACGTCCTCAAGGGCGTCGAGACGCTCGGCGGCTACCCCGTCGTCGTCCGCCCCTCCTTCACCATGGGCGGCGCCGGCTCCGGCTTCGCCCACGACGAGGACGAGCTGCGCCGCATCGCCGGCCAGGGCCTCACGCTCTCCCCGACCACCGAGGTGCTCCTGGAGGAGTCCATCCTCGGCTGGAAGGAGTACGAGCTGGAGCTGATGCGCGACACCAAGGACAACGTGGTCGTCGTCTGCTCCATCGAGAACTTCGACCCGATGGGCGTCCACACCGGCGACTCCATCACCGTCGCCCCCGCCATGACGCTCACCGACCGCGAGTACCAGCGGCTGCGCGACATCGGCATCGCGATCATCCGCGAGGTCGGCGTCGACACCGGCGGCTGCAACATCCAGTTCGCCATCGACCCGGTCGACGGCCGCGTCATCGTCATCGAGATGAACCCGCGCGTCTCGCGCTCCTCGGCGCTCGCGTCGAAGGCCACCGGCTTCCCGATCGCCAAGATCGCCGCCAAGCTGGCCATCGGCTACACGCTCGACGAGGTCCCCAACGACATCACCGAGAAGACCCCGGCCTCCTTCGAGCCGACCCTCGACTACGTCGTCGTCAAGGCCCCGCGCTTCGCCTTCGAGAAGTTCCCGGTCGCCGACGCCACCCTCACCACCACCATGAAGTCGGTCGGCGAGGCCATGGCCATCGGCCGCAACTTCACCGAGGCCCTGCAGAAGGCCCTGCGCTCCCTGGAGAAGAAGGGCTCGCAGTTCACCTTCGTCGGCGAGCCCGGCGACAAGGACGAACTGCTGGCCACCGCGGTCCGCCCCACCGACGGCCGCATCAACACCGTCATGCAGGCCATCCGCGCCGGCGCCACCCAGGAAGAGGTCTTCGCCTCCACGAAGATCGACCCCTGGTTCGTCGACCAGCTCTTCCTGATCAAGGAGACGGCCGACGACCTCGCCGCAGCCGAGAAGCTGGAGCCCGAACTCCTCGCCGAGGCCAAGCGCCACGGCTTCTCCGACGCCCAGATCGCCGAGATCCGCGGCCTGCGCGAGGACGTCGTCCGCGAGGTCCGCCACGCCCTCGGCGTCCGCCCGGTCTACAAGACGGTCGACACCTGCGCCGCCGAGTTCGCCGCGAAGACCCCGTACTTCTACTCCTCCTACGACGAGGAGTCCGAGGTCGCCCCGCGCACCAAGCCCGCGGTCATCATCCTGGGCTCCGGCCCGAACCGCATCGGCCAGGGCATCGAGTTCGACTACTCCTGCGTCCACGCCTCCTTCGCCCTCAGCGACGCCGGCTACGAGACCGTGATGGTCAACTGCAACCCGGAGACCGTCTCCACCGACTACGACACCTCCGACCGCCTGTACTTCGAGCCGCTGACGCTCGAAGACGTGCTGGAGATCGTCCACGCCGAATCCCTCGCCGGCCCCATCGCGGGCGTCGTCGTCCAGCTCGGCGGCCAGACCCCCCTGGGCCTCGCCCAGGCCCTCAAGGACAACGGCGTCCCCGTCGTGGGCACCTCCCCGGAGGCCATCCACGCCGCCGAGGACCGCGGCGCCTTCGGACGCGTCCTCGCCGAGGCCGGCCTGCCCGCCCCCAAGCACGGCACGGCCACCACCTTCGCCGGCGCGAAGGCGATCGCCGACGAGATCGGCTACCCGGTCCTGGTCCGCCCCTCGTACGTGCTCGGCGGCCGCGGCATGGAGATCGTCTACGACGAGGCCCGCCTGGAGTCATACATCGCGGAGTCCACCGAGATCTCACCGACCCGCCCCGTGCTGGTCGACCGCTTCCTCGACGACGCCATCGAGATCGACGTCGACGCCCTCTACGACGGCAACGAGCTCTACCTCGGCGGCGTCATGGAGCACATCGAGGAAGCCGGCATCCACTCCGGCGACTCGGCCTGCGCCCTGCCCCCGATCACCCTCGGCGGCTACGACATCAAGCGCCTGCGCGCCTCCACCGAGGCCATCGCCAAGGGCGTCGGAGTCCGCGGCCTGATCAACATCCAGTTCGCGATGGCCGGCGACATCCTCTACGTCCTGGAGGCCAACCCGCGCGCATCCCGGACCGTGCCCTTCACCTCGAAGGCCACCGCCGTCCCGCTCGCGAAGGCCGCCGCCCGCATCTCGCTCGGCGCCACCATCGCCGAACTGCGCGAGGAGGGCCTGCTCCCGAAGACCGGCGACGGCGGCACCCTGCCGATCGACGCGCCGATCTCCGTCAAGGAGGCCGTCATGCCGTGGTCGCGCTTCCGCGACATCCACGGCCGCGGCGTGGACACCGTCCTCGGCCCGGAGATGCGCTCCACCGGCGAGGTCATGGGCATCGACGCCGTCTTCGGCACCGCCTACGCCAAGTCGCAGGCCGGCGCCTACGGCCCGCTGCCCACCAAGGGCCGCGCCTTCATCTCCGTCGCCAACCGCGACAAGCGCTCGATGATCTTCCCGGCCCGCGAGCTCGTCGCCCACGGCTTCGAGCTGATGGCCACCTCCGGCACCGCCGAGGTCCTGCGCCGCAACGGCATCAACGCCACCGCGGTGCGCAAGCTCAGCGAGGGCGAGGGCCCGAACGGCGAGAAGACCATCGTCCAGCTGATCCACGACGGCCAGGTCGACCTGATCGTCAACACCCCGTACGGCACCGGCGGCCGTCTCGACGGCTACGAGATCCGCACCGCCGCCGTGGCGCGCGGCGTCCCGTGCCTGACCACGGTCCAGGCGCTCGCCGCCGCCGTCCAGGGCATCGACGCGCTCAACCGCGGCGACGTGGGCGTCCGCTCCCTCCAGGAGCACGCGGAGCACCTGACCGCGGCCCGCGACTAGCAGCCGTACGAAAGGGGGGCACCGGCGACAGCGACCGGTGTCCCCCCTTTCATGAGGTCCATCCGAGCGCACAAGGGATTCAAGGGAAAAATCGGACGATGTACAAGCTGTTCTTCAACCTGGTCTTCAAGCGGATGGACCCCGAGCAGGCCCACTACACGGCCTTCCGCTGGATCCGCCTGGCAGCCCGCACCCCGGTGCTGCGCACCTTCGTCGCCGCCTACCTCGCCCCCCGCCACAAGGAGCTGCGCACCGAGGCCCTCGGCCTGCGCATGCACGGCCCCTTCGGCCTGGCCGCCGGCTTCGACAAGAACGCCGTCGCCATCGACGGCATGTCGATGCTCGGCTTCGACCACGTCGAGATCGGCACGGTCACCGCACAGGCCCAGCCCGGCAACCCGAAGAAGCGGCTGTTCCGGCTGGTCCCGGACCGCGCGCTGATCAACCGCATGGGCTTCAACAACGAGGGCTCCGAGGCCGTCGCCGCCCGCCTGGCCGCCCGCGAGGCGGTCTTCAGGACCGTCGTCGGCGTGAACATCGGCAAGACCAAGGTGGTGCCGGAGGAGGAGGCCGTGGCGGACTACGTCACCTCCACCGAGCGCCTCGCCCGCCACGCCGACTACCTCGTCGTCAACGTCTCCTCGCCCAACACCCCGGGCCTGCGCAACCTCCAGGCCACCGAGTCGCTGCGCCCCCTGCTCACGGCCGTACGCGAGGCCGCCGACCGCACCGTGACCGACCGGCGCGTCCCGCTCCTCGTCAAGATCGCGCCCGACCTCGCGGACGAGGACGTCGACGCCGTCGCCGACCTGGCCCTGGAACTCGGCCTCGACGGCATCATCGCCACCAACACCACCATCGCCCGCGACGGCCTCGGCCTGAAGTCCTCCCCGTCCCTGGTCAAGGAGACCGGCGGACTGTCCGGCGCCCCCGTCAAGGAGCGCTCCCTGGAGGTCCTGCGCCGCCTGTACGCACGCGTCGGCGACCGCCTGGTCCTGATCGGCGTCGGCGGCATCGAGAACGCCGAGGACGCCTGGCAGCGGATCCTGGCCGGCGCGACGCTGATCCAGGGCTACAGCGCTTTCATCTACGAGGGCCCGTGCTACGCCCGAGCCATCCACAAGGGCCTGGCCGCACGCCTGGCCGCCAGCCCGTACGCGACGCTCGCCGACGCGGTGGGCGCCGAGACCCGAAAGGCCGCCCAGTGACCCTGACCCCCTTCGGCACCCGCCTGCGCGCCGCGATGGACTCCCGCGGCCCGCTGTGCGTGGGCATCGACCCCCACGCCGCCCTGCTGGCGCAGTGGGGCCTCCAGGACGACATCGCGGGCCTGGAGCACTTCTCCCGCACGGTCGTCGAGGCCCTCGCGGAGTCGGTGGCGGTCTTCAAGCCGCAGGCCGCCTTCTTCGAGAGGTTCGGCTCCAAGGGCGTCGCCGTCCTGGAGCGGACCGTCGCCGACGCCCGGGCGGCCGGGACCCTCGTCGTCATGGACGCCAAGCGCGGCGACATCGGCTCGACCATGGCCGCCTACGCCTCGGCCTTCCTCGACCCGGCCTCGCCGCTGTTCTCCGACGCGCTGACGGTGTCCCCGTACCTCGGCTACGGCTCTTTGGCGCCGGCCGTGGAGCTGGCGCGGACGTCGGGCGCGGGCCTGTTCGTCCTGGCCCTCACCTCCAACCCGGAGGGCGCCGAGGTCCAGCGCGCCGTCCGCGAGGACGGCCGCACCATCGGAGCCACGATGCTGGCGCACCTGGCCGCGGAGAACGCCGGCGCCGACCCGATGGGATCCTTCGGCGCGGTGGTCGGCGCCACCCTGGGTGACCTGTCCTCCTTCGACCTCGACATCAACGGACCGCTCCTCGCGCCCGGCATCGGCGCGCAGGGCGCGACCGCGGCGGACCTGCCGGCGGTCTTCGGCAAGGCCGTGCGCAACGTGGTCCCGAACGTCTCGCGCGGTGTCCTCGGGCACGGCCCGGACGTGAGCGCCCTGCGCGACTCGGCGCGGCGCTTCGCCGACGAGATCAGCGAGGCCGTCTCCGCGTAGGGGAGACCCGGCAGGACCTCGTGGGACCCCCCTCCGCAGCCGCGCGGAGCGGGGTCTCGCACTTTCTGACGAAATTCGAACGCTCTTCACCGGACAAAACCGGGGTATTTTGTCCGTGATGTACGGTTCAGTGGAGGCTGACCAGGACTTTTCGTTCGTTCTCGCTGACTGGAGCGGTGTTGGCCGCTAGTCTCCGAGCAGAGTGAACGCGCAGCGAACGAGTTCCATCGCTGTTCGGGAGCTCGCCTGGTGTGGTGCCCTTGGGTTCCCCACCGGTCCGTATCCGACAGTTCGACATCCGAGGTGACGTAGGCGTGGCTCTTCCGCCCCTTACCCCTGAACAGCGCGCAGCCGCGCTCGAAAAGGCCGCCGCGGCTCGCCGGGAGCGGGCCGAGGTGAAGAATCGACTCAAGCACTCCGGCGCCTCGCTCCAAGAGGTCATCAAGACGGGTCAGGAGAACGACGTCATCGGCAAGATGAAGGTCTCCGCCCTGCTTGAGTCCCTGCCTGGCGTGGGCAAGGTGCGCGCCAAGCAGATCATGGAGCGTCTCGGCATCTCCGAGTCCCGGCGTGTTCGAGGTCTCGGCTCCAACCAGATCGCCTCTCTGGAGCGCGAGTTCGGCAGCACCGGCGCCTGAGGCGTCGCCTGGCGTTCTCCCGGTGTTCTCAGGCAGTCCCGAGAACCTGGATAATCGCTCTATGGCAGCAGAGGTTCGTCCGCGGCTGACCGTGCTCTCCGGCCCCTCAGGGGTCGGCAAGAGCACGGTCGTCGCGCATATGCGCAAGGTTCACCCCGAGGTATGGCTCTCGGTGTCGGCCACCACCCGCAAGCCGCGGCCCGGTGAGCGACACGGAGTCCAGTACTTCTTCGTCAACGACGACGAGTTCGACAAGCTGATCGCCAACGGCGAGCTGCTGGAGTGGGCCGAGTTCGCGGGCAACCGCTACGGCACACCGCGCGGCGCGGTGCTGGAACGCCTCGAAAACGGCGAGCCCGTACTGCTGGAGATCGACCTCCAGGGCGCGCGACTCGTCCGCGAGTCCATGCCCGAGGCCCAGCTGGTCTTCCTGGCCCCGCCGAGCTGGGAGGAGCTGGTCCGCCGGCTCACCGGCCGGGGTACCGAATCGGCCGAGGTGATCGACCGCCGGCTCGCCGCTGCCAAGATCGAACTCGCTGCCGAGTCGGAGTTCGACGTCACCCTGGTCAACACCTCCGTCGAGGACGTAGCACGTGAGCTGCTAGCCTTGATGGAAGTTGTCTGAATCGTCGATCGATCTTCACAGAAGTCGCCCGACACCGGACGGCCCAAACTTTCATCCATCTTCGGAAGGTAGAGCGTGTCCTCTTCCATCACTGCGCCCGAGGGCATCATCAACCCGCCGATCGACGAGCTGCTCGAAGCCACGGACTCGAAGTACAGCCTCGTGATCTACGCGGCCAAGCGCGCGCGTCAGATCAACGCGTACTACTCGCAGCTCGGTGAGGGCCTGCTTGAGTACGTCGGCCCGCTGGTGGACACCCACGTCCACGAGAAGCCGCTTTCGATCGCGCTGCGCGAGATCAACGCGGGTCTGCTGACCTCCGAGGCCATCGAGGCCCCGGCCCAGTAAGGCACCGGCAAGTTCCTTCACCCCAGGCCCGGCAGAACACCTGCCGGGCCTGTGGTGTGTCATGGGTGGATACGACGGTCGATGGCCGAACGTGTCGGACGAGTCGAGAGTGACAAAAAGGGGTGTGCTCGGATGGGTAAGCCGAAGGTCGTGCTGGGCGTCAGCGGCGGCATCGCCGCCTACAAGGCGTGCGAACTGCTCCGCCGCCTGACCGAGTCCGGGCACGACGTACGGGTGGTGCCCACGGCCGCCTCCCTGAACTTCGTCGGCGAGGCCACCTGGGCCGCCCTGTCCGGGAACCCCGCCTCCACCGAGGTGTGGGAGACCGTCCACGAGGTCCCGCACGTCCGCATCGGCCAGGACGCGGACCTCGTCGTCGTCGCCCCCGCCACCGCCGACATGCTCGCGAAGGCCGCCCACGGCCTCGCCGACGACCTGCTCACCAACACCCTGCTCACCGCACGGTGCCCGGTCGTCTTCGCCCCCGCCATGCACACCGAGATGTGGGAGCACCCCGCCACCCGGGAGAACGTGGCCACCCTGCGCCGCCGCGGCGCCGTCGTCATCGAGCCCGCCGTGGGCCGGCTCACCGGCAAGGACACCGGCAAGGGGCGGCTGCCCGACCCCGAGGAGATCTTCGAGGTGTGCCGGCAGGTCCTGCGCCGCGGCGCCGCCGAGGCCGACCTCGCAGGCCGCCACGTCGTGATCAGCGCCGGCGGCACCCGCGAACCGCTGGACCCCGTGCGCTTCCTCGGCAACCGCTCCTCCGGCAAGCAGGGCTACGCGCTCGCCCGTACGGCCGTCGCCCGCGGGGCGCGGGTCACCCTGGTCTCGGCCAACGCCGCGCTGGCCGACCCCGCGGGGGTGGACGTCGTACGCGTCGGCACGGCCGTACAGCTGCGCGAAGCTGTCCTCAAGGCGGCGGCGGACGCCGACGCCGTGGTCATGGCCGCGGCCGTGGCCGACTTCCGGCCCGCCGAGTACGCCGGCGGCAAGATCAAGAAGAAGGACGGGGAGGACCCCGCTCCGGTCGCGCTCGTGCGCAACCCCGACGTCCTCGCCGAGATCTCGGCCGACCGCGCCCGCGAGGGCCAGGTCGTCGTGGGCTTCGCCGCGGAGACCGACCACGTCCTCGACAACGGCCGCGCCAAGCTCCGCCGCAAGGGATGTGATCTTCTCGTCGTGAACGAGGTCGGCGAGACGCGCACCTTTGGATCCGAGGAGAACGAGGCGATCATCCTGGCCTCTGACGGGTCCGAAATCGCGGTGCCCTACGGACCGAAGGAAGCCCTCGCCGAAGTAATCTGGGACCAGGTTACGCGCCGGTTCACACCGCGACGCGCCTGAGCCGATTCCCCTTCACTCGGTCACTTCCGTACGTAAGAATGGCAGTGCCGCAGGTCACACGACTCCCATAAGGCGAGACGGATGGTCCGGGCAACGGTCGCGACCGATAAACTGCATCCGGAACGTGATCGGGCGCAGCCCCCGATGTGGTTCCGCCAAATGATCAGCCAGCAGCCGCTGCAACCCCAGGGAGCGTTGTGTCCCGTCGTCTGTTCACCTCGGAGTCCGTCACCGAGGGCCACCCCGACAAGATCGCTGACCAGATCAGCGACACGATCCTCGATGCACTCCTCACCGAGGACCCGACCTCGCGCGTCGCCGTGGAGACCCTCATCACCACGGGCCTCGTGCACATCGCGGGTGAGGTGACGACGAAGGCCTACGCGCCGATCGCGCAGCTCGTCCGGGACAAGATCCTCGAAATCGGCTACGACTCCTCGAAGAAGGGCTTCGACGGCGCCTCCTGCGGCGTGTCGGTGTCCATCGGCGCCCAGTCCCCGGACATCGCGCAGGGCGTCGACACCGCCTACGAGAAGCGCGTCGAGGGCGACGAGGACGAGCTGGACAAGCAGGGCGCCGGCGACCAGGGCCTGATGTTCGGCTACGCCTGCGACGAGACCCCCGAGCTCATGCCGCTGCCGATCCACATCGCGCACCGGCTGTCCAAGCGCCTGTCCGAGGTCCGCAAGAACGGGACCATCCCGTACCTGCGCCCCGACGGCAAGACCCAGGTCACCATCGAGTACGACGGCGACAAGGCCGTCCGCCTCGACACCGTCGTGGTCTCCTCGCAGCACGCCTCCGACATCGACCTCGACTCGCTGCTCGCGCCCGACATCCGCGAGTTCGTCGTCGAGCACGTCCTGGCCCAGCTCGTCGAGGACGGCATCAAGCTCGACACCGAGGGCTACCGCCTGCTGGTCAACCCGACCGGCCGCTTCGAGATCGGCGGCCCCATGGGCGACGCCGGCCTCACCGGCCGCAAGATCATCATCGACACCTACGGCGGCATGGCCCGCCACGGCGGCGGCGCCTTCTCCGGCAAGGACCCGTCCAAGGTCGACCGCTCCGCCGCCTACGCCATGCGCTGGGTCGCCAAGAACGTGGTCGCCGCCGGCCTCGCCTCGCGCTGCGAGGTCCAGGTCGCGTACGCCATCGGCAAGGCCGAGCCCGTCGGCCTCTTCGTCGAGACCTTCGGCACCGCCAAGGTCGAGACGCAGAAGATCGAGGACGCCATCGGCGAGGTCTTCGACCTGCGCCCGGCCGCGATCATCCGCGACCTCGACCTGCTGCGCCCGATCTACGCCCAGACCGCCGCCTACGGCCACTTCGGCCGTGAGCTGCCGGACTTCACCTGGGAGCGCACCGACCGCGTGGACGCCCTGCGCGCGGCCGCCGGCCTGTAAGGTCCGGCTGTCAGAACCACCGACGCAAGGCCCCGGACCCCACGGTCCGGGGCCTTGCGCGTACGCCCGCCTGTCAGAGCGGTTTGGTAAGAATGCTGATGTGAGCAGCGCGAATGATTCCCCGCCGGAGCAGCTCGCACTGATCCGGGAGATGGTCGCCGAGGCGAAGGCCAAGGCGCCCAAGGCGAAGCCGCGTACCTGGCGGGGGGCCGCCCTGGCCGAGGAGCTGCCCGTCGCCCGGGTCCTCGTCAACAAGGGCGTGCTCCACCTCGACCGGACCTTCGACTACGCCGTGCCCGCCGAGCTGTCCGAGGCCGCCCAGCCCGGCGTCCGCGTCCGCGTCCGCTTCGGCGCCGGCTCCCACCAGGTGCACGGCGGCCGCCGCGAGGGCGGCGGCCTCATCGACGGCTTCATCGTGGAGCGCCGCGCCGAGTCCGACTACAACGGAGCCCTCGCCGCCCTCGCCCAGGTCGTCTCGCCCGAGGTCGTCCTCGGCCCGCGCATGCTCGCGCTCACCCGCGCCGTCGCCGACCGGTACGCCGGCAGCCTCGCCGACGTACTCCAGCTCGCCCTGCCCCCGCGCAACGCCCGCGCCGAGGCCAAACCCTCCCCGGAGCCGCTGCCACCGCCCCCCGCGCCCGAACCGGCCGGCTGGGAGCGGTACGAGGCGGGCCCCGGCTTCCTGCGCGCCCTCGCCGCCGGCGCCACCCCCCGGGCGGTGTGGACCGCCCTGCCCGGCCCCGGCTGGGCCGACGAACTCGCCCGTGCCATGGCCGCGACCCTGGCCTCCGGCCGCGGCGCCCTCGCCGTACTCCCCGACGGCCGGACCGCCGCACGGGTGGACGCCGCCCTGACGGCCCTCCTCGGCGAAGGCCGGCACGCCCTGCTCACCGCCGAGTCCGGCCCCGAGAAGCGCTACCGCCAGTGGCTCGCCGTCCACCGGGGCTCCGTCCGCGCCGTCATCGGCACCCGGGCCGCGATGTTCGCGCCCGTACGCGACCTCGGACTGGTCGCCATCTGGGACGACGGCGACTCCGGCCACAGCGAGGACCGCGCCCCCTTCCCGCACGTCCGCGAGGTGCTGGAACTGCGCGCCGTCAGCGACGGCTGCGGCTTCCTCGCCGGCGGCACCAGCTGCACCGTGGAGGCCGCCCAGCTCGTCGAGACCGGCTGGGCCCGCCCTCTGACGGCCCCCCGCGAGACCGTACGGGCCCACGCGCCCCGCATCCGCACCGTCGGCGACGAACTGCTCGCCCGCGACGAGGCGGCCCGCGCCGCCCGACTGCCCAGCCTCGCGTGGGAGACCGTACGGGAAGGCCTCAAGACCGGGCCCGTCCTCGTGCAGGTGCCCCGCCGGGGCTACGTACCGCGACTGGCGTGCGAGCGCTGCCGCACACCCGCCCGCTGCACGGTCTGCGCCGGACCCCTGGAAGCCCCCGACGAACGGGACCTCACCTGCGGCTGGTGCGGCCGCGGCGAGACGTCCTGGCAGTGCGGGGAGTGCTCCTCCTACCGGCTGCGCGCCCAGGTCGTGGGCGCCCGGCGCACCGCCGAGGAACTGGGGCGGGCCTTCCCGGCCGTGCCCGTACGCACCTCCGGCCGCGACCACGTCCTGGACGAGGTACCCGACCGCCCCGCCCTCGTCGTGAGCACCCCCGGCGCCGAACCGGTGGCGGCCGGCACCGGATACGCCGCCGCGCTGCTCCTCGACGGCTGGGCCATGCTGACCCGCCCCGACCTGCGCGCCGGGGAGGACGCCCTGCGACGCTGGATCGCCGCCGCCTCCCTCGTACGCGCCGACGGCCAGGTCGTGGTGGTCGCCGAGCCCACGCTCCGCCCCGTGCAGGCGCTCGTCCGCTGGGACCCGGTGGGCCACGCCGTCCGTGAACTCGCGGAGCGGGCCCAGCTCGGCTTCCCGCCCGTCTCCCGGATGGCCGCCGTCGCCGGGCGGGGCGAAGCCGTGGAGGCCTTCCTGGCCGGGGCCGGGCTGCCGCCCGACGCCGAGATCCTCGGCCCGGTGCCGCTGCCCGGACGGCGCGGGGAGCCGTCCCCCGGCGAGCGCGCCCTGGTCCGGGTCCCGCCGGGCAGCGGAGCCGCCCTGGCGGCCGCGCTGAAGTCCGCGCAGGCGGCGCGCCTGGCCCGCGGCGTCCCGGCGGCGGAGGCGGTACGGGTCCGGATCGACCCGGCGGACATCGGCTGACCGGGCGGGCCGACCGGCGGGCCCGGCCGACTGACCGGGCGGGCCGACCGGAGGCCCCTGCGCGCCGCGGCACGCCGAAGCCCCGGCGGGGGACCGTACGGCCCTCCCCGCCGGGGCGGTGTCGTGCGCGGCGGCCCTGGGCCGGCCGTCGGGGGTCGGCGTCCCGGCGGCGGAACGCAGGTCAGCCGTTGCGCGGACCGGGGAAGGCGGGGGAGCGGGGGCCCTCCCCGAGGCTGCGCGCGGCACCGCCGGCGGAGGCCTGCGCCTCCTCGCGCACCGGCTGCGGCGGCACCGAACGAGCCGCCGGGACGGTGGGCAGCGGCCCCATGGTCCGGGTGGTCGTCCCCTCGGCCAGCGGCTCCGCGGCCTCCGCGGACTGCGCCCGCCGGGCACCGTAGCGGCGGTGCACCGCCTGCTTGGTGACACCGAGCGCCGAACCGACCGCGTCCCACGAGAAGCCGAGCGAGCGGTCGAAGTCCACCGCGGCGGTGACCAGCGTCTCCACGCTGTCCCGCAGCTCCTGGGCGAGGCGGACGGTGGGCGCGGGCGCCCGGCCGTAGACGACGAAGCCAGTGGAGGGGCCCGAACGACGCGGGCGGTACACGTTGCCGAGCTGGGCGGTGAGCGTACGCAGGGCATCCACCTGGCGGCGAACCCGCTCGATGTCCCGTACCAGGAGGTGCAGGCTGGCCCGGGCTTGGGCGTCGTGGGTGGCGTGGTCGGCCATGAAGAAGCCTCTCGAACCGGTGCTGAAGGGCGGATCGGGCCGCAGACATCGTTCACACGCGGCCCGTTTCGGTCAATCTCTCTTGACCAACGCGCCACCCGTCGCCCAGGTCACGCTGTGGGGGCGTGTCGGCATATGCGAGTGGCGCGCGCGTATGCGCACGCCCCCTCGCCACCCCGTGGCACCACAGGTGGGCCGCCCGGCGTACGCCCCATAGACTGGTGCGCTGCTGACAGCCGACATAGCGAGGTAGGACCCCCAGTGAAGCTCGTCTTCGCAGGCACCCCCGAGGTCGCCGTACCCGCCCTGGACGCCCTGATCGCCTCTGGGCGGCACGAGGTCGCGGCCGTCGTCACCCGGCCCGACGCACCGGCCGGCCGCGGCCGGCGGCTGGTCGCCAGCCCGGTCGCCGAACGCGCCGAAGAGGCCGGCATCGAGGTCCTCAAGCCCACCCGGCCGCGCGACCCCGACTTCCAGGCCCGGCTGCGCGAGATCGGCCCCGACTGCTGCCCGGTCGTCGCCTACGGGGCCATCCTCCCCAAGAGCGCCCTCGACATCCCCCGCCACGGCTGGGTCAACCTGCACTTCTCGCTCCTGCCCTCCTGGCGCGGAGCCGCGCCCGTCCAGCACTCGATCATGGCGGGGGACCAGCTGACCGGCGCCTCCACCTTCCAGATCGAGGAAGGCCTGGACTCGGGCCCGGTCTACGGCGTCCTCACCGAGGAGATCCGTCCCACCGACAACAGCGGCGACCTGCTGACGCGCCTCGCCTTCGCGGGCGCCGGCCTGCTCGCCGCCACCATGGACGGCATCGAGGACGGCACCCTGCGCGCCGTCGCCCAGCCCCTCGACGGGATCTCCCTCGCACCCAAGATCACGGTGGAGGACGCCCGGATCGACTGGACGGCGCCCGCGATGCGCGCCGACCGCGTCGTGCGCGGCTGCACGCCGGCGCCGGGCGCATGGACCGTATTCCGGGGCGAGCGGCTCAAGGTGATCTCGCTCGGCATGGCCGCCGACCGTACGGACCTGGCGCCGGGCGCGCTGTCCGCCGCCAAGAACAACGTCCACGTCGGCACCGGCTCGCACGCCGTCGAACTGCTCTGGGTCCAGCCCCAGGGCAAGAAGCCGATGCGCGCCGCCGACTGGGCGCGCGGGGTGCGCATCGCCGCCGGCGAGCGGCTCGGCGGAGCCGACGTAGGCTGATCGGAGCGGACGCTGCGGTAGCCCCGGCGTCCCGGCAGTACCAGCGGTTCCCAGCACCGGCGACCCGCAAGACGCGCAAGACTCGTAGCACTCGTAGCACTCGTACCTCCGGAGCACCTTTCACGTGAGCGAACAGCCCCGTCAGCCCCGCCGCAGGCCCGCCCCCGCGGGAGCGGGCGGCAAGCAGGCCAAGCCCTACCGCCGGCCCCAGAAGGACCCCGTCCGGATGCTGGCCTTCGAGGTGCTGCGGGCGGTGGACGAGCGCGACGCCTACGCCAACCTCGTCCTGCCGCCGCTGCTCAAGAAGGCCCGCCAGGACGAGAAGTTCCAGGCCCGCGACGCGGCGCTGGCCACCGAGCTGGTCTACGGGACGCTGCGCCGCCAGGGCACGTACGACGCGGTCATCAAGGCCTGCATCGACCGCCCGTTGCGCGAGGTCGACCCGCCGGTCCTGGATGTCCTCTCCCTCGGCGCGCACCAGCTGCTGGGCACCCGGATCCCCACCCACGCCGCCGTCTCGGCGAGCGTGGAACTGGCCCGCGTGGTGCTCGGCGACGGACGCGCCAAGTTCGTGAACGCCGTGCTGCGCAAGATCGCCGCGCACGACCTGGACGGCTGGCTGGAGCGGGTCGCGCCGCCGTACGAGGAGGACGCCGAGGAACACCTCGCCGTCTACCACTCGCACCCCAGGTGGGTCGTCAGCGCCCTGTGGGACGCGCTGGGCGGCGGGCGCGCCGGGATCGAGGACCTGCTGGAGGCCGACAACGAACGGCCCGAGGTGACCCTGGTCGCACGGCCCGGCCGGTCCACGCCCCAGGAGCTGCTGGAGGCGGTCGGCGAGGAGTCGGCGCTCCCCGGGCGCTGGTCCCCGTACGCCGTGCGGATGGCCGAGGGCGGCGAGCCGGGCGCGCTGGAGGCGGTCCGCGAGGGCCGCGCCGGCGTGCAGGACGAGGGCAGCCAGCTGGTGGCGATGGCCCTGGCGGCCGTACCGGTCGAGGGGCGCGACGAGCGCTGGCTCGACGGCTGCGCCGGCCCGGGCGGCAAGGCGGCGCTGCTCGGCGCGCTCGCCGCCGAGCGAGGGGCGTTCCTGCTGGCCTCGGAGAAGCAGCCGCACCGGGCACGGCTGGTGGAGCGGGCCCTTGCGGGCAACCCGGGCCCGTACCAGGTCATCGCCGCGGACGGCACCCGTCCGGCGTGGCTGCCGGGCTCCTTCGACCGCGTCCTGATGGACGTGCCGTGCTCCGGCCTGGGCGCGCTGCGCCGCCGCCCGGAGGCCCGCTGGCGACGCCGCCCTGAGGACCTGGAGGGCTTCGCGCCGCTCCAGCGCGGGCTGCTGCGGCAGGCGCTGTCGGCGGTGCGGGTGGGCGGGGTCGTCGGCTACGCGACGTGCTCGCCGCACCTGGCGGAGACCCGGGTCGTGGTGGACGACGTACTCAAGGGCCGCGGTGCGGGCAACGCGCCGATCTCCGCCGAACTCGTCGACGCCAGGCCCTTCATGGAGGGCGTCCCCGGCCTGGGCGACGGCCCGGACGTCCAGCTGTGGCCGCACCTGCACGGCACGGACGCGATGTATTTGGCCCTGCTGAGGCGCACGGCCTAGGAGCAGGCCCCGCGGCACCGGCTGCCGCGGGCTGATCCCCCTCGAACGACCGCGGGCACGGAGCCTTCCGTGCCTGCGGTGGTTTCATCCGCACTTTCGGGCCGGGTCAGGTGCCCACTCGTGTAGGTACGCGTACTCATGATCCGCGCTGCACAACGAAGTAGCGTTCCTGCCTGGTGTGATCAACAGGAACGTTCGGGGGCTGCTCGCATGGCGTGGGACGAATGGGAACATCCCAAGGCCGGTGCGGGCGACGGCCGGACACTGCCATGAGGCTCAATCAGGTGCCCGCCGATCCCGGAAGCGGCGCTCCCAGCGCCGTGACGGGCGGACTCCAGTCCAGCAAGAAGGGGTGGACCACGGCCGCTGAGGGCGTGGGATCCCTGCGTCAGACCATCGGTACCGCGCTCACGAAGCTTGAGGACGGACAGACCGGAACGGGCCCGACCACCGGGTGCCTGAGCGCGGCGGCGCAGAAGGACGTGTACGACTCCTGGAAGAAGTACGCCGAGAGCGTCAGCGAGCGGTGCGGTGCGCTCCAGGGAATCCTGGACCAGGTCGGCCGTGACCTGTTGACGACCGACGAGGGCGTCCAGGCCGAGATGAACAGGCTGGCCGCCACGTACGCGGACACGGACGCCGTCGGCGGCCGGGCCGGGGGCGGTGACGCGCGATGGACTACGCCACCCTCAAGGCCTTCAAGCCGTCCGAGTTCGAGGGCGCGGCCGACGGCTACCGCACCATGGGCAACTCCGCCCAGGCGGCCCGCGAGCACATCGAGAACGCGGTCGCCACGGGCATGCGCAAGTCGCTGAAGGGAGAAGCGGCGGACGCCGCGCACAAGCAGCTGCAGGCCCTGGCGAAGAACCCCCACTACACGCAGACCGAATGTGGTGTGATCAGCACTGCGCTCAACGGGTTCGCGTACGACATGGCCGCCGCCAGCGGAAGCTGGAAGCCGCGATCGCCGACGCGCAGGCGGACGGCTGCAGGGTGAACGACGACGGGTCGGTCGCGTTTCCCGCCGGACAGAAGCCGGGTGCCGAGAAGCCCTCGGAGGGCGGCACGGTGACCGGCAGCGCGGGAGGCACCGAGACCTCCGACGCCCTGGAACGCCAGGCGGCGAACATCCACCCGAACGAAGGCGTGGTGGGACTCCTTCGACGACCACACGATCGTCCACGGGACCGACCCGACCAGCGAGGAGTTCGGGGGCCAGGTCTTCGAGGTCCCCGACGGGAAGTGGCCGGTCGAGGACTGGGAAATGATGCCCGCGCACTCCCAGTACTGGGACGACAAGCCGCTCAGGAGCCTGGCAGGGATCGTCACCGGAGGAAAGCCGTGAAACCACGGAAGGCATACTCGCTCGCCGCACTGCTCGCACTGACGGTCATGGCGACGGGGTGCGGGGGGTCCGGCAACGCGGAGAAGGCGAAGCAGGTCACCATGAACGAGCAGCAGGCCACCGACCGGGCCGAAGAGATCATCCGGCAGGCGGTGGACACCATGTCGCCCCGGCCGACGCTGGAGCGGTTCGGCCCCGCGACCATCGGCCCCTGCATCGCCAGGGACGACAGTCGCAGTGACGGCCGGCTGCAGGCGACCCTGTTCTACAAGCTCACCGGGGTTCCCGGGACCGAGGCCAAGAATCTCGTGCTGCAGGCACGGGACGCTTGGCTGAAGCAGGGATACAAGTACAACTCGTCGAACGAGGAGGACATGTCCGGGCCCTTCCCCTGGGTCAGCATGCGTACGGAGCCGGACGACTTCTGGATGGAAGCCATCACCGGGGTCCTGGACCGCGCCAAGGGCGAGGGCCTCGCCACCCTCAAGGTGGTGTCGCCGTGCTTCCTCCCGCCGGGCAAGAGCAAGGCCTCGGGGGCGGCCCCGGCCGGTCCCGCCGCGTTCGAGCCCCCGTCGGCAGGTGATCCCGCCACCCGCCGCGCCCTGGGCCACTCCAGCCGGATCTACGACGCGCTGCAGGTCGGATCGGGGCCCACGCAGCCCGGAGAAGGCCTCAGCACGGTCCGGGACGAGTCGGGCGCCTCGGTCCACCACACCTGGTCCACCGTCCCGCTGCGGGAGGAGGAGAGGGCCGCCGCCGTCGGGCGCGCGCTGGAGTACTTCCGGAGCGCGGGATGGCGCGTACGACCGATGCCGGCGCCTGCGGACGCGCCGGCCTTCGTCGCGGGCCACCCCGAAGAGCGCACGGTCGCGCAGGTCGCGGCCTCGGCCACCGGTGCGGTGCGCGTCGCGGTGACGACGCCCGCCGGCGGTCCGGCGCCCGCGGAGGCATGACAGACGGCCGGAATGACTTCCATTCATTTTGCAGTCGATAACGCCTGGTTGATAGAAGCGACTTCATGGAGGGCCTGAAGGCCAGCCGTGCGGGCGTCGACGACATGGCCCGCAACATGCCCGGCGGGACCTCGCCGCACCCGGCGGGAACGACCCCGCCTCCGGCCGGCCTCGAATACACCACCCCGAACGGCCAAAAGCGCGTCCTCGGCCATGACGGCACCATCCGCGACGAGCACGGCAACGTCGTCCCGGACACCGAGCCGGTCCGGGAGCCGCACAAGGACGACCTGCCCAACACCCACGAGCCGGCACCGTCCCGGGAACGCGTCCTCGAAGGCGCGGGCGGCCCCAGCCGAGTGGAGAACTCGACGAGCCACCCGTCGGGTGGCAGCCGGCACAACGGTGGCCCTGCGGCACCGCACGCTGGGCACGAGCCGGCGGGCGGCGGCTCTCACGCGCCGACCTCGCCCGGCGGTGGGCACGGCGGAGGCACACACGACAGCGCAGGGCATGCGACGGGCGGGCACCACGAGCCCCCGGCCTCGGGCCACGGGTCCGGTTCCGACGCACCCCGCACTCCCACCGGCCCGGGCCGCGATCTGCCGTCCCACGATGGCGGTACCGGTGGGACGCCGGGACACGGCGGCGATGAGGGTGCCGGAAACGGAGGAGGCGGGAACGAGACTCCCGTCAACGAGCATCCTCTGGGTACGCCGGAGAACCCCCACCCGGTGACCGATGCCCAGCAGGCCGATTTCATGAAGAGCCAGAGTGAACTCGACGGGCTCAGCAGGAAGAAGCAAATCGATGCGGTCGGCCGCGGGATCGAGGTAAACGGCCAGAAATACAAGCCGGAAGCGCCTCTGCTTAAGGGTGCAAAGCATGGAATCGACTGGACCGAAGGGCCGGCCCGCGCGAGTAAGGAAGCCAAACCGCAGGGGAAGTTTGGGACGCCTGCGGACGTCCAGTATGCTACGGAACGCGCCGCTGATATCGGGCCTGGAAAGACTGGATTCTTCAAGCTTCCCGAAGGTTATGGCTGCATCGAGTACATGCCCGACGGTACGACGCGCACGCCGAATTCCCTCTTTGTCAAGGTGTACCCCAACGGCAAGGTCCACGCTTACCCGACCACGAGATAGGAATCACGATGAGTTTCTCGATTCAGGCGGGCTGCCCGGCCGTTCGGAAGTGTGAATCTGCTGCCGACATGGCTGACGCTGTCGGTGAGATGTACTCCTCCGAAGCCGAGGACGTCATTCTCGTCTGGAATCTGGTGCCGGTCCGCGTGCCGTACGGCTATGACCTCGCGGCCCTTCTGGACGACTTGGTGCCGCTTCTTGAAGAAATTCGGCAGGCAGAATTTTCCGAGACGGAAGTCTTCTGGGGGTCTGACACATTCTCGGCCGAATGGAAGATTGCCCGGGAGGGTGATTCCCTGAGGATTCAGGCGCGCTGGCACAGTACGCTGGGCAACTACGAATCCCTGCTCACCGAGCGGGGTGATGCGGTGGTCCACGCGCAGGTATTCGCGAGCGAGTGGGCGAAGGTACTGCGGCGGATCGTGACCGATATAGAGGCGGAGGCCGTGCAGTTGGACGACGACGATCTCTTCCTCCGGGCGAAGGCCCTGATCGCGGCCTGAGCGGCACCGCAGTGATCGTCCGTCGAAGCGGCTTGCCCGGCATGTCCGAGCGCGGGCGTACCGGGCGAGCTGCCTGGTACGACTTCCCGGTCGACCTTCCCGCGCAGTTGGCGGACTTGGCGTCCGGTGTCTCCGAGGTCGACGGGTGGGCTTGAGAGACACGACGACAAGGAACACGGCATGACCAAGGACGTGATCGCGCTCACCGAGCGCATGCCGGACGCGTTGAGCGTCCTGGCGGGCCTGCTCGCCGGCGGCCCGGACCTGCTGGTCGAGACCGCCGGCGAGGGGGCCGTCGTCCAGCTCTGCGATGCCGACGGCCGGCCGCTCGTCTCCGTCGAGGTCCCGCTGATGCTCCAGGTGCCGGGAGAGGCGGCCCGGCTGCTGGGGCCCGGCGCCGAGCTGTCCGGCGACGGCCCGGCGTGGTGGGTCGAGGCCCGCGCCGCCGCGGGTGTACCGCAGGCGGAGCAGCTCGCGGGAGCGTTCGCCGCCCGCCTGACCATGCTGCTGGGCGGCAAGGTCTGGCCGCCGGACGCGCCGGGCACCGTCGGGGCGGCCCGTCCGGTCGACGTCTCGGGCATCACCGCCGTACCGGCGCCGGCCGCCGCACAGCCGGCCGTCGACATGCTCACCGACAAGGCCGCCGTCGTGCTCCAGGACCGCCCCGTGGTCCCCATGACGAGCTGGCTCTCCGAGGTGCTGCGGGCCACCGTGGAGAGCGAGCGGTCCCTGCAGATCGTCACCCCGCCGCACTGCCGCCTCTCCACGCCCACCCGTCTGCTGCTGCAGGCGATGCCGGCCCGGTGGGTGGTGCAGGACGAACGGTGCGGCTACTACGACGGGCTCACGGGCGCCGTACTCACCTGGCAGGACGACGCGTTCGCCCCGGCCCGGGAGGAGAACGGCGAGACACCCGTCGCGGACGCCTTCCTGGAGGCCGCGGCCGAACCCACCGGTGAGCGTCAGCTCAGCGTCTCCTTCCGTACCCTGCACCGCCCCACGGCGGACCTCGTGCTCGGCGGCGCGCTCGAAGCCGCCTGGCAGGCTCTCACCGGCGGCCCGCCGGCCGGCTGGGGAACCTCGGAGCCGGCGGGTCTGACCTGGTCGAGGCGCCAGCTGACCGAGCTGGCGTACGAGCGGGCCCCTCGCTCCACCTGGACCGTGATCGTCGGTACGCCCGACCGGCCCGCAGTCGCCACCCTGCGCGTGATCCGCACGCCGGAGGGGGTGGAGGAGGACATGACCCTCACCGTCGGCTTCGGCCCGGGGGAGGAGACACCCCTGGAGGCGCTGCCGGGGCTGGCCGAGGAGCTCGTGACCCGGTACGGGCTCACGACCATGCTGTGCCAGCTCCGCAAGGCACGCCGGGACCTGAGCGCCCCGCCCCACTACGAGGACCCGCCGCTGCCGTACGCGTTCGTACTCGGCCCGGCGGACGTCCAGGAGGCGGGGCGTGACACCGCGAGCAGGACTCCGCTCAGGGAACGCCCCGTACGGTTGGGCCCGCAGGCCCGCCCGGGCTTCTACTACGCACTCGGCGACGCCGAGACCGCCGAGAGCTGGGCGGCGCTGGAGGGGCTGCTGCGCCACCTGCGCGGGGCGCCTCCGGGGTAGGGGGAGAACGCCAGGAGGGACGCTTCCCGTCGGCGGCTGCGTACCCGGTCGCTGCCTGATACTCCGACAGTCGTTTGACACCGCAGGGCGCCCTCGCACTCCCTCTCCGGCCGCTGCCACAGCCGGAGATCGGCGGGAACGCCCCGCGGCCCGCGCAGACGCATCGGGCCGGGTGGTGCGCCCAGGGCGTGGCCGCAGCCCACCACCGGTGGGCGGGCAGTCGGCAACGGCCTGGTAAGCAGTCCGACGTATCAGGAGCCGTAGTGACCGTTCAACGCATCGACGTGATTCGCCCTGCCGAGCTGAGCCCGGCCGACCTGGAGCTGTGGAGCGAACTGCGGGCCAGTACGGCGCCGGAGGCGAACCCCTTCATGAGCCCGGAGTTCTGCCAGGCCGTCGGCCGTGTCCGACCAGGTGCCAGGGTCGCGGTGGTGCGCCAGGACGGCGAGCCCGCCGGCTTCTTTCCCTTCGAGCGGGGCCGGTGGGGCCGCGGCCGTGCCATCGGCCTGGGCGTGTCCGACTGCCAGGGGGCCGTGCTGCGCCCCGGCGTGGTCGTGGACCCGCACGAGCTGCTGCGTGCCAGTTCCCTGTCCGTCTGGGAGTTCAACCACCTCGAAGGCGGCCAGGACCTGTTCCTGCCGTTCGCCACGGGGCGGTTCGCTTCGCCCGTCATCGACCTCGCCGACGGTTACGCCGGCTACGAACGTCTGCTCCGGGCCGGTTCCCGAACCTTTCTGAAGGCGACCCGGGCGCAGGAACGCCGTCTGTCCCGGCAGGCCGGGCCGCTGCGGTTCACGTTCGACGAGCGCGATCCGCAGGTGTTGCGGACGCTGATGGCGTGGAAGTCCGCCCAGTACCGCCGAACCGGCCGGCGCGACCGGTTCGCCCAGGAGTGGATCAGCAACCTGGTGCGGATCCTCGCCACCACGCAGGCACCGTCCTGTTCGGGCCTGCTGTCGGTCCTCTATGCCGACGGGCGGCCCGTCGCCGCGCACTTCGGCCTGCGCTCGCGCACCGTGCTGTCGTGCTGGTTCCCCGCCTACGACCGGGACTTCGCCACGTTCAGCCCCGGCCGCGTCCTCTACCTCCGCATGATCGAGGCAGCTGCCGCCGCCGGCATCGACATGCTCGACCTCGGCAGGGGCGATGCCGCGTACAAGGACTCCCTCAAGACGCGGGAGCTGGTCGTGCACGAGGGCGCCCTGCTCCGGGCCGGGGCCGGGGCGGCACTGCACTGGCTCAGCCACGAGCCGCCACGCGCCGTACGGGGGTTCGTACGCGAGCGGCCGCAGCTGAAAGCCGCAGCACTGCGCACGCTGACCGCATTCGGCAGGATGCGTGACCGCCGCCCGTGAAAGGCCGCCGGTGCCGGTCCCGCTCCCACGGCAGGTGTCGGGCCGGCCCGACGGCTCCGTCAGCCGCCCGCGTCGTGGGCCGCGCCGACGAGTTCCTGGAGGAGGTCTTCCATGGTGACGAAGCCGAGGACGGTCCCCTTGCCGCCGGTGACGGCTGCCAGGTGGGTGCCGGCCGCGCGCATCGCCGTCATGGTGTCGTCCAGCGGCGTGTCGAGGGCGACCTCGGTGGTCGGGTACAGCGACGCACGCGGGAAGGGTCGACCACGCTCGGGAGCGCCGAGGGCGTCCTCGATGTGGAGGTAGCCCCAGATCTCCTCGCCGGGTCCGGTGACGGGCAGGCGGGAGAAGCCGTGCTCGGAGGCCGTGCGCTCCAACTGTCGAGGGGTGATGTCGTGGCCGACGGTCACCACGCGCTCCAGGGAAACCATGACCTCGCCGACCGGGCGGGTGCCGATGGCACGGCTCGGACTCGGAGGTCCACCCATTGCGGGTCTGCTGCTCCTTCTTCTCTCGGCGGATCACCGGTCCGCAGCAGGTAGGTGGTCTGGACGGGGTATCGTCCCCGACCCTTCGTAAAGGGTTCGTAAAAACCCCCACGTGGGGAGGCCGCTCCACCCCTACAGGCGTTCGAGCCCTCCGCGCTCGCGGACGCGCGAGGTGAGGAGCGCGTAGCGATTCGGGGCGCACCCTCCCCTGCCGGCCGCGCCTCCTGACCCCTCTCGCGTGCATCCCGTCCCCGAGGCCACCCCTCGGCCGGACCCCGGGGCAGACCAGACCCTTAAGGAACTGTTCGCGTTGCGTGTGCGGCTGGTAAAGGGTTGCTACGAGGTTTCGGTCTTGCGGGGTCGTGGCCGGAACCGGCCCCAGGCATGGCAGGCTTGGGGCATGGCCGCTCAGATTTATCCCAGCATCCTGTCCGCCGACTTCGCCCGTCTCGCCGAGGAGGCGAAGGCCGTCGAGGGGGCCGACTGGCTGCATGTCGACGTCATGGACAACCACTTCGTCCCCAACCTCACCCTCGGCATGCCGGTCGTGGAGTCCCTGAGCCGCGCCACGGACATCCCGCTGGACCTGCACCTGATGATCGAGAACCCGGACCGCTGGGCCCCGCAGTACGTGGAGGCGGGCGCGGGCTCGGTCACGTTCCACGCCGAGGCCGCGGCGGCTCCCGTACGCCTCGCGCGCGAGATCCGGGCGAAGGGGGCGCGGGCCTCGATGGCGCTCAAGCCCGCGACGCCGATCGAGCAGTACGAGGACATCCTCCCCGAGCTCGACATGCTGCTGATCATGACGGTCGAGCCGGGCTTCGGCGGCCAGCCCTTTCTCGACATCATGCTCCCCAAGATCCGCCGTACCCGGGAGCTGATCGCCAAGCACGGTCTGGAGCTGTGGCTCCAGGTCGACGGCGGAGTCTCGGCCTCGACCATCGAGCGCTGCGCCGAGGCCGGCGCGGACGTCTTCGTCGCGGGCAGCGCGGTCTACGGGGCGGTCGACCCGGCGGCTGCCGTCCGTACGCTGCGTGACCAGGCGGGCGCGGCGATCGCGGCGGCACCGTGGGCTTGCGACCACTGAGCCGAGTGCTGGTGGACAGCTTGGTGAACGGGAGCTGTCCAGGCTGATCAACGGCCGTCGGATCTGACAGGATGAACGGCGAGTCGAGAGTGTGAACACGACAGTGTGAACAGCAGTGAGGAGAACGCGGTGTCTGCAATGTCGGCGGGACGGTCAGCCCTGCGGATGGGACCCGCGGAGCTGGTGCAGGCGGCGGCCATGGCGCGCCGCTTCTACCTGGAGGGCAAGTCCAAGATCCAGATCGCCGAGGAGTTCGGCGTGAGCCGCTTCAAGGTGGCCAGGGTCCTGGAGACCGCCCTCGAACGCGATCTCGTGCGCATCGAGATCCGGGTCCCGGCCGAACTCGACGCGGAGCGGTCGGACGCGCTCCGCGCGCGGTACGGGCTCCGGCACGCTGTCGTGGTGGAGTCGCCGGCCGACGCCACCGAGGACGCACCGGACCCGGAGAACCTGGGCGCGGTCGCCGCCGACCTGCTCGGCGAGCTCGTCAGCGAGGGCGACGTACTCGGTTTGGCGTGGGGCCGGTCGACCATTCACATGGCCGCCTCCCTGCACCGTCTGCCGCAGTGCACGGTGGTGCAGCTGACCGGGGTCTACGACGCGGGCACCGCGGAGCGCGGCTCGGTGGAGGCCGTGCGCCGGGCGGCGCAGGTGTCGGGCGGCGACGCGCACCCGATCTACGCGCCCATGCTGCTGCCCGACCCGGCGACCGCGGCCGCGCTGCGCAGCCAGACCGGGATCGCGCGCGCCTTCGACTACTTCGACAAGGTGACGGTCGCGGCCGTCTCCATCGGTTCGTGGGAGCCGGGCATCTCGACCGTCCACGACATGCTGACGGACGAAGAGCGGGCCCACTACGCGTCGCTGGGTGTCGCGGCCGAGATGTCCGCGCACCTCTTCGACGCCGAGGGCCGACGTGTCGGCCGGGACCTCGGCGAGCGGTGCATCACGGTCGAGGCGGACCGGCTGCGGCGGATCCCCGAGGTCGTGGCGATCGCGGGCGGGCTGCGCAAGGCCGCCGCGATCGGCGCGGTACTGCGGTCGGGGCTGGTCACCAGCCTCGTCACGGACACGGCCGTCGCCGACTACCTGCTGACCGAGTCGGCTCCGGGGCTGCGGCCGGCGCTGGACCGGGCCGACCCCGACGACCTGTAGGGGCAGAAGCGCATCGCGCGCCCCCTGTTCGCGCCCATCCGCCCGGCCGCCCCCGCACGGCCCCTCGGGGCCTGGTACGGGCGCTTCGGGGGCACTGGTGGTGCGGATGGTGCCCGGATCGAGATGCGAAGGGCCATCGCGCGGCGGCCCGCGGGGCGCATACTGGTTCCGATGACAAAATCAGCAGTGCCTCGCCGCCATTTGCCGTCCAGCCCGTTCAAAGCCCCCGTGGAACAGCCCATCCGGCAGTTCAACGTCGGCGACCGGGTCACTCACGACGAGCACGGCCTCGGCCGTGTCGTCGGAATCGAGGAGGGGATCGCCGTTCTCGTCGACTTCGGTTCGGTCCAGAAGCGCATCCTGAGTCCGTACAGCAAGATGGCCGCGCTCTGACGCGACCGAGCGATTCGCGGGCGAATCGGATATTTGGCACGATCGGCGCATGATCTTCCGGAACGTGCCCCGATGGCTGTCGCGTGCGCTGGGGGCCGTGTTCCTCTGTGCCGCGCTCGTCGCAACGGCGGGCTGTGGTGCGCAGAAACCCGGCCCCGCCGTCAGTAGCGGCAGCGGCAGTGCCGAGCCGAGTACGGCTCCCGGTACGTCCTCCCGTGCGCCCTCCGGTGCCGTGTCCGAGAGCGCTCCGGACTGGGCGCGGGGGATGGCCGTCGTACGGGCCGACGCGCTGCCGCGGCAGGCGCGGGAAGTCCTCCTGCTCATCGACAAGGGCGGGCCCTACCCGTACCGGCAGGACGGCACCGTCTTCGGCAACTTCGAGAAGGTCCTGCCGCGCCAGAAGCGCGGCTACTACCACGAGTTCACGGTGCGTACGCCGGGGGAGCGGGACCGCGGGGCGCGGCGGATCGTGACGGGTGAGGGTGGGGAGTTCTACTACACGGACGACCACTACGAGACCTTCAAGGCGGTTCTCCGATGAGCCTGGAACCGCAGCCGCTCGCACCGGCGCTCGCAGCCGCCGAGGCCGCCGGCTGGACGACCGTACGCCTCGACCTGGACGGGGTGCGCGGCAAGGCGGAGCTGATGCGGCGGTGCGGGGGTGCCTTGCGGCTGCCGGAGTGGGTGGGCGGGGGGTGGGACGCGCTTGCCGATGCGCTGCGGGATCTGTCGTGGCTGCCGGTTGCGGTGCCGGACACGGCTCACGCTTCGGGTGGGCGGCTGGTCGCCGTGACGTCCTGGCGGGGGTACGCCGGGGCGCGGCCTGAGGAATGGGAGACGTTCGTGGAGGTGCTGGAGGAGGCCGTGGACTTCTGGCGGGGGCAGGATCCGGGGCTCTCGGTGCTGTTGGCGGGGGGTGCGGATGGGTCCGAGCCCGGGGGCGGGGCGACTGCCGGGGCTCCGCCCCGGACCCCGCGCCTCAAACGCCGGCGGGGCTGATGGGTGCGGCGAGACCGAAAGATCGGGGCTCCGCCCCCGGACCCCCGCGCCTCAAGCGCCGGCGGGGCTGGAGGGGGCGGTGGGGGTGGAAGGGCGGAGCCTTGGGGTTAGGCCGGTTTCGGGATCCAGGGTGGGGTTTGGCCCCAGGACCAGACCGGGATCTTGGCCGCGTCCACCGGGGGAGGGTTGGGGCCCGAGTAGATGAGGGCCATGCGGGTGCCCCATTCGATGTAGTAGGCGAACACCCCTCTGAACTCCGGGTCCGTGGGGAGGCCTACCTCGTCGGCCGTGTCCATGAGCAGGTCCACCCAGCGGCGGCGCTGCTTCTCGGTGATCGCCCGGCCCAGGTGCTTGGTGGCCATGTGCTGGTGGCCGCCGTGGTGGGCGGTGTAGTCGGCCGGGCCGCCGAAGACCTCCGACAGCCAGACCGCGACGTGCTGCGGGTGCTCCGAGTCCATGCCCGCGAAGACCGGGGCCAGGATCTCGTCCTGCAGGGCGTGGGCGTAGAAGGCGTCGGTGAGGCGGTTCATCGCCTCCGCCCCGCCCATCCACTCGTAGATGGTGGGTGTGGTGCTCATCGCTGTCCGGCGCCCTTTCCCGTGCCCACGACGCCCGTCACGAGGTAGTGCTGCATCTCCTCGATGGCGGTCACGTACGGGCGGATCGCGCTGAAGAAGGCCGGGAAGTGCTCCCCCTTGCGGAAGCCGCCCAGGTGGGCCTCGATGGAGGTCCAGCGGATCCGGAGGATGTAGCGCTCCTTCTCCTCCTCGCACCGGGCCAGTTCGTAGTCGATGCACTCGGGTGAGGCGGCCAGGGACTCTGCCGCCCGCGCGTACGCGTCCTCGAAGGCCTGCTGGTCGTCCAATGCGATCCGGTAGCGGATGTATTCGACGGTGGTCGTCATGGTGCGTACCTCTCCCTGGGTGTAGGTCTCGGCCAGCCTTACGCGATCACGCGGCTCCGTGGGGCGGATTCGTCATTCGGACCCGGACTTCATGGAGTCCGTCGTGCCCGTGACGTCCGGGCCCTGCGCGCGGACGCGGCCGACCTGGTCCAGGGAGTCGCGCAGCTCCGCCAGCCAGCTGTCGGTGTTGCGCCCCACCAGGCGGACGCACCAGGCCAGCGCGTCGGCCCGGCTGCGGGCCACGCCGCCGGCGACCAGGGTGTCGAGGACCTGGCGTTCGGACTGGCGCAGGCGGGTCATGACCGGGACGGCCAGGTGGGTGAAGAGGGTCGTCTCCTCACCCACCCGTACGCCCCAGGCGACCTTGCGGCGGTAGAGCTCCTCGGCCTCGCGGGCCACTTCGACGCGCTGTTCGCGGGTGCGTTCACGGAACTCGGCAACGGACTCGGCCGCCGGGATGGTGCCGACGACCGTGATCTCCTCGCGGTCGGCGGTCACCGAGTCGAGGGACTCGTAGACGTCCACCGGCAGGCGTTCGGCGAACCACACGCGGAGCTGTTCGCTCTGTTCGGCTGTAATCATGTAATCAACATTGCGTCGGGCGTGGCCTTGATCACAAGACCGCCGGTGTTCGCTCTCAGCCCATCGAGCGGTAGCGGTGGATCAGCGAGACCGCCATCGCCCCCTCTCCGACACCCGACGCCACCCGTTTGACCGAGTGGGCGCGGACGTCGCCCGCCGCGAAGACGCCCGGCACGCTCGTCTCCAGGGGGTAGGGCGCGCGCTCCAGGCTCCATTCGGCCGGGAGCTCACCCCCGTTGGAGATCAGGTCCGAGCCGGTCAGGACGAAGCCGTGGTCGTCCCGCTCGACGACTTCCGCGAGCCAGTCGGTGTGCGGGCGGGCGCCGATGAACGTGAACATGAAGCGCGCGGCCACCTCGGTGTCCTTCCCGGTGTCCGCGTCGTGCAGGGTCAGCCGCTCCAGGTGCTCCTCGCCGTCGAGCCGGACCACCGTGGTGCGCACCCTGACCTCGATGTTCGGGGTGCGCTCGATCTCGTCGATCAGGTAGCGGGACATGCTCGCGTCCAGGGAGGACGCGCGGACCAGGATCGTCACGCGGGCGGCGTACTTGGCGAAGTGCACGGCGGCCTGCCCCGCCGAGTTGGCGCCGCCGACGATGAACACGTGCTGGGAGATGCAGGCCGAACTCTCGGTGGTGGCGGCGCCGTAGTAGAGGCCGGCGCCCTCGAAGCGGTCGGCGCCCGGGGCGTCGAGACGGTTGTACGAGACTCCGGTCGCGAGCAGGACGGTCTCGGCGGAGATCTCCGTGCCGTCGGCCAGCGTGAGGATCTTCGCCGGGTCGTCCCGGGTCAGCGAGACCACCTCCACCGGGTGCAGGATCTCGGCGCCGAACCGGGAGGCCTGGATGGTGGCCCGGCGGGTCAGGTCGCCACCGGAGAGGCCCGAGGGGAAGCCGAGGTAGTTCTCGATCAGGCTGGAGGTGCCGGCCTGGCCGCCCGGGGCGCGGGAGTCCAGCATCAGCGTGGACAGGCCCTCGGACGCCGAGTAGACGCCCGCTGCCAGGCCCGCGGGGCCCGCGCCGACGATGACGCACTCGTAGTGCGGGCGTGAGGCGGTGGTGGCCAGCCCGAGGTGCCGGGCGAGCTGGGTGTCGGTCGGAGCCGACAGCACCGCCCCGTCGGGGAAGCGGACCAGCGGCAGGGCCGCGTCGGGCTGGGCGGCGAGCAGCGTCAGCGCCTCGGGGTCCCGCTCGACGTTGAGGAAGCGGAACGGCTGGCCGTTGCGGGTGAAGAAGTCCCGCACGGCGTGGGTGCCGGGC
This sequence comes from Streptomyces sp. TN58, assembly GCF_001941845.1. Lineage (NCBI taxonomy): Bacteria > Bacillati > Actinomycetota > Actinomycetes > Kitasatosporales > Streptomycetaceae > Streptomyces > Streptomyces sp. TN58. The sequence continues at coordinate 1,346,355 of NZ_CP018870.1, read as the reverse complement.
GAGACGAGGTGGCCGGCGACGATGATCCCGTCGTAGGCGGGGCGGTAGGTCGCCAGCCAGTCGGAGAGCAGGTCGTCCAGGACGGGGAAGAGCCGTTCGTGGGGCGGGTCCCACGGCTTGAGCAGGTAGTAGTCCAGGCGGACCCGGTTGATGGCGGTGATCGCCGCGTCGGTCTCCGCGTACGCGGTCAGCAGCACCCGGCGGGCGTCCGGGAACCGGCTGACGGCCTCCAGCAGGAACTCCACGCCGGTCACGTCCGGCATGCGCTGGTCCACGAGGAACAGCGCCGGGTCGTGGCCCCGCTCGTCGAGGGAGTCCAGGATCTTCAGGGCGTCGGCGGCCGAGGAGGCGCCGAGGACCCGGTAGCGGTCGCCGTAGGCGCTGCGCAGGTCGCGGCGGACGGCCCGCAGCACCTGCGGGTCGTCGTCGACGGCCAGGATCACCGGCTTGCGGCTTTCCGCACGCTCGGCCGCGGCCGAGGCGGAGGCCGAGGAGGGGGCCGACGCGGGGGAGGAGGCGGGGGCGGCGGGGGAGCTCTCGCGGGCCGTGCTCATGCCGGGTCCAGCATCAGCTTGTCGGCATAGCACCAGGCCCAGTCCTCGCCGGGCTCGTGGGAGGCCGCGATCGGGTGCTCGGTGACCCGGTAGTGCCGGGTGGCGTGACGGTTCTTCGACGAGTCGCAGCACCCGACGTGTCCGCAGCTGAGGCACAGCCTCAGGTGCACCCAGGTGTCGCCGGCGACGAGGCACTCCTCGCAGCCCACCGCGGTGGGCTTCACCGGACGTATCTGATCGGTGTGTGTGCACAACAGGTCCGTCGTCATCGTCGCCGTCCTTCTCCTCGTACTTCGCGCGCCCGCGATTCACGGCGCGTCCAGACCCTAAGGGCGTGCCCTCCGGAATGGTTCACCGATTCGGCCGAAGTCATGTAGTCCAGCGGCTACTTCATGACGTCCGCGAACGACTTCCTGAAGTGCCGCGGCCACCTGTCCGGCTACCTCACGAAGTCGCATGCCGGCGCTTTGACGAAGACCCGGGGCGCGGCCAGTGTGGGGGACCAACGACAACAGGCGGCGCCTGGAGGAATACGTGAGCAGAAGGATTCTGGTCATTGTCTCCGAACACGGTTACTGGGCCGAAGAACTGATAGGCCCCGTCTCGAAGTTCGACGAGCGGGGCTACGAGGTCGTATTCGCGACGCCGACCGGAAAGCGTGCGCACGCTCTTCCGCCGAGCCTCGACGCGAACTACGTCGACCCGCCGCTGGGACGCTCGGTGACCACCGAGGAGAACGCCAGGCTGGGACGGGAGTTCGAGCAGTCGAGCCGGCTGGACTCGCCGCTCGACATCGAGGCGTGGGTGCCCGAGCGCCCCTACACGAGCGACGCGGCCTACCTGCCGAAGCTGGAGCAGTACCACCGCGACCTCGACGCGCTCGACGCCGACATCGCCGCATACGACGCGATCCTCATCGTCGGCGGCAGCGGCCCGATCGCCGACCTCGCCAACAACGAGCGCGTACACGCCCTGATCCTGGCCTTCCGGAAGGCCGGCAAGGTCGTGGCCGCCGAGTGCTACGGGGTCGCCTGCCTGGCCTTCGCCCGGGACTGGGACGACCGCAGGAGCATCATCTGGGGCAAGCACGTGACCGGCCACTGCAAGGAGTACGACTACAAGGACGGCACCGGATTCCTCGGTACCGACTTCAACATGGGACCGCCCCCGTATCCGCTGGAGTACATCCTGCGCGACGCGACCGGACCGGACGGCGCCTACCACGGGAACTTCGGCAAACCGGTCTCCGTGATCGTCGACTTCCCCTTCGTCACCGGACGCTCCACCCCCGACTCCTATCTGACGGGGCAGAAGATCGTGGAGGTACTGGAGGACGGACTCGCCCGGTACGGCTGGTAGTCGCGGAAATCCGCTCGGAAATCGGATGGTCGAGGGGGAATTCATGGAAGCCACTCCCGGACGGGAAAGGCTGATCGAGCAGTTCAAGGCCGACGGTCTGAATGTGATGTTCGGAAATCCGGGGACGGTGGAACAGGGATTCCTCGACGCGGCGGACGCGGCGGCGGACTTCCGGTACGTCCTGGCCCTCCAGGAGACCGTCGCCGCCGGCATCGCCGACGGCTACGCCCGGGCGACCGGCGGCCCGGCCCTGCTCCAGCTGCACTCCGGAGTGGGCCTGGGCAACGGCATCGGGATGCTGTACCAGTCGCTGCGCGGCCACACCCCGCTCGTCGTCGTCGCCGGCGACGCCGGGGTGCGCTACGACGCCATGGACGCGCAGATGGCGGCCGACCTGGTGGCGATGGCCAGGCCCGTGACCAAGTACGCGACCCGGGTGACCGATCCGCGGTCCGTCCTGCGCACCGTCCGGCGGGCCGTGAAGATCGCGCTCACCCCGCCACGCGGCCCCGTGTTCGTCGCCCTGCCGATGGACGTGCTGGACGAACCCAACTCCGAGCCCGTGCTGCCGGCCGCGGTCCCGCTCACCGACGTGGCCCCCTCCGCCGCGTCGGTGGGCCGGGCGGCCGAGCTGCTGGCCTCCGCCGAGCGGCCCGTCGTGCTGGTCGGGGACGGGGTGGCGCTCTCCGGGGCGCAGCGCGAGCTCGCCGCCGTCGCCGAACTGCTGGGCGCCGACGTGTACGAGGTCGACTCCTCCGAGGTGAACATCGCCGCCTCGCACCCGCTGCGGCGCGGCCAGACGGGCCACATGTTCGGCCCGCACAGCAAGGAGCTGATCGGCGGCGCCGACGGGGTGCTGATCGTGGGCACCTACGTCTTCCCGGAGGTGTTTCCCGAGCTGGAGAGCCCCTTCCGGGCCGGTGCGAAGGTCGTCCACATCGACCTCGACGCCTACGAGATCGCCAAGAACCACCCGGTGGACCTCGGCCTCGCCGCGGATCCCCGGCAGGCGCTGCGCGCGCTGGCCGGCGTACTGGAGCGGCAGCTGACCCCGCAGCGGCGGGCCGCCGCGGCCGCCCGGCTCGACGTACGGACCCGCGAGCGGGCCCGGGCGGCGGCCGAGGCCGGGGCCGGGGACGACGACGGCACGCCGATGGCCGTCTTCCTGCGGACGCTGGCCGAGCGCACCGGCGGCGACCTGATCGTCTTCGACGAGGCGCTGACCACGTCGCCGCTGGTCACCCGATACCTGCCGGCGGAGCGCCCCGGCGACTACCACCTCACCCGCGGCGGATCGCTCGGCGTGGGCTTCCCGGGGGCGGTCGGCGCCAAGCTGGCCCGCCCGGACCGGCTCGTGGTGGGCTTCGCGGGCGACGGCGGGTCCATGTACACCTACCAGGCCCTGTGGACCGCGGCCCGGCACGGCATCGACGCCAAGTTCGTCGTCTGCAACAACCGCAAGTACCGGCTGCTCGACGACAACATCACCCGGTACTGGCAGGAGCGGAGCATCCCGGAGCACGGCTTCCCGGGCTCCTTCGACCTCTCGCACCCCGAGATCGACTTCGCCGGGCTGGCCCGCTCGCTGGGCGCCGGGGGGATGCGGGTGGAGAAGCCGGACGAGGCGGTCGCCGCGGTGGGCCGGATGCTGTCCCACCCCGGACCGTTCCTCGTCGACGTCCAGATCTGACGCCAGGGCCGGACGCGTCCGGCCAGTCACCCAGCACCGAAACGGAAGCAGGAGGAGACCGCATGCCCGCCGAGCGGCAGCTGACCGAGGACGCGATCCGCGCCTTCGCCGAGAACTGGTACGCGGCGCTGGACCAGCACGTGGGCCTGGCCGACGTGCTCGCCCTGATCACCGAGGACCTGGAGTTCAAGGTCCCCGAGGACACCTTCCTCGGACACGAGGGCTTCGGCCGCTGGTACGAGGCCGTCACCCACCGCTTCTTCGACGAGGTGCACACCGTCACCAAGGTGGAGCCCGTCATCGAGGGCGGCCGCGCGGTCGTCCGGGTCTTCGTCAACTGGCAGGCCAAGGTCTGGGACCCGCCGGCCGCCCGCAGCCTGTGGCTGGGCTTCGACGCCGACCAGACCTGGACCGTGGTCGCCGGCCCCGACGGGCCGCTGATCCAGCAGTACACCGTCAACGACCTGGCCCCGATGCCCGGTTCCGGCTCGCTGTGACCGCGGTGGAGGAGGAGCGACGATGACCGAGGTGACACCGGAGCGGGTCCGGGAGGCCTACGCGGCCCTCGGCTCCGGCGACCGGGCCCGGATCCTGGAGTACTACTCCGAGGACCTGCGCTGGCTGGTGCCGGGCAACCACCCCCTGGCCGGCTGGTACGAGAGCCTGGACGCCTTCCGGGAGCTGATGGGGCAGACCCACAAGCTCACGGCCGGCACCTTCCGGATGGACCTGGAGGCGGTGCTGGTCGGCGAGGACTGCTCGGCGGACGTGTGCCGCAACGTCGCCCTGCGGGCCGGCGCGGCCGAGGCGGGCGGGTCCCCGTACGAGCGGATGGACTACCCGGTCTTCCACTTCATGCGGTGGCGGGACGGCCGGATCGTCGAGGGCCGCGACGGCCTCTTCGGGGACTCGGCGGCCGCCTTCAGCCAGTTCTGGGCGCCGTTCGGGCCGGACGGAACCCGCAGGGACCTCTAGAGGGGGATGGATGAGCGCGATGGACGCACGACAGATCCTGCAGAAGTACTACGAGTACGCCAACGCCGGGGACTGGGACCGCTGGTGCGACCTGTTCGCCGACGACCAGGTCATGGACGAGCAGCTGGCCGGCCGGATAGAGGGCCTGGACGTGCTCCGCTCGATGATGAAGGGCATGGGGGCGATGTACCGGGTCTTCCGCAACGAGCCCGTGCACTTCCTCGTCGACGGCGAGAAGGCCGCGGCCGTCTCCCACCTGAGCGCGGTCAGTGCCTCCGGCGAGCCCATCGAGGCCGAGGTCATGAACTTCTTCCGGATCGTGGACGGAAAGATCGCCTACATGGCGAACCACCACGACACGGTCCCCTTCCAGGTCCTGGGCCAGGACTGAGGGGGCGCAGGTGAGCGTGGAAGAGTACGACTACATCGTCGTGGGATCCGGCACCGCGGGCAGCGTCCTGGCGAGCCGGCTCTCCGAGGACCCGGACGTCTCCGTCCTCGTCCTGGAGGCGGGCGGCTCACGGATCCCGCCCGAGGTGGACGACCCGTCCTCCTGGTACAAGCTCCTCGGCGGCCCCGTGGACTGGGGCTACACCAGCACACCGCAGCCCGGGCTCGACGGCCGCCGTACCTACGAGCCCCGCGGCAAGGCCCCCGGCGGCAGCAGCAACCTCTACATCATGATGCACATCCGCGGCCACGCCTCGGACTTCGACAACTGGGCCTACCAGGGAGCCGCCGGCTGGGCGTACGAGGACGTGCTCCCCTACTTCGCCCTGCTGGAGGGCCAGGAGGACGCCACCGCCCCCACCACCGGCACCCGCGGCCCGCAGCGGATCACCAACGCCGGGCTGCACAACCCCAACCCGGTCTCGCGCGCCTTCATCGACGCGGCCGTCGAGCTGGGGCACCAGGAGATCGCCGACTTCAACACCGACGGGCCCCGGCGCGGCCTCTTCGGCACCGGCTGGCACCACATCGACGTGGCCGACGGCCGCCGCCAGGGCGCCCTGGCCGCCTACCTGGAACCGGCGCTCGGCCGGCCGAACCTGACCCTGCGCACCAGCGCGCAGAGCACCCGGCTGCTCTTCGACGGGGACACCTGCACCGGCGTCGAGTACGTCCAGCTGCAGGCGCCCGCCGGCATACCGGGCCGGACCGTCCGCGACGGCCACAGCAGCGCCTCCGCGCCCGGGCCGCACACCGTACGGGCCCGGCGCGAGGTGGTCGTGGCGGCCGGGGCGATCGAGTCGCCGAAGCTGCTGCTGCTCTCCGGCGTCGGCCACCCCGAGCAGCTGCGCGAGCACGGCATCGCGGTCACCGCGGCCCTGCCCGGGGTGGGGAAGAACTTCCACAACCACGTCCTGACCGGGCTGATGGCCGAGGTCACCCAGGAGCTTCCGCCGCCCGCGCAGAACCTGTCGGAGAGCGCTCTGTTCCTGTCCTCACAGCCGGGGCTGCCGGCGCCCGACCTGCAGATCGCCTTCGTCCACGTCCCCTTCGACGTGATCGTCGGCCAGGACCACCCGAACACGGTGTCCATCCTGCCGGGCGTCGTACGCCCCGCCTCGCGCGGCTGGATCAGGCTGGCGAGCGCCGACCCGCTGGCGCACCCGCTGATCAACCCGAACTACCTGGGCGACCGGTGGGACCTGGAACGCATGGTGCAGGGCGTGAAGATCGCCCGGGACATCTTCGCGACCTCGGCGTTCTCACCCTGGTACAAGCAGGAGCTGCAGCCCGGCCCCGGCTACGTGTCCGACGAGGACCTGCGGGCCTTCGTGAAGCAGAAGTCGGAGAGCTACCACCACCAGGCCGGCTCCTGCCGCATGGGCGTCGACGACCTCGCCGTCGTCGACCCGGAGCTGCGGGTGCACGGCGTACGGAACCTGCGCGTGGTCGACGCGAGCGTGATGCCCGCGGTCCCGTCGGGCAACTGCCACACCGCCATCGCGATGATCGCCGAACGCGCGGCGGACTTCCTGAGGGGGACCTCCCGTGTCTGACGCCGTCCTGCGCGAGGGCGCCCTGTCCGGGACCCGGATCGCGGTCCTGGTCGAGAGCGACTACTACGAGCCGGAGATCTTCTACTACCGGCACCGGTTCGCCGAGGAGGGAGCCGAGGTCCACTTCCTGACCCGGCTGTGGGGCAACGACTCCCTCACCTTCACCGGGCACGAGTACCGGGCGCCCTTCACCGTGAACCGGTCCCTGGAGGGGCTGACCGACGAAGAGCTGCGCGGCTACGCGGCCCTCGTCGTGCCCTCCGGGATGGTGGCCGACCGGCTGCGCTACACCGAGGACGTGGACGTCCTCGCGCCGGCGACCGAGCTGCTGCGCCGGGCGTTCGAGGAGCCGTCGGTCCTGAAGGGGATCATCTGCCACGGCATGTGGCTGGCGTCCTCGATCCCGGGGAAGGTCCGCGGCCGCAAGGTGGTCTGCCACAACAACCTGATCGGCGACGTCCGCAACATGGGCGGGGAGTACGTCGACGAGGACGTGGTGGTCGACGGGGACCTGGTCACCGGCCGCACCGGCGCCCACCACCACCTGTTCGCCCGCCGGCTCATCGAGCTGATCGCGGCCGGCCGGGGCCGGGGAGCCGGCTGATGCCCGCCGGGCTGCGCTGGTCCCACGTGGGCCTGAACTGCGCGGACCAGAAGACCACCGAGGAGTTCTACACCCGGTACTTCGGCTTCTCCCGGGCCCGCGTCGTCGACCTGGGGGAAGCGCAGATCGTGTTCCTGCGCAAGGGGGACGCGTACCTGGAGCTCTTCGCGGCCGCGGGGACCGAACCGGCCCGCCGGGCGGATGACGACGGTCCGCAGGCCCCCGGCCGGATGCGCCATCTGGCCTTCCAGACCGACAGCGTGGACGCGTTCCTGGCCGACCTGGGCGACGCGGCGGAAGTGACCCTGGGGCCGCTGGACTTCGACGACTTCATCTGCGGCTGGCGGACCGTGTGGGTCCGCGATCCCGACGGGGTCATCGTCGAGGTCAGCCAGGGATACGAGGACGAACGCACCACCCCAGCCACCGGTGAATAAACGGCGAGTGAGCCGAAGGGGCGCGACGGGGAGTGGGGCCGAGCGCGCGGAGGAACGCGAGGTACGAGCGTTTCGAGCACGTACGGCGCCACGAGCCGGCAACAGGCGCCCCGGAGGCGAACCGAGCCCTCAAAAAGGACGGTATGACATGGCGGACGCCGTGAGCTTCTCCTTCTCCGACACCATCGCGGGCTACGTCGTCCGCTTCGACTCCAGTAGGCGCCTGCTGCGGCTGAAGACCTCCGACGGGCGGGAGTTCGAGATCTCCCTCGCCGGCGACCCCAGCGCCGAACTGGTCCGCAACCTGGACGAGCCCTACATCGACGCCTCCGGGCACATCGACGAGATGCTCTCGCCGGGCCGGTTCCTCTTCGTCTACGGCATCCACTACCCGGAGCACGGCGGCCGCTTCGACGCCAAGCGCCTGGTGTTCCTCGGCCGCGGCGCCGAGGACTACCGCTTCGAGGAGGGCAGCTGGTGGATCAAGCAGATCGAGTCGCTGGCCGACTTCTACATCCGGGCGCAGTTCGGCGACGGGCCGGTGGACTTCACCGAGTACCGCACCGAGATCCGCCTCGGCGGTGACAAGACCGCCAGCCACGTCCAGGAGACCGACACCATCTCCCGCCTGGTCTACGGCATGGCCTCGGCCTACCTGCTGACCGGCAAGGACGAGTACCTGGAAGTCGCCGAGCGCGGCACCGAGTACCTGCGCAAGCACATGCGGGTCGTGGACGTCGAGGAGGACGTCGTCTTCTGGTACCACGGCATCAGCGTCGACGGGGACAGCGAACGCAAGCTGTTCACCTCGGAGTTCTCCGACGACTACGACGCGATCCCGATGTACGAGCAGATCTACGCGCTGGCCGGCCCCGTCCAGACCTACCGGGTCACCGGCGACGTCCGGATCAAGAACGACGCGGACGCCACCATCCGGCTGTTCGACAAGTTCTTCTTCGACCCGGAGCAGGGCGGCTACTACTCGCACATCGACCCGATCCTCTTCAGCGCCGACCACGAGTCCCTCGGAGAGAACGCCGAGCGCAAGAACTGGAACTCCGTCGGCGACCACGCCCCCGCCTACCTGATCAACCTCTACCTGGCGACGGGCGAGCAGAAGTACGCCGACTTCCTCGAATACACCTTCGACACGATCGCGGACAAGTTCCCGGACTACAAGAACAGCCCGTTCGTCCAGGAGCGCTTCATGCGCGACTGGTCCCACGACAAGGCGCACAGCTGGCAGCAGGACCGCGCGGTCGTCGGCCACAACCTCAAGATCGCCTGGAACCTGATGCGGATGAACTCGCTGAAGGCCAAGCCGGCGTACGAACAGCTCGCCCGGAAGATCGGCGAGATCATGCCGGCCGTCGGCAGCGACGTGCAGCGCGGCGGCTGGTACGACGTCGTGGAGCGCGTGAAGCAGGGCGGCCAGGAGGCGCACCGCTTCGCCTGGCACGACCGCAAGGCCTGGTGGCAGCAGGAGCAGGCGATCCTCGCCTACCTCATCCTCAACGGCACCGTCGGCGGCGAGGCGAACCTGCGCGAGGCCCGGCAGGCGCAGGCCTTCTACAACACCTTCTTCCTCGACCACGACGAGGGAGCCGTCTACTTCAACGTCCTCGCCAGCGGGACGCCGTACCTGCTCGGCACCGAGCGGCTCAAGGGCAGCCACTCGATGTCCATGTACCACTCGGCGGAGCTGTGCTATCTCGCCGCCGTCTACAACAACCTGCTCGTCAACGGCCGGGAGATGGACTTCCACTTCCAGCCCGACCCGACCGGCCTGCCCGACCGCGTCCTGCGCGTCTCGCCCGACCTGCTGCCCGCCGGCGCGGTGCGGATCGCGTCCGTGGAGATCGACGAGAAGCCCTACACCGACTTCGACGCGGAGGCGCTCACCGTGCGCCTGCCCGACGTCCAGGGCCGCGTCAGGGTCAAGGTCCGGCTGCGGCCGACGGCCAAGAAGTAGCGCTCAACGGGGGGCGCCCCAACCAGAGGGGAAGGCAATGACTCTCAACGTCAAGGAACGCCGGAACAAGACGGGCACCGTGCTCGTCGCCACCGGTGAGATCAACAGCGAGACGTCCGGCACGCTGCTCCAGTCCCTGCTGCCGCTGGTCCGCGAGGGCAAGCCGCTGCGGATCGACCTCACGGCGGTGACCTACGTCTCCAGCGCGGGCCTGCGCACGCTGCTCGTCGTCTACCGCGAGGCCCAGCACCACGGTGTGGCCGTCACCCTGTACGGGGTGAGCGAGGAAGTCCGGTTCGTCATGTCGGCCACCGGCTTCCTCGACTTCTTCGAGACCGGCGAGGCCGCCGCGGCAGCCGCGACGGCCGCCAAAGCGGCCAGGGCGAAGGCCGCGCGATGAGCGAGACCCGGTCCGAGCAGGTCCTGCGCGTCGACGCGTACCCGACCCACGAGGTGGGCGGGTATCGCGTCCGCGCGGGCAAGCCGTTCCCCTTCGGGGCCAACGTGGTCCCCGGCGGGGTCAGCTTCTCCGTCTTCTCCGACCAGGCCACCTCCATGACCCTGGTCATCTACAAGCGCGGCGAGCCCGAACCGATGGCCGAACTGGAGTTCCCCGAGGAGTTCCGCACCGGCAGCGTGTTCGCCATGACCGTATTCGGCCTCGACCACGAGAACATCGAGTACGGGTACCGGGCCGACGGCCCCTACGACCCGGTCACCGGCCACCGCTTCGACGCCCGCCAGGTCCTTTCCGACCCCTACGCCCGACTGATCGCCGGCCGGGACGTGTGGGGCGTGGAACCGGACTACAGCCGCGGCTACCAGTACCGCTCCCGCGTCTGCCTGCAGGACTTCGACTGGGGCGACGACACCCCGCTGGGCATCCCCGCCGAGGATCTCGTCGTCTACGAGGCCCACGTACGCGGCTTCACCCGGCACCCCAACTCCCGGGTCACCGCGCCCGGCACGTTCGCCGGACTGCGCGAGAAGATCCCGTATCTGAAGGAGCTCGGGGTCAACTGCGTCGAACTGCTGCCCGTCTTCGAGTTCGACGAGTGCGACAACCCCCGCTCCAACCCGGAGACGGGCGAGAAGCTCTTCGACTACTGGGGCTACAACACCGTCTCCTTCTTCGCGCCCAAGGCCGGCTACGCGGCCACCGGACGCTACGGCATGCAGGGCGACGAGTTCCGCACCCTGATCAAGGACCTGCACGCGGCCGGCATCGAGGTCATCCTCGACGTCGTCTTCAACCACACCGCCGAGGGCAACGAGCTGGGGCCGACGATCTCCTTCAAGGGGCTCGACAACGCCACCTACTACATGCTCACGCCCGAGGGCTACTACTTCAACTTCAGCGGCACCGGCAACACGGTCAACTGCAACCACCCCGTCGTACGCAACTTCGTCCTCGACTGCCTGCGCCACTGGGTCGCCGACTACCACATCGACGGGTTCCGCTTCGACCTCGCCGCGATCCTCGGCCGGTCCCTGGACGGCACCCCGCTGCCCAATCCGCCGCTGCTGGAACTGCTCGCCTACGACCCCGTCCTGCGGCACACCAAGCTCATCGCCGAGGCCTGGGACGCCGGCGGCCTCTACGAGGTCGGCAACTTCCCGGCGTACGGCCGCTGGGCGGAGTGGAACGGCAAGTACCGCGACACCGTACGCCGCTTCCTCAAGGGCGACCCCGGCGTCACCGGCGAACTCGCCACCCGCATCGCCGGCTCGCCCGACATGTACTCCAGCCGCGGCACCGCCGCCTCGGTCAACTTCCTGACCGCGCACGACGGCTTCACCCTCGCCGACCTGGTCTCCTACAACGACAAGCACAACGAGGCCAACGGCGAGGGCAACAACGACGGCGCCAACGACAACAACAGCTGGAACTGCGGCGCCGAGGGACCCACCGACGACCCGGCCGTCAACGCCCTGCGCACCCGGCAGATGAAGAACGCCCTCGCCATCCTCCTCACCAGCCAGGGCATCCCGATGCTCCTCTCCGGCGACGAGGTCGGCAGGAGCCAGCAGGGCAACAACAACACCTACTGCCAGGACAACGAACTGTCCTGGTTCGACTGGGACCTGGTCGACAACAACGCCGAACTGCTCCGCTTCACCCGCGAGATGATCGCCTTCCGCGGACGGCACCGCGAACTGCGCTCCACCTCCCACCCCACCGGACAGGTCCGCGAACACCTCGGCCTGCCCGACATCAGCTGGCACGGTGAGCGGGCCTGGCAGCCCGACTGGTCCGACGACAGCCGGCTGGTGGCCGTAGCCCGCTGCGGTGCAGGGGACGACGACGTGGTGTACGTGGCCATGAACGCGCACTGGGAGTCGCACGACCTCGAACTGCCCGCCCTGCCCGGCGGACGCAGCTGGCACCTGTTCGCCGACACCGGGGCCGAGGCACCGCACGACATCCGCACCCCGGGCACCGAGCCGGAGCTGGACAACGCCGGCAAGTACCTGATCGGGCCGCGTTCCGTGGTCATCCTGGTGGGCCGCACCAACGACCCCGACACATCCGGCACGCCCTGACCGAAGGAGACCTGACATGCCGCTTTCCGTGTCCCTGAGCATCAAGGGCGACACCACAGTGATCGAACTGTCGGGTGAGCTGGACGCCGAGACCGCCGGCGACTTCCACCAGACCATCGAGAAGGCCGCCGGCCATGGCAGCACCACCGTCGAGATCCGGATGGCCGACGTCGGCTACATGGCCAGCGCCGGACTGCGCTCCCTGGTCTTCGCCCGGCAGAAGGTCGCCGACAACGTCACCATCAAGGTCGTCGGCGCCATCGAGCCCGTCTGCCGCACCATCCGGACGGCCGGGCTCGACCGCAGCATCGTCATCTCCGACGAGTGACGACCGTGAACGACATGGCAGAGCTGGCGAGGACGCCCGTCGTACTGGAGGTGCCCGCCACGATCGGGGCACTGGGTGACATCGCCGCGTTCGTCCTGCGGCTGGCCGGAAGGGCGGGGCTCGGCAGACGCGCCTCCTACCGGCTCCGGCTGGCCGTCGACGAACTGGCCACGAACATCGTGATGCACGGATACCGGGGCGGCGACGGACGGATCACCGTCCGCGGCCGCTCCGGCCCCGGCGGGGTCCAGATCACCATCGAGGACTCCGCCCCCGCATTCGACCCCGTCGCGGGCCGCCTGCCGCCCTGCCCCGGGGTTCCCCCGCAGGACCGGCGGATCGGCGGCCTCGGCATCCACCTGGCCCTGACCAGCGTGGACGAGTTCGCCTACGCGCACAGGGACGGCCGCAACATCAGCACGCTGACCGTGCAGGCTGAGGGGACGGACCCATGCCCTCCACGACCGTGATCATCCTCGACGCGCACCCCTCACCCCCGCCGGAACTGCTCGACTCCCTGCGGACGATGGGCGCGTCACTCCTCACCCGCACCCTGGCGGAGCTCCGCGAGGGCCCGCAGGAGCTGCTGCCCGTCGCGGACGTGCTGCTCGCCCCCGCCGAGTCCGACGGGAACGCCGTACGGACGGCCGTACGCCGGCTGCGCCGCTGGGCCGGGGCCCCCATCGTCGTCGTCTGGACCGTGACGGAGTTCGCGGCCCTGGAGGAACACGTCCGGATCGGGCACGACTACCTCGTACCGCCCTTCCTCCCCGCCCTCGTCGGAGCCCGGCTGCACAGCTGCTCGGAGCGCGCCGGACTCGGCCGCACCCTGCGCGAGGCCGACGCCCGCGCCGAACTCATGGGCTACGAGAAGGAACTGGAGATCGGCCGGGAGATCCAGGCGGGCTTCCTGCCCGAATCCCTCCCCATACCCGAGGGATGGGAGATCGACGTGCGCTTCCGGCCCGCCCGGCAGGTCGCCGGGGACTTCTACGACGTCTTCGAGATCTCCCGCGGCCGCCGGCTGGCCTTCGTCGTCGCGGACGTCTGCGACAAGGGGGTGGGCGCCGCGCTCTTCATGGCGCTCATCCGCTCCCTGCTCCGGCACACCGCGCAGAACAGCGGCCTCCAGCACCTGGTCACCGCCGGACGGGCCGGCGGCAGCCGCCGCATCCCGGTGGTCGGCGCCACCCCGCTGCTCAACGCCGTCACCGCCACCAACGGCTACCTCACCCGGAACCACCTGCGGCAGGGCTACTTCGCCACCCTGTTCTTCGGGGTGCTGGACCCGCTCACCGGCAGCCTCGTCTACATCAACGGCGGCCACAACCCGCCCCTGCTGCTGCCGGCCGACGGCGGCCCGCCCGCCGCCCTCGACATCACCGGACCGGCCGTCGGGGTCCTGCCCGACTGCGTCTACACCCTCGGCTACGCCCAGCTCGACCCGGGCGACACCCTCTTCGTCTTCACCGACGGAGTGCCCGAGGCCCGCTGCCCCGACGGCCACTTCCTCGGCGACGAAAGGATGCTGCAACTGCTCGCCGGCCCGCCGGTGAGCGGCAAGGACGTCGTCGACCGGATGGACCTCGCGGTGCGCCGGCACACCGGCACCGCCGAACAGCACGACGACGTCACCATGCTCGCCCTGCACCGCCCGCGTACGGCGCGGGGGCCGTACGCGGACGGCACCGGCCGTCAGGTGGTGGCCTAGATGGCCCGCACCATCGTGGTGCACTCACACCGCGGCGGCACCGGGAAGTCCTCGGTACTGGCAAACCTCGCGCTGCTCATCGCGGCCGGGGGGCGCCGGGTGGGGGTCGTGGACACCGACATCCAGTCACCCACCCTCGACCTGCTGTTCCGGCTCGGCCCCGGCCCCTCGCTGGCCGACTACCTGCTCGGCCGCTGCGAGATCGAGGCCGCCGCCCAGCCGGCCGGCGTGGCCGGGCTGTACGTCGTACCGGCCCGGAGCGGGACGGCGGCCCTGCGGGAGCTCATGGCGGGCGGCTACGACGTGGGCCTGCTGCCGGAGGGCTTCGACCGGCTGGCCGAGCACTACGCCCTGGACGTCCTGCTGCTCGACACGCACGCAGGGCTCAACAACGAGTCGGTGACGGCGATGGCGAGCGCCGACGTACTGATGATCCTGGCCCGGGCCGACCGGATCGACCTCTCCGGGGTGGAGGAGACCATCGCCCTCGCCGGACGCCTGGCGTGCCGGCGGACGCTGGTGCTGAGCATGGCACCCGCGGGCATCGACCGGGACGCCGCCCGGCGGCGCTCCGAGGAGGTCTACGGCGCACCTGTGGCCGGAATCCTGCCCTATGCGCCGGAAATGGCCTCCCTGCACGGAGAGCGCATATTTGCAGAAGCCCGTCCCGACCACCCCCTGGTCGGTGAATTCCGCACCATCATCTCGGCGTTGGACGCACGTGACGAAGTATCGCGGGCCTGACGTCACCCCCTTACGCCCCCTGCGGGGGGCGTGTTGAATCGGCAGCGAATCCAGAACAAGGAGAGAATCATGAAGATTCTCGTCGTCATGACCGCCAAGGCGACCCTGCACCTGCTGGACGGCGAACAGCATCCCTCGGGATTCTGGGCAGAGGAATTCGTCGTTCCCTTTTCGCTCTTCAAGGCCGCCGGCCACGACGTGGACGTGGCGACGATCGCGGGCCGCCCGCCCACGGTCGACCTGACGAGCATCGACCCGCAGTTCCTCAAGTGGGTCCGGCCCCAGGGCTCACCCGACGAGGACGCGGCCAACGCCGCCGAGTACGTCCGGGTCATCGAGAACACCCCCCAGCTGAAGGCCCCCCTGGCCCTGGAGTCCCTCACCGAGAAGGACGTCGCCGACTACGACGGCATCTACGTCAGCGGCGGCCACGGCGCGATCGGCGACCTGCCCAAGTCCGACGAGCTCGCCCAGATCCTGCGCTGGGCCATCGCCCAGGACAAGCCCCTCGCCACGGTCTGCCACGGCCACACCGCACTGCTCGCGCTGCGCGACGGCGAGGGCCGCTGGCCCTTCGAGGGCTACCGGATGACGGCCTTCTCGCACGACGAGGAACTGGTCACCAACATGGCCGGCCGGCTCCCGATGATCCTGGAGGCCGAGCTCACCCGGCTCGGCGCCCGCTACGAGAAGGCCGACGCGATCTGGGACTCGCACGTGGTCGTCGACCGCAACCTGACGACCGGCCAGAACCCGTACTCCTCCAAGGCCCTCGCGGAGACGTTCCTGAGCCGGCTCGCGAAGGGCTGAGGGCACACCCCGCCCCGCGGCACACCCCGCCCCGGCCCGCCCCGCATCCGACACCGGAAGGCAGTCATGACCAAGCGTGAGCTGAGCGGCCCGCCCCTCGCCAACCCCGGCAAGCTGTTCATCGGCGGCCAGTGGGTCCCCGCCCGGGACGGCCGCACCGAGCCCGACGTCAGCCCCGTGGACGGACAGGAGATCGTGCCGGTCGCCCAGGCCGCCGCGGCCGACGCGGACGCGGCCGTCGCCGCCGCCCGCACGGCGTACGCCGAAGGACCGTGGAGCCGCCTGTCCGCCCAGGAGCGGGCGCTGCGGCTGAACCGGGTCGGCGAGCTCATCGAGCGCGACCTGGAGGAGATCGCCCTGCTGGAGACCGTGGACATGGGCAAGCCGTTCGCCTTCTCCAGCACGGTCGACGCCCCCATGGCCGCCCAGCTGATGCACTACTACGCCGGGGCCGTGACCCGCGTCGACGGCTCCTCGCGCGCCCCGGCCGGCGGCCAGCTCGCCTACACCCTGCGCGAACCGCTGGGCGTGGTTTGCGCGATCACCCCGTTCAACTTCCCGCTGCTGCTGTCGATGACGAAGATCGCACCGGCCCTGGCGGCCGGCAACACGGTCGTCCACAAGCCCTCCCCGGCCACCCCGCTCACCGCACTGAAGATCGCCGAGCTCTTCCAGGAGGCGGAGATCCCCGACGGGGTCCTCAACGTGGTCACCGGCCCCGGCGTGGAACTGGGCGAGACGCTCACCGGCCACCCCGACATCGACAAGATCGCCTTCACCGGCTCCACGGTGGTCGGCCAGTCCATCATCCGCAGGGCGGCCGGCACCCTGAAGAAGGTGACGATGGAACTCGGCGGCAAGTCCGCCAACATCGTCTTCGCCGACGCCGACCTCGACGCCGCCGAGGAACTCGCCTTCTTCGGCATCTACTACAACAAGGGCGAGATCTGCACCGCCGGATCCCGCCTGCTGCTCCAGCGCCCGATCCACGACGAACTCGTCGAACGCCTCGTGCGCCGGGCCGCCGCCCTCAAACCAGGCGACCCGCGCGACCCCGCCACCCTCTTCGGACCCCTGGCCCACCGCGGCCAGTTCGACAAGGTCAGCTCCTACATCGAGATCGGCGAGAAGGAAGGCGCGGTCCTGCGCACCGGCGGCACCGGCTGGACCCCCGAGGGAGCCTCCGCCGACGGCCTGTACTTCCTCCCGACCGTCTTCACCGGCGTCGACAACGGCATGCGCATCGCCCAGGAGGAGATCTTCGGCCCGGTCCTGTCGATCATCCCCTTCGACACCGAGGAGGACGCCGTACGCATCGCCAACGACAGCGCGTACGGCCTCGCCGCCGGCGTCCACACCAAGGACCTGCGCCGCGCCCACCGCGTCGCCTCGCAGATCAAGGCCGGCACGGTCTGGGTCAACTGCTACAACCAGTACGACCCCGCGGTGCCCTACGGCGGCTACAAGGCCTCCGGATTCGGCCGCGAATGCGGGCCCGAGTCCCTGGAGAGCTACACCCAGACCAAGTCGGTCTGGATCGGCATGGACTGACACCGGCAGACCACCTTCACCAGGAGCGTCAATGCGTACAGCCGTCATCGGCACCGGGCGTATCGGCACGGTCCTCGCGAGGATCCTCGTGGCGGCGGGCCACCAGGTGCTCCTCGCCAACTCCCGGGGCCCGCGGACCCTCGGCCCGCTCGTGGCCGAACTGGGGCCGGCCGCCTCGGCGGCGCACCCCGCCGAGGCGGCCGCCCAGGCCGAACTCCTGGTGCTGATGGTGCCCTTCGAACGGGTCCGCGGACTGCTCCCGCCCCACGTCGTGCAGGACAAGGTGCTGGTGGACGCGACGAACGCGTTCGGCGGCCCCGGCGCGCCCGCCGACCTCGGCGGGCGCGGCTCCAGCGACCTGGTCGCCGAGTGGTACCCGGGCGCACAGGTCGTGAAATCACTGAACACCATGCATTTCGAAACCCTCGCCGTCGCCGGAACCGCACCCGGAGAGCGCCTGGCACATTTCCTCGCGGGCGACGACGTGAAAGCGAAGGAAATCGTCGCCGGAATCATCACCGATCTCGGATTCGCCCCCGTCGACACCGGCCCGCTGCACTCCGGGGGAATTCTCCAGCAGCCCGGCGGGCCACTTTTCAACCGGCCGCTCACGGAAGCGCAGGCGAAGGCATGGACATCACACTGAACGTGAACGGAAGACCCGAGCAGTTCTCGGCGCCGCCGAACGAACTGCTCGTCGAACGGCTCCGCGACGGCCTCGGCCTGACCGGCACCAAGGTCGGCTGCGACACCGGCCAGTGCGGCTCCTGCGTGGTCCGCCTCGACGGCCGGTCCGTCAAGAGCTGCCTGGTCCTCACCGCGTCCGCCGCCGGCGCCGGGATCACCACCATCGAGGGCGTCACCACCCGGGGCGGGGAACTGTCCGGCCTCCAGGAGGCCCTGCGCCAGGAACACGGCACCCAGTGCGGCTTCTGCACCCCGGGCATGGTCATGGCCCTGGGCGAGCTCGTCGACGCCACCGCCGGCGGCCCGGCCCCCACCGAGCCGGAGATCCGCGAATGGCTCACCGGCAACCTGTGCCGCTGCACCGGCTACCACAGCGTCGTACGCGGAGTGCAGCGCGCCTGCGCCGCCGGCCGCGACGAGGTGCCCGCCGGGACCACCGCGACCACCGCATCCGCTTCGGAGGTGTGAGGGACATGACCGCAGTGACGGGGGAGGCCCCGGCCGACCGGGGCGGCGTACTCGGCCGGCCGCTGGACAGCCGCGAGGACCCGCAGCTCCTGCGCGGCGAGGCCGCGTACGTGGCGGACATCGACCTGCCGGGCACCGCGCACATGGCCATCCTGGGCAGCCCGGTGGCCCACGCGAAGATCCTCTCCATCGAGACCAAGGCCGCGGAGCAGCTGCCCGGAGTACTCAAGGTGGCCACCGCCGCCGACTTCACCGACGTCATGCCGCTGCCCTGCATCTGGGTTCCCGGCGGCGTCGAGAGCCACTTCCCGCCGCACCCGTACGGACTTCCCGGCGCCCGCCCGGTCCTGACCGGCGACACCGTCCGCCACGTCGGCGACCCCATCGCCGCGGTCGTCGCCGAGACGCCGCGGCAGGCCGCCGCGGCGCTGGCCGCCATCTGCGTCGAGTACGAGCCGCTGCCCGTCGTCACCCGCGCCGACGAGGCCCTGGCCGACGGCGCGCCCCAGCTCCACGAAGCCGTCCCGGGCAACCTCAACGCGTACTGGACCTGCGGCGACAGGGACCGCACCGACGCCGCCATCGCCGCCGCCGAGGTCACCGTCGAACTCGACCTCGTCAACCAGCGCACCATCAACAGCCCCATCGAACCGCGCGGCGCGGTCGGCGACTACGACCCGGCCACCGGCGAGTACACCCTCTACGCCTCCACCCAGGGCCCGCACAACCACCGCTTCCTCCTCTCCGCACTGGTCCTCGGCATCCCCTTCAACAAGCTCCGGGTGATCGCCCCGACCGTCGGCGGCAGCTTCGGCACCAAGGGCTACCTGTACCCCGACATGCCCCTGGTCCTGCTGCTCTCCAAGGCCCTCGGCCGGCCCGTGAAATGGGTGGACACCCGCACGGGGCTGATGAACTCCACCGTCCAGGGCCGCGACCACCGCCAGCACGCCACCCTCGCCGGAACCCGTGACGGCCGCATCACGGCGGTGCGCTGCACCAGCCACGCCAACCTCGGCGCCTACCCCTCGACGATCGGCCCCGGCGTCGCCACCGCCCTGATGGGCCGCTCCATCAGCGGCATGTACGACATCGACGCCGCCTTCTGCGAGGTGTACGCCGCCTTCACCAACACCGTTCCGCTCGGCGCGCAGCGGGGCAGCGGACGCGCCGAAGCCGCCTTCCTCATGGAGCGGCTCGTCGACCGGTACGCGTCCGAGATCGGCATGGACCCGGCGGAGGTACGGCGCAGGAACCTGGTGCCGAAGGAGAAGTTCCCCTACGACAACGGCCTCGGCTGGACCTACGACTCCGGGAACTACCGGCTGAACTTCGACAAGGCCGTCGAGCTGTCCGGCTACGCCGACATGCCCACCCGCAAGGCCGAGGCCCGCACCCGCGGCAAACGCCTCGGCGTCGGCATCGCCACCTACGTCGCCGTCTGCGGCGTCGGCCCCTCCACCCGGATGTCGCAGGAGGGCATGCTCGGCGGCACCTGGGAGAGCGCGAACATCCGCATCCACCCCACCGGCGAGGTCACCGTCACCGTGGGCTCCGCCTCCACCGGCCAGAGCCACGCCACGGTCTTCGCCCAGGTCGCCGCCGACGAGCTCGGCATCGACCCCGCCACCGTCCAGGTCCACGAGGGCGACACGCAGAAGGCCCCGTACGGACAGGGCACCTACGGATCCCGCTCCTACAGCATGGCCGGGCCCGCCGTCGCCCTCACCGCCCGCAAGCTCAAGGCCAAACTGGTCCGGGCCGGCGCCGTCCTCCTCGGCGCACCCGAGCACAGGGTCGTATACGAGGACGGCGGGATCCACGAGGAGGGCAACCCCCAGAACGCCAAGACCCTCGCCGAACTGGCCATGGCCATGTGGTACGGCTGGGGACTGCCCCCGGAGATCGAGCCGGCCCTTGACGAGACCACCCACTTCGACCCGCCGGACTTCAACTACCCCTTCGGCACACACGTCGCCGTCGTCGAGATCGACGAACTGACCGGCGAGACCGAGGTGGTCGCCTACACCGCCGTCGACGACGCCGGCACCATCGGCAACCCGAAGATCGTCCAGGGGCAGATCGAGGGCAGCATCGTGCACGGCCTCGGCCAGGCCCTCATGGAGGCCGCCGAATACGACGACGACGGCCGGCTCATCAGCGCCGACCTCGGCCACTACGCCCTGCCGCGCGCCGCCGACGTGCCCTTCTTCGCCCTCGACAAGACCGTCACACCCAGCCCGCACAACCCGCTCGGAGCCAAGGGAGCGGGCGAGATCGCCACCGTGCCGCCGGCCGCCGCCGTCGTCAACGCCGTCGTCGACGCCCTCTCCGACCTGGGCGTCCGGCACATCGACATGCCTCTCACCCCCGAGAAGGTCTGGCGCCGTCTGAGAGGGGAATCCCAGTGATCCTCACCGACTTCGACTACGCCCGCCCCGCCGGCCTGGACGAGGCGGTGGCCCTCCTGACCGGAACCCCCGGCGCCCGGGTGCTCGCCGGCGGCCAGAGCCTGCTGCCCGACCTGCGCGCCGGATCCGACAGCGCCCGCCTCCTCGTCGACATCCGCAGGCTCGCCGGCCTACGCGGCACCACCCGCACCGCGGACGGCCGGCTCCTGCGCGTCGGCGCGCTCACCACGCTCGCCGACCTCGCCGCCGACCCGCTCGTGCTCGCCGAGGCCCCCGAGCTGGCCGCCGCCGCCCGCGCCAACGGCGACCCGCAGGTCCGCAACCTCGGCACCGCCGGCGGCAACCTGGCCGCCGCCGGGCGGCCCACCGACCTGCCGGCCGCCGCCATCGCCGCCGACGCCGTCGTCGAACTGGCCGGCCCCGGCGGCCGCAGCACCCTCCCGGCCGAGGAGTTCGCCGCCCGCGGCGCGCCCGCCGACGCGGTCGTCACGGCCCTGCTGGTCCCCGCCGCCGGCCCGGCCGCCGCATTCGAGAAGTCCGCCGACCGCGCCACCCGCTATCCGGTCTGCGCCGCCGCCGTACGGATCACCCCCGACGGGCCGCGCATCGCGGTGACCGGGGCCACCCCCCGGCCGCTGCGCCTGCGCGGGGTCGAGGACCGGCTGCGCGGCGGCCCGTACGACACGGAAGCCGTACTCGCCGCCTTCCGCGCCGAACCCCGGGAGCTGTTCGTTCCCGGGCGCGGCACCTCGGCCGAATACCTCGGCCACCTCGCGGGGGTCCTCACCGCCCGAGCACTGCAGAGGGCCGAGCGGGCCCTCGCCTGACCGTCCGACCACAGGGCCCGGCCAGGGCCCACCACGGGGGAGTTGAGTGAAGCAGTGGCCGAACCGTCCGAAACGACCACGGGTACGCACCCAGCCGTCCGCACGGCCGGCGCCCCCGGAGGCTCCGGCTTCTGGGTGGCCGGCGCCGTCCTCGTACTGCTGATGCTCTCCTCCTCCGTGCCGTCCGCCCTCTACGTGCTCTACCAGCAGGAGTGGGGCCTGTCCTCCGGCACGATCACGGTGGTCTTCGCCCTGTACGCCGTCACCGTGCTGGCCGGGCTCCTGCTCTTCGGGTCCCTCTCCGACACCCTGGGCCGGCGTCCGGTCCTGGCCGCCGCCCTGGTCCTGGCGATCGTCTCGATGGCCCTCTTCGCCGCAGCCCAGGGGCTCGGACTGCTCCTCGCCGCCCGCGCCGTCCAGGGGCTGGCCGTGGGCCTCGCCACCGGTGCGATGGGCGCCGCCCTGCTGGAACTCAGCCCCGCCGCACGGCCCGCCCTCGGAGCCCAGGTCAACAGCGCGGGCCCGACCGTGGGCATCGGCCTCGGCGGCATCGGGGCGGGACTGCTCGTCCAGTACGCGCCTGCCCCGACCGTCCTCAGCTATCTGCTGCTCATCGGGGCCTTCGCCGTCACCCTGGCGGGCGTCGTCCGCATGCGAGAGAGCGCTCCCGGCGCCGGCGGCGGGCTGCGGATCGTCCCGCACCGGATCCACGTCCCGCAGGGCGCCCGGGGCCGCTTCGCCGTCCTCGTCCTGACCATCGTGGCCGTCTGGTCCGTGGGCGGCTTCTACCTCTCCCTCGGCCCGCACCTGGCCCTGTCCCTGCTGCGGTCCACCAACTACCTCGCCGGCGGGGCCACGGTCGCACTGCTCGCCGGCGCCGCCACCGCCGCCCAGCTCGTGCTGGGCCGCACCGGGGCCCTGCGCACCGCCGTGCTCGGACTGATCGGCCTGCTCACCGGGCTCGCGCTGGTGCTGCTCGCGCTGGGGCTGGGCTCGGCCACCGTGTTCATGGTGGCCACGGCCGTCCTCGGCAGCGGCTGGGGAGCGGCCTTCCTCGGCGCCTTCCGGGCGCTGAGCGGGCTCGCCGAACCGGCCCACCGGGGTGAACTGACCGCCGCCGTGTACGTCTTCGCGTACCTCGCGATGAGCGTGCCGGCCGTACTCGCGGGGATGCTGACCAACATCCACGGCCTCCACCGCACCTCGGTCGGCTTCATGGCCGCCGTCGCCGCGGTGTGCGCGGCGGCCCTGCTGGCCACCCTGCGCCTGGCCGCCCGTACCAGGGCCGAGGGGGGCGCCGCGTGAACGCGCCGGAGATGACCGCACCGCGGCTGCGCGCCGCCCTGCGCGGGCTGGAGGTCTTCGCGGGACTCACCGAGGAGCAGCTGGACTGGCTGGTCTCGGTCTCCCGGCCGCAGGTCCTCTCCGACGGGCAGGTCCTCTTCCGGGACGGCGAGGAGGCGACCGGTTTCCACGTCCTGCTCTCGGGCGGGCTCGTCGTCACCAAGGTCGTCGACGGCCGGGAGGAGGTCCTCACCCGGCACTCCACCGAGGAGGAGAGCGCCGCGTCGGAGGACCACGACGGCAAGCCCCCGGCCGCCCACCGGTTCACCGGCGAACTGCCGCTGCTGACGGACGGCGCGTACGTCGCCACGGCCGCCGCGAGCGGCCCGTCGACCACGGTGGTGGCGTACCCCAAGGCGGTGTTCTTCGAAATGCTCACGCGGTGCAACGGGGTGGCCGCGGTCCTGATCCCCGTCCTGGCCTGGCGCATCAAGTCCTCCGAGGTGCAGGCCCGCAAACGGGCCACCGTGGAGGCGCTCGGCACCCTCGCCGCCGGGCTCGCCCACGAGCTGAACAACCCGGCGGCCGCCGTCGCCCGGGCCGCGCAGGAACTGGCCCCCGCCCTGGACCGGCTCACCCGGACCGCCCAGGACTGGGGAGCGGCCGCCGGGCCCGCCGAGCGCGCGGTCCTGGGCCGGCTGACCGCGGAACTGGACGCGCTGCCGCCGCCGGTCACCACCGACCCGCTGGCCCAGGCCGACGCCGAGGAGGAGATCGCCGACTGGGCCGAGGGAGCCGGCGCCGAGCGGTCCAACCTGCTCGGCTCGGGCGTCTCCGACCTCGGCCTGGACCTGGAGTGGCTGCTGCTGCGGACACGGGACATCGGCAAGCAGTCCCTCGCGTGCGCGCTCGACCACCTGGCGGCGCTGCTGGAGGTCCACGCGCTCGCCGCCGAGCTGCGGGCCGCGGGACCGAGGATCTCCCAACTCGTCTCGGCCACCCGGGATTACGCCAATCTCGACCGGGCGCCCGAACAGCGCTTCCCGGTGACCGCGGGGCTGGAGAACACGCTGGTGGTGCTGCGTGCCAAGCTCGGCGGCATCACCGTCGTGCGTGCGTACGAGCCGGACCTGCCCGAACTGACTGGCTATCCCAGCGAGTTGAACCAGGTGTGGACCAACCTGGTCGACAACGCCGTCGAGGCCATGGAGGGCTCCGGCGTACTGACGCTGAGCGCCCGGTCCGAAGGCGTGTGCATGGTCGTGGAGGTCACCGACACCGGCCGCGGCATCCCCCCGGACGTACTGCCTCGCATCTTCGAACCCTTCTACACGACCAAGGACGTGGGCAAGGGCACGGGCCTGGGGCTGCACCTGAGCTACCGCATCGTGACCCAGCGCCACCACGGGTCGCTCACCGCCCGCTCGCGGCCCGGCGAGACCCGGATGGTCGTCCGGCTGCCCTTCGCCGGCAGCGCCCAGTCCTGCGCCTCACCTGCGCAAACACCCGAGACCGCCCGCGGAGCCGCACCCGCGCCGGACACACCCAGCTGAAACGGAGTCGACATGGCCACCTACGACATCTCCACCCTGCACCCGGTGTTCGTCCGCCAGATGGAGGCGCTGGCCGCCCTGGACATCGAGGCGGTGATGAAGAACTACACGGAGGACGCCGTGCTGCTGCGCTTCGAGGGCGCCTCGGTGGGCATCGAAGCGGTGCGCGAGACCTTCACCGGCTACCTCGCCGTGAAGCCCACGCTGGTGGAACTGCAGGAGTACATCGAGACCGAGGACACCATCTTCTACCGGGCGATCATGAACCTGAACGGCGAACCGGAGCACGCGTTCGGGACCCTCGTGGTCCGCGATGGCCGAATCTGGCGCCAGACCGCCGGATTCGGCGGCTGAGGCCGGAAACATGGGTAGCGTGTGCGGGGAGGGGGGCAAACGCACCCTCCCCGTATGCGCACCCCGCCGCGCGTGTGCACGGAAAGGGTAAAGGGGAGGTCATGGAAAACGAAACCGGGCGGGTCGAGGCATTCAGTGATGGGGTATTCGCCATCATCATCACGATCCTCGTCCTGGAATTAAAGGTTCCGGAAGGAACCGGCTCCGCCTTCTGGCACGGGGTCCGCGAGCAATGGCCGCATTACGCCGCCTATGTGGTGAGCTTCCTCCTCATCGGCGTGATGTGGGTGAACCACCACACCATCTTCAGTCACCTCAAGCGGATAGACCGTCCGCTGTTGTTCCTGAACCTGATGGTGCTGATGGTGGTCTCGGTCATCCCGTACACGACCAACGTGCTCGCCGAGCACCTCACCGAGGAAGGCTCCGCCAACCCCGCGGCCGTCCTCTACAGCCTCGTCACCGTGGCCTACGCCGCCGCGTTCCTGCTCTTCTGGTGGTACGTCACCCGGGTCGGGCACCTCTTCCACGAACAGGTGGACAAGGACGGCGCACGGGCCACGAGGCTGCGTTTCGGTCTCGGTGCCATCGCCTATCCCTGCACGGTCGTCCTGGCCTTCTACTCCGCACCTCTCACACTTGTCGCACATTTCCTGATCGCGATCTACTATGCGGCGAACCAGATCCCCATCCCCCTCGTGGTAGAGGAAGAGCGGCTCGAATCTGCCAGCGACCTCAGGAAGTAGCCGCAGGGGCCTACGGCCGTTCTCCGCGGTCAAGTAGGGTATCGGATCTAGCTGGTCGCGGGGGAGGCACCAGATGGCTCGCGCAGTCCTGCCGGAGGATTCCGTCAAGGAAGTCTCCGAATTGATCGACGTCATGATCTCTCTTCTCTTCGAGTCCTTACCCCGGCGGGACCAGCGGAACTGGGCCCGCGTTTATCTGAACGGCCTCGTGCGGACCAACGGGAAGAAAACAATCCGTAACATCGCCGGAACCGGAGCGAGCTCGGTCGAGCAGAGCCTGCAGCAGTTCATCAGCAAGTCCCCCTGGGACTGGACCCCCGTGCGGCGCTCCCTCGCCCAGCACCTCGAACGCACGGCGCAGCGCCCCCTGGCCTGGGTGCTCCAGCCCATGGTCATCGAGAAGGCCGGCGACCGCTCGGTCGGCGTCGGCCGGCAGTTCGTCCCCCAGCTCGGCCGCACCGCCAACTGCCAGCAGGCCGGCGGAATCTGGCTCGCCTCCAGCGAGGCCAGCTTCCCGGTCGAGTGGACCCTCACCCTCCCCGGACCGTGGACCAGCGAACTCATGCGCCGCCGACGGGCCGGCATCCCGGACACCGCCCGTTCCCTCACCCCCGCCCAGGACGCCGTACACGCCGTCCAGCGGATGGCCGCCACCTGGCAACTCCAGCGCCGGCCCGTCGTGATGGAGGTCGCCAACGGCGATCTGCCGCAGAGCATCGAATCGTTCACCCTCCAGGACATCCCCTTCGTCTTCAAGGTCGACGGCACACTGCCCGTCTCCTTCGGCGGTGCGGGCCGCCACAAACCCGGCCCGCACACCGCCCCCGCACGCGAACTCATCGACTCCCTGCGCTCCCAGCGCCGCGTCGTCGAATGGACCCGGCACGGCCGGACCGAAGGAGCGGTGACCCTGCTGACCTCGGCCCCCGTCCTCGCCACCCCCGGCGAGGACCGCCACACACCCGCCCCACCCACCCCGCTGCTGCTCCTCGGCGCCTGGAGCGAAGCCGCCCTGCTGCCCTCCGAGTTCTGGATCACCAACATCGGGGACCGCCCGCTCGCCCAGCTCTTCCTGCTCGCCAAACTCACCGACCGGGTCTCCCTGGACTTCACCGAGACCTGCGAACCGGTCGGCATCCGCGACTTCGAAGGCCGCTCCTTCCGAGGCTGGCACCACCACGCCACCCTGGCGAGCGTCGCCCACGCCGCGAAACTGCTCTCCGCACGCCCCCACGCCCGCGACCCGTACCCCGGCCCCGCGCGCCCCGCCGGCCTCCCCCGGCAGGCCACCGCCCTGCCCCGGCCCGCCGCAGCACACCCGGCCACCCCGGCCGTGCTGCCGCCGCGCCTGCCCGGACCGACCCCGCGCCGCGCATACATCCGCTGATGCTCGACATCGCCGAAGAGCTACGCGCATGGTGCGCCGCCCGCCGGGAATTCGCCCTGGCCACCGTCGTCGCCGTCAGCGGCAGCGCGCCACGCGGCCCCGGCGCCTCCCTCGCCGTGGACGACCGGGGCACCGCGCTCGGCTCCCTGTCCGGAGGCTGCGTGGAGTCCGCCGTCCACGAGCTCTGCCTCGACGCGATCACCTCCGGCCGGGGCGGCCTGCACCGCTTCGGCTACAGCGACGACGACGCCTTCGCCGTCGGCCTGACCTGCGGCGGCGTCCTCGACGTCCTGGTCACCCCGGTACGCGGCCGCGACCCGGTACGGCCCGTACTCGGCTCGGTCCTCGACGCCGCAGCCGACGGCACGCGGGCCGCGCTGGCCCGCGTCGTGTCCGGCCCGCCGCGCCAGCTCGGCCGGGCCCTCGCCGTCCACGCCGACGGCTCCTACGAGGGCGGCCTCGACGGCGGCCCCGCCCTCGACCGGGCCGCCGCCGACCGGGCCCGCGCCCTGCTGCTCGCCGGGCGCACCGGCACCACCGAGCTCGGCACGGCGGGCGGCCTGTGCGGGGAGCCCCTGACCCTGCTCGTCGAGTCCGCCGCCGAACCGCCCCGGCTGCTCGTCTACGGGGCCGTCGACTTCGCCGCCGCCCTGGCCCGGATCGGCGCCTTCCTGGGCCACCGGGTCACCGTGTGCGACGCCCGCCCCGTCTTCGCCACCCGCGCGCGCTTCCCCGAAGCCGACGAGGTGGCCGTCGACTGGCCGCACCGGCACCTGGCCGCGCAGTGGCAGGCGGGCCGGCTGGACTCCCGTACCGCCGTCTGCGTACTCACCCACGACGCGAAATTCGACGTACCGCTGCTGGAGCTGGCCCTGCGGCTGCCGCTGGGCTACGTCGGAGCCATGGGTTCACGGCGCACCCACACCGAACGCGCCGCACGGCTGCGCGCTCAAGGAGTCACGGACGCCGCCCTGGCCCGGCTGCGCTCACCCATCGGCCTCGACCTCGGCGGCGCCACCCCCGAGGAGACCGCCCTGGCCATCGCCGCCGAGTTCACGGCCCTCCGGCACGGCGGCTCGGCACTCCCGCTGACCGGCGGCGCCGGCCCCGTCCACCGCCGCCGCACGCCCCCACCCGCGACCCGCCCCGCGGACGCCCTCAGCCCGCCCCGCCCCTGACGTGCTCCACCACGCGGTGGAACTCGGCGGTCGGCGAGAAGTCGACGTACTCCGTGTCGGCGAGGGCCACCGGAATGTGTCCCGGCCCCCAGTAGAAGGCCTGTCCCTCCTCGTACACCTCCTCCCCGTCCCCCGTGCGCATCAGCAGCCGGCCCTTGAGGAGGTAGCCCCAGTGCGGGCACGGGCACATGTCGTCCGGGAGGCCCTTGAGCGCCTCCGTGAGATCGGTGCCCTGCGGCAGCCGGAAGAAGCCCACGGTGAGGTCACCGCCGATCTCCTGCACCCGCACCTCCAGGCCGCCGCCCTCGACCGCGATGGGTGCCTCGTCCCGAGTCGTCGCCGTCATGGATCCTCCAGCGCTGATCAGCCCGGTCGCCCGGGGGCCCTTTTCCGACCATTCCACTGTGACCCGGACCGGTGTGCCCCGCCCCTGCGAGACCGCCCGGCCGCACCCCGCGGGGCCAGGGTCCCGTAGGAAACCACCAGCCGGACCGGACCGCCTTGGACGTTCGGCCCGGGCGGCGTGAACGCCAGGTCGTGGGAGAATGAAGTACGTGCGTTTCCTCGGCTGCACCCTGTCGAGGCACCTCCGATTGACTGGGATGTTCAGCACGTGCGTTTCCTCAATGACCTGAAGCCGCCGTACGACCTGACGTACGACGATGTGTTCATGGTGCCGAGCCGCTCCGCGGTCGGTTCCCGCCAGGGCGTCGACCTCTCCTCGCCCGACGGCACCGGCACCACCATTCCCCTGGTCGTGGCGAACATGACCGCGATCGCCGGCCGCCGGATGGCCGAGACCGTCGCCCGCCGCGGCGGCCTCGTGGTCATCCCCCAGGACATCCCCATCGAGGTCGTCACCGACGTCATCTCCTGGGTGAAGACCCGCCACCTCGTGCTCGACACCCCGATCACGCTGGCGCCCACCCAGACCGTCGCCGACGCGCTGTCCCTGCTGCCCAAGCGCGCCCACGGCGCCGGCGTCGTCGTCGACGGCGAGGGCCGCCCCGTCGGCGTCGTCACCGAGCACGACCTGTCCGGCGTCGACCGCTTCACCCAGCTCTCCGAGGTCATGTCGAAGGAGCTGCTGCTCATCGACGCCGACATCGACCCCCGCGAGGCCTTCAACAAGCTCGACGCCGGCCACCGCAAGCTGGCCCCGGCCGTCGACGCCGACGGCAAGCTCGTCGGCATCCTCACCCGCAAGGGCGCCCTGCGCGCGACCCTCTACACCCCCGCCACCGACGCCGACGGCAAGCTGCGCATCGCCGCCGCCGTCGGCATCAACGGCGACTTCGCGGCCAAGGCCAAGCAGCTCCTCGACGCCGGAGTCGACACGCTCGTCATCGACACCGCGCACGGCCACCAGGAATCGATGATCAACGCGATCAAGGCCGTCCGCGCCCTGGACCCGCAGGTCCCGATCGTGGCAGGCAACATCGTCGCCGCCGAGGGCGTCAAGGACCTCATCGACGCCGGCGCGGACATCATCAAGGTCGGTGTGGGCCCCGGCGCCATGTGCACCACCCGCATGATGACCGGCGTCGGCCGCCCGCAGTTCTCCGCGGTCCTGGAGTGCGCCGCCGAGGCCAGGAAGTACGGCAAGCACGTCTGGGCCGACGGCGGCGTCCGCCACCCGCGCGACGTGGCGATGGCGCTGGCCGCCGGCGCCTCCAACGTCATGATCGGCTCCTGGTTCGCCGGTACGTACGAGTCCCCGGGCGACCTCCAGCAGTCCGCCGAGGGCCGCCTCTACAAGGAGTCCTTCGGCATGGCCTCCGCCCGCGCCGTGCAGAACCGCACGAGCGAGGAGTCGGCGTACGACCGCGCCCGCAAGGGCCTGTTCGAGGAGGGCATCTCCACCTCGCGCATGTTCCTCGACCCGGCCCGCCCGGGCGTCGAGGACCTGATCGACTCGATCATCGCGGGCGTCCGCTCCTCCTGCACCTACGCCGGTGCCGGCTCCCTCGCCGAGTTCGAGGAGAAGGCCGTGGTCGGCATCCAGTCCGCAGCCGGCTACGCCGAGGGCAAGCCGCTGCACGCCAGCTGGAGCTAGCGGTGTCGTCGAAGTCCCGCCTGGGCGGCGGGGCTCGGCACACACGCTGCGACACGCCCTAGAACAGACGCACCCCGTGGCCCCGGGCCCGTCCACCGCGGACGCACCCCGGGGCCACGGGCGTTCACGCTCGCGGCGGCAGGACCGGCCCCACAGGTGAACTGTGCACTCCCGCACGGTACTTGGGAATCCGCACCGTGACCTTCATGCCGGCGCCGACGCCCGTCTCCATCACCGGGCCGTACGCGTCCCCGTACACCTGCCGGATCCGCTCGTCGACATTGGGCAGCCCCACCCCCGCCGAAGCGGCCCCCCGCTCCCCGGCCAGGATCCGGCGCAGCACGGCCGGATCCATCCCGACCCCGTTGTCCTCGACGGTGATCACCGCGTCGGGGCCCGCGTCCTGCGCCGTGATCGTGATCAGGCACTCCTTCGTGGAGTCCTCCAGACCGTGCTTGACGGCGTTCTCCACCAGCGGCTGTAGACACAGGAACGGCAGCGCCACCGGCAGCACCTCCGGCGCAACCTGCAACGTCACCTTCAGCCGGTCACCGAAACGCGCCCCCGCCAACGCCAGATACTGCTGGATGGAACGCAACTCCTCCGCCAGCGTCGTGAAATCCCCGTGCCGCCGGAACGAGTACCGCGTGAAGTCCGCGAACTCCAGCAGCAGTTCCCGCGCCCGCTCCGGATCGGTCCGCACGAACGAGGCGATCGCCGCCAGCGAGTTGAAGATGAAATGCGGGGAGATCTGCGCCCGCAGCGCCTTGATCTCCGCCTCCATCAGCCGCGTGCGCGAACGGTCCAGCTCGGACAGCTCCAGCTGCACCGACACCCACCGCGCCACCTCCGTCGCCGCCCGCACCAGCACCGCCGACTCCCGGGACCCGTACGCCACCAGCGCACCCAACACCCCGTCCTCGCCGGTCAGCGGCGCGAACACCGCCCACTTCAGCGGACAGTCCGGCCGCTGACACCCGGTCCGCACGCTCTGGCTGCGCCCCGACTCCAGCATCACCGCCACCCGGGCCATCGCCCGCCGCTGGTGGTGGTCGGCGCCCGGCCCGTCCCACGCCAGCACCGCCTCCTGGTCCGTCAGGCACAACGCCTCCGTCCCCAGCAGCGACCTCAGCCGCCGGGCGGCCTTGCGGGCCGCGTCCTCCGTCAGCCCGGCGCGCAGCGGGGGAGCGGCCAGCGAAGCCGTGTGCAACGTGTGGAAGGTGGCCCGCTCCACCGGGGTACCCAGATCCAGGCCCGCCAGCCGCTCCCCGCGGCGCGCGTGCCAGCGCCCCGCCGCCCAGCCGGCGCCCAGCAACACACCCGCACCCACCGCCAGCACCACGAGCAGGACCTGCCCCGACCCGGTCACCGCCGGCCCCCCGCCCGGCCCCCGGCCACGGCCTCCGGCAGGTGCAGCCGGGCCAGCGTGGCCGCCGCCCCCGCCGGAATCCGGGACCTGGTGGCCAGCGACACCCCGACCATCGTCAGGAACCCCAGCGGCACCGACCACACCGCCGGCCAGGACAGCACCGTGTGCGTCCACCCCGACGGAGCCAGCCCCGCCCGCGTCGCCAGCACCGCCCCCAGCGCCGCCCCGCCACCGGTGACCAGCCCGGCCACCGCCCCCGGCGGAGTCAGCCCCCGCCACCAGATCCCCAGCACCAGCAGCGGGCAGAACGACGACGCGGACACGGCGAACGCCAGCCCCACCGCATCCGCCACCGGCACCTGCGTGACCGCCACGCTCCCGCCAAGCGGCACCAGGATCGCCACCAGCGCCGCGGACCGGAAACTACGCACCCCGCCCTTCGGCAGCACGTCCTGGTGCAGCACCCCCGCCACCGCCATCGTCAGCCCCGACGCCGTCGACAGGAACGCCGCGAAGGCACCGCCGGCCAGCAGCGCCCCCAGCGACT
This sequence comes from Streptomyces sp. TN58, assembly GCF_001941845.1. Lineage (NCBI taxonomy): Bacteria > Bacillati > Actinomycetota > Actinomycetes > Kitasatosporales > Streptomycetaceae > Streptomyces > Streptomyces sp. TN58. The sequence continues at coordinate 1,314,203 of NZ_CP018870.1, read as the reverse complement.
CGCCCAGCAGCCCGCCCAGCATCCGCTCGGGCAGCACCAGCACCGCCGCGTCCGCGTCACCCGTCAGTGCCAACTCGGGGGCGTAGATCCGGCCCAGCGCCCCGTACACCGGCGGCAGCAGGTAGAAGACGCCGACCAGCCCCAGCACCACCAGCGTCGTCCGCCGCGCCGCCCGCCCGTTCGGACTCGTGTAGAACCGCACCGCGACATGCGGCAGCCCCATCGTCCCGAGGAACGTCGCCAGGATCAGCCCGTACGTGGCGTACAGCCGGTACTCCCGCAGCTCCCCGGACGGCGGCTCCGACCACGTGCCCACCACCGCCCCCGGCTCCTCCCGCGCATCCGGCACCGGGGTGTCCGCGGCGAACTCCAGCCGCGCCCCGGCCCGTACGGAATGCTCGCCCGCGGCCAGCACCAGCGGCTCCGACACATGGCCGCGCCCGTCGACCCGCCCCGTCACCGTCACCGCCAGCGGCTCCTTCACCGACAACCGGACGTCCTGCGCGAGCGTCACCGACGTGTGCTCCCGGAAGACCGCCGGCGCGTCGAAGCTGGCCCGCGGCGCACCGTCCCCGGCCCACGCGGCGATCAGGAAGAACGCCGGGACCAGCAAGGCGGTGAGCTTCAGCCAGTACTGGAAGGCCTGCACGAAGGTGATGCTGCGCATCCCCCCGGCCGCCACCGCGACGCTCACCACACAGGCGACGACCAGCCCACCCACCCAGTGCGGAGCCCCGGTGAGGACCGTCAGGGTCAGACCCGCCCCCTGCAACTGCGGCAGCAGGTACAGCCAGCCGACCCCGACCACGAACAGCACCGCGATCCGGCGCACCGCCCGCGACTCCAGCCGCGCCTCGGCGAAATCCGACAGCGTGTACGCACCGGACCGCCGCAGCGGAGCCGCCACCAGCACGAGCAGCACCACGTACCCGGCGGTGTAGCCCACCGGATACCACAGCATCCCCGGCCCCTGGAGCAGCACCAGCCCGGCCACCCCGAGGAAGGACGCCGCGGAGAGGTACTCCCCGCTGATGGCCGCCGCGTTCAGTCGCGGCCCCACCGTGCGCGAAGCCACGTAGAAGTCGGAGGTGGTCCGGGATATCCGCAGGCCCAGCGCGCCGAGCAGCAGCGTGACCAGGACGACGACGGCGACCGCGGTCAGCGCGTACGTCTGGTTCACCGGGGCGGTCCTTCGGCCGGGGGGCGGGCTGACCGGAGTCTACGCACGCCCCCGACCGGGCGACAGGCACGATTCGGACCCCGGGGTCCGCCAGGCTCAGACGGCCGGATCGCGGTGCTCCGCGCAGTCCCGCAGGGCGATCTCCAGCTCCACGTACGACTCCTCCGCCCGCCGGAAGGCCAGCGTCAACGCTGCCTCCGCACGCGGCGGGACCTGGTCGCGGACGCCCTCGCCCGCCTCGTACAGGATGTCCGCCCAGCGCGCGGCCGCACTGCGCAGCAGGGCGAGCAGCACCGCGGCCTCGGCGGGCCCCGCCGGCCGCCTCCGCGGCAGTCCGCTCAGGGTGTCGACCAGCGCCTGGACCTCGGACATCTCGCTCCTCCCGCGCCGGGAAGATCCACGATACGCAGCGGTGACGGCATCGGCGGCCCGTTCCCGCCGCCGGTGCGGCAGGCGGCTCCCGCGGATCGCCGTACGCCCCTCCCGGTGCGGTGAACGGCCATCCCCGCGCGCCCGGCGGTCGCCCGGCCGGGCCATAGCGCGGCACCAGACGGCCCGTTTCAGCCGGTCGCGTGCCGCATCAGCAGATCGCGCAGCTCCCGCGCATGCCTGCGGCTCACCTGGAGTTCGGCCGCCCCCACCCGGACGGTGGTGGTGCCGGAGTCCAGCCGGAGCTCGTCGATCCGGGCCAGCGCCACCAGATGACGGCGGTGGATCCGTACGAACCCGCGCGCCGCCCACCGCTCCTCCAGCGTGGACAGCGGGATCCGCACGAGATGGCTGCCCTCGTCGGTGTGCAGGCGGGCGTAGTCGCCCTGCGCCTCGACGTAGGCGATGTCGGCGATCGCCACGAAGCGGGTGACGCCGCCCAGTTCGACCGCGATCTGTTCCGGCCCCCGGTCGGCGACGGCCTGTCGCGGGGCCGGCCGCGGCGCCGCGGCCACCGCCGGCGGGCCCGCCGGCGCCTCGGCGGCCGCCGGCACCTCCTCGGCCCGGCCCAGCTGTGCGCAGGCCCGCCGGACGGCCTCCGCCAGCCGCTCCGGCCGCACCGGCTTGAGTACGTAGTCCACGGCCTTGAGGTCGAAGGCCTGTACGGCGAACCCCTCGTGGGCGGTGACGAACACGATCAGCGGCGGCCGCGCGAACCCGGTCAGCAGCCGGGCGACGTCCAGCCCGGTCAGCCCGGCCATGTTGATGTCGAGGAACACCACGTCGATCCCGTCGGGCCCGTCCGGGCCGGACTCCAGCGCCCGTGTGACCCGGCGCAGCGCCCCGGTGGCGTCCGAGGCGCCCTCCGCGCTGCTCACCCGGGGGTCGGAGCGCAGCAGGTAGAGGAGTTCCTCCAGGAGCGGTATCTCGTCGTCGACAGCGAGCACGCGCAGCATGCCGCCGAGTCTAGGGCCTGTATCGAGTTGCCCCGTGGAGCAAGGAGCGGCGTTCGAGGGTGCGTGCCGGGCGTCGCGACGCCGCGGGGCAACTCGATACAGGCCCTAAGGGCTGTCCCGTCGTGCCCGGCGGGCGCGCGGCGCCGGCCCGGGCGCTGTGCAGGGCCGCAACAGGCGCGGCCCCTGCCCGGGGGGAGTTGGGGCAGGGGCCGCGCGGACCGTGGTGGGGGATGGGGGACCGGAGGGACTACTGGACGGTGATCGGCTTGCCGTCCGGGGAGACGGCGTACCAGGTGCCGCCGACGCCCTGTCCGTTGGTGTCACCGGGCTTCTTGTCGCCCGAGAAGGTGTAGATGGGCCAGCAGTCGACGGTCTGCTGCTTCTGGCCGTCCGGGCGGTCCAGGACGCTGAAGTTCTTCTGCGTGATGCCCTTGGCGTTCGCCTTGTCCACCGGGGGCACGACCGGCCACTTGGCCAGGCAGTCGCCCACGCAGTTGGAGACCATCGGCCAGGCGGAGTCCTTCTTGAAGCGGTAGACGGTCATGCCGTTGCCGTCGACGATGTGCTCGCCCAGCTTGGGGTCCTTCGCCACGGACAGGCCCGGCGCCGGGGCGGCGGCGTCGGCCGGGGGTGCCTCCGCCGGGGCGGGCTTCGCCGGGGCGGCGGAGGCGTCGGGCGCCGGGGCGGAGGAGGCCGGTGCGGGGGCGGCCTCGGCCGGGGCCGCCCCCTTCGCGGCCTTCTTGCCGTCCGCGCCGAACGCGAACCACACCCCGCCGACGCCCTGCCCCTTCACATCGCCCGGCTTGGCGTCCTTGTTGAAGCGGTACACCGGCCAGCCGTCCACCGTCAGCTGCTTCGAGCCGTCGCCGCGGACCACCTCGCCGAGCAGCGAGGGGTCCATGCCGGCGGGGGCGGTGACGTCACCGGCCGCGACCACCGGCCAGGTCTTCGCGCAGTCTCCCTCGCAGTTCGACTTCGGCGGCTTCGCGGTGTCCTTGTCGAAGCGGTAGAGCGTCAGGCCCGCGCTGTCGGTGAGGACGGGGCCGAGCTGCTCGGTGGTGGACGCCGCGAGCTGCCCGCCGGGCTGGTTGCCGGGCCCGGCCGCCGGGGCGGCCGCGTCGGCGGCGGCACCGGCGGGCTGGGTCGTGTCCGAGGCCTTGTAGTCCGACGGGCCGCAGGCGCTGGCCGCCAGGACGACGGCGACGGCGGCCGCGGCGAAGGTGGTTGCGCGCTTCATGCCCATGTTGATCTCTCCCACGTCGTGTCTGTCGTATCGCCGCCCCCAGCGGCGGCAACTGTGCACAGGACACGCCCCGGTGGGCGGGATCTGTTCACCGCCTCCGGTGTGGGCTGTTTCACTCACCCCCCGCCGAACCCGGCGCGCCGCAGGGCCGTGGCCACAGCGAGGCCGAGTACCTGGTGTCCGGAGTCGTTGGGGTGCAGGCCGTCCGCGAGGTGCTCGGGTCCCAGCAGGTCACGGCCCGGCAGGACGGCGAGCCGGTCGTCGCCGGCGGCGATCCGGTCCCGGGTGGCGCGCTCCATCGCGTCGCGCAGGGCGCCCAGGGTGGCGCCGAGCCTGTTCGGCGTGCGTTCGGCGTCGGGCCGCAGGACGGGGGAGACCAGCAGCAGGGGGGTCCGCGGATGGCCCTGGCGGACCAGTTCGAGGAAGGCGCGCGTGGTCTCGTACAGAAGCGGTGCCGAAAAGGGCACCCTGGACCAGCAGTTGGTGCCGAACGCGAGGGTGATCACGTCCGCGGGCAGGGCGGCGAGCTGTTCGGCGGTGGCCAGTTCGCCGCGGGCGGCGCCGGCGTAGCCGAGGTTGACGGTGTCCCAGCCGAGGGACCGGCCCGCGACGGCGGGCCAGCCGTGGGCGGGGCGGGTGGACCACCAGCCCTCGGTGATGGAGTCGCCGTGCACCACCCAGCGCGGCACGGGCGGCGCGGGGGAGAGGGGGCCGCCGATGCCGCGCAGGCCGAGGACGAGCGGGGACTGGTTCTCGGGCGGGTGGATGGTGAACGGGCCGTGGAAGGGCCCGTCGCCGTTTCCGAGGCCGATGCGTACGACGGCCTCCGCGGCGGGTTCGGTGAACACCTCGCCGACCGCCCCGTGGCGGTCCCACAGGGCGAAGCCGTGCGCGAGGTCGCGCAGGGCGTCCGTGGGGCCGGGCACGGTGGCCCGGTAGCGGATCTCGACGGCCCGCGCGGTCTCGGTGGTGAACTCCAGCCGGACCCCGATGGGCAGCGTGGCCCGCTCGCCGGTGTCCCAGGGCAGCCGCATCGTGTCGGCGGGGTCGGCGCGTACCGGCCGGCCCTTGTCCAGCCAGGCGACCCCGCGCAGGAAGGGCCGCGGATCCTGCCAAGCGTCCTGCTCGGCCTCCCGGCCCGCTCCCGGCCAGGCCTCCCGGCCCGCTTCCTGCCCGGCCTCCTGCCCGGCTCCGTGTCCGGTTTCCTGCCCCGTGGCCTGCCGCGCTGCCCGCCGTGCGCCCGGAACCCCGTACGGCTCCACGTCCCGCCACCGGCCGGGTCTGCCCTCGCCGTGTACCGGTGCGCTCATCCTTCGCCTCCGATCGTCGGACGGGGGGACTCCGTGCCGGCCCCGCCGTCCACCCGGGCGCCTGCCCCGTCACCGCCGGTGCCACCGCGTTCACCCGTACCCCGCGCGGCCCCGGATTCCACCGGCGCCGGCCGCCCGGTTCCCGCGAGGGGCAGCGGCCGGATCCAGGGCGGCACGGTGCGACAGATCTGACGAGGTGTCAAGAACGGGGGTCGTCGGCGGCCTGCGCAGCGATCGATCATCCCTACGCAACAAACGACTGTCCGTGACCGATCCGCGCAATGATCGTGCGCCAATGTGCAAGGATGGTCCATTACGGGCGGTATCACTCAGCTCGTAGGCTCACTCGCTGTACGTGGAGTGGCGCGGATCGCCTGCTCGGCGGTCCCCCATTGCCAGGCCCTTCCCTCGTCGGGCCCTGTCCTGCTCCGGACCGTCGCGGTCGACGCCTCATCCCCGACCTCTGTCGATCCGCAGTGACAAGGAGTCCCCTCGTGCTCGACCACGGCCAGGCGCCCCCGCTCGCCTCCGAGGCCCGCAGGCCCGTCAACCCGCTGCTCCGCCGCAAGCCGGTCGAGCAGCTGGTGTCCGAAGGCGGCCAGGGCGAGGGCGGCGCGCTGAAGCGTTCGCTCACGATGTGGCAGCTGACCATGATCAGCATCGGCGCGACCCTGGGCACCGGCATCTTCGTCGTCCTCGGCGAAGCCACCCCGGTCGCCGGCCCGGCCGTCTTCATCGCCTTCATCGTCGCCGGCCTGACCGCGCTGTTCTCGGCGCTCTCCTACGCCGAGCTCGCGGGCTCGATCCCGGTCTCCGGCTCCTCGTACTCCTACGCCTACGCCACCATGGGCGAGCTCATAGCCTGGGTCTGCGGCTGGTGCCTGGTCCTGGAGTACGGCGTCTCGGTCGCGGCCGTCGCCGTGGGCTGGGGCCAGTACCTCAACGAGCTGCTCGACGGCACGCTCGGCTTCACCATCCCTGAGGGCTTCTCCGCCCCGCTGGGCGAGGGCGGCTACATCAACCTCCCCGCCCTCGTCGTGGTGCTCCTGTGCATGGTCTTCCTGCTCCGCGGGGCCAAAGAGAGCGCCCGGATCAACACGATCATGGTCGTCGTCAAGATCGTGACGCTGGCGCTGTTCATCGTCATCGGCTTCATGGGCATCAAGGCCGGCAACTACACCCCGCTGGCCCCGCTCGGCGTCACCGCCATCAGCACCGCCGCCTCCATGCTCTTCTTCTCGTACATCGGCTTCGACGCGGCCTCCACCGCCGGTGAGGAAGCCAAGAACCCGAAGAAGGACCTGCCCCGCGCGATCATGCTCTCGCTGCTGATCGTCACCGCGATCTACTGCCTCGTCGCCCTGGTCGCCGTCGGCGCCATGCCGTGGCAGGAATTCGAGGGCAGCGAGGCCGCCCTGGCCCAGATCATGGAGAACGTCACGGGCCACTCCTTCTGGAGCGTCATCCTCGCCGCCGGCGCGGTCGTCGCCATCGCCAGCGTCGTCTTCGCCGTCCTCTACGGCCAGACCCGCATCCTCTTCGCCATGTCCCGCGACGGCCTGATGCCCAAGGCGTTCGCCAAGGTCGACGAGAAGACCGGCACCCCGAAGGTCAACACGATCATCGTCTGCCTCTTCTGCGGACTGCTCGCCGCCTTCATCCCGCTGGGTGAGCTGGCCAACGCCACCAGCATCGGCACGCTCTTCGCGTTCGGCCTGGTCAACGTGGCCGTCGTCATCCTGCGCTACAAGCGCCCCGACATGAACCGCACCTTCAGGGTCGCCCTCTTCCCGGTCACCCCGATCCTGGGCTTCCTCTTCTGCGCGTACCTCATGATCGAGCTGCCGATGGCCACGTGGCTCTGCTTCGGTGGCTGGATGGCGGTCGGTCTCGTGATCTACTTCTTCTACGGCATGCGCCGCTCCAGCCTGGCCACCGTGGCCGCCGTGGCCGCCTCGGCCGCGGAGGTCGCTGAACAGAAGTGATTCACCCCCCGTGCGACTGAACGATCTCGACGAACGCATCGTGCACGCCCTCGCCGAGGACGCCCGCCGCTCCTATGCGGACATCGGCTCCGAGGTCGGGCTGTCCGCCCCCGCCGTCAAGCGGCGCGTGGACCGGCTGCGCGCCGAAGGCGCCATCACCGGCTTCACCGTCCGCGTCGACCCGGCCGCCATGGGCTGGGAGACCGAGGGCTTCATCGAGATCTACTGTCGCCACAACACCTCGCCGGACGACATCCGGCGAGGACTGGAGAGATACCCCGAGGTGGTGTCCGCGTCGACCGTCACCGGCGACGCGGACGCCCTCGTGCAGATCTTCGCCTCCGACATGCGCCACTTCGAGAGGGTCCTGGAACGCATCGCGGGCGAGCCCTTCGTCGAACGCACGAAGTCCGTCCTCGTCCTGTCCCCGCTGCTGCGCCGCTTCACCTCCGGCGCCCCGGCGTAGACCCTCCGCGTAGACCCGCCCGTCGGGCCGGGTCCCGCACCGGCGCCGCACGCTCTCAGGCGTGCTGCGGCGCCTCGTCCTTCATCATCCCGCGCAACGAGGCCCGGAACTCCGGAGTGTCCTCGTGGCCGTGCACGGTCGCGGCGTGCTGGGCGGCCGCCGCAATGACCTCTTCCTCCTCGCCCGAGATGGCGAGGGTGCAGTTCATCTCGCTGGGGTAGTCCCTGCAGTCCATGACCTTCCGCATGACGAGCCTCCCGGGACAGGTGTCCGCCGGCACCGACGCCGGACGGTGCACTTCCCACGATCCTCCTCGCGCAGGCACGGCGAAACCCGGGCGGACGATCGTGCCGCTCCCGGTTCCCGCAGCCGGGGCCGCTCCCGGTTCCCGGCGTCGGGGCCGCCCCCCGAGCCGCCACCGGAAAACCGGATGCCCCGAGCGTCCACCGACGGGGAAGGTGTCCCGGTGAACCGAGAAACGATCTCCCACCTGGCCCACGCCCACCACCCCGTCGCGGCCCCGCTGAGCGACACCGCCGTCGCCCGGCTCCTGGACCGCGCTCTGCCCCGCGGCACCGAACGCGTCCTCGACCTCGGCTGCGGCCCCGGCGAATGGCTGCTGCGGTCCCTGCACGCCCGCCCCGGCGTACACGGCGTCGGCGTCGACGTCTCCCGCACCGCCCTCGACCGGGCCGCCGCCGCCGCACAGGCCCTCGGCGTCGCCGACCGGCTGGCCCTGCATCCTCGGCCCGCCGCGGACCACACCGACCCGCACCCCTACGACCTCGTCCTCAGCGTCGGCGCCGCCCACGCCTTCGGCGGGCTCCTGCCCACCCTCGACGCCGCCCGCGCCCACCTCGCCCCCGGCGGCCACGTCCTCGTCGGCGACGGCTACTGGGAGCACCCGCCCACCCCAGCGGACCTCCGGGACTTCGGTCACCTCCCCGATCTGCCCACCCTCGTCGACCAGGTCACAGCGGCCGGATGGACCCCGGTGTACGGTCACCTCAGCACCCGCGAGGAACTCGACGACTACGAGTGGTCCTGGACCGGTTCGCTGGCCGCCTGGGCCCTCGACCACCCCGACCACCCGGACAGCGCCGAAGCCCTCGACGCAGCGAACGGCCACCGCACCCAATGGCTGCGCGGATACCGTGCCACCTGGGGCTTCGCCACCCTCCTGCTGTGCCGGACCGCCGACTGACCGGCTCCCCGACGCCGTCGCGCAACGAATCGCCGCCAGAGCCCCGTAACGCGCAACGAATCGCACACCAGCGCGCAACATCGGCGCCTTGTTGCGCCGGGAGGGCGAAACGTACCGTTTACAGGACCGCACCCGCCCCTCCTGCCACAGAGGTACGCCCATGCCCCCGCTGCGCACCGCCCTCCTCCAGAGCTCCGGAGTCCTCGGCGACGTCGCCGGGAACCTCAAGGCGCTCGACGAGGCCGCCGAGCGCGCCGCACGGGCGGGGGCCGGGCTGCTGGTCACCTCGGAGATGTTCCTGACCGGCTACGCGCTCGACCTCGACGCCGTACCCGCGGTCGCCGAGGCCCACGACGGCGACTCCGCCCGCGCCGTCGGCGACATCGCCCGCCGCCACGGACTCGCGGTCCTCTACGGCTACCCCGAGCGCGACGGCGAGACGGTCTACAACTCCGCCCAGCTCATCGGCCCCGACGGCGCCTCCCTCGCGAACTACCGCAAGACCCACCTCTTCGGCTGCTTCGAGCAGGACGCCTTCACCCCCGGCGACATCCCCGTCGTCCAGGCCGACCTCGGCGGCATCCGCATCGGCATCATGATCTGCTACGACGTGGAGTTCCCCGAGAACGTCCGCGCCCACGCGCTCGCCGGCACCGACCTCCTCCTGGTGCCGACCGCCCAGATGCACCCCTTCCAGTTCGTCGCCGAGCACCTCGTCCCCGTCCGGGCCTTCGAGAACCAGATGTACGTCGCGTACGTCAACCGCACCGGCCCCGAGGGCGAGTTCGAGTTCGTCGGCCTCAGCTGCCTGGCGAGCCCCGACGGCACCACCCGCACCCGCGCCGGCCGCGGCGAGGAGATGGTGCTCGGCGAGGTCGACCCCGAGCTGCTCAGCGTCTCGCGCGAGAACAACCCCTACCTGCGCGACCGCCGGCCGGGCCTCTACGCCTCGCTCGTCTGACCCGCACCAGCACCCCTCCCCGCCCCCACCGCTCCACCCCCCGAGCCCTGCCCGCAAGGAGTCGTACCCCATGACGTCCACGGTGCCCACCACCGCCGTCCCGCACAGCGACGGACAGCCGCCGATCACCATGTTCGGCCCGGACTTCCCGTACGCCTACGACGACTTCCTCGCCCACCCGGCAGGCCTCGGCCAGATACCCGCGACCGAGTTCGGCACCGAGGTCGCCGTCATCGGCGGCGGTCTCTCCGGCATCATCTCCGCCTACGAGCTCATGAAGATGGGCCTCAAGCCCGTCGTCTACGAGGCCGACCAGATCGGCGGCCGCCTGCGCACCGTCGGCTTCGAGGGCGCCGAGACCGAGGGCCTCACCGCCGAGATGGGCGCCATGCGCTTCCCGCCCTCCTCCACGGCCCTGCAGCACTACATCGACCTCGTCGGCCTGGTCACCGAGCCCTTCCCGAACCCGCTCGCCGAGGCCACCCCCTCCACGGTCGTCGACCTCAAGGGCGAGACGCACTACGCGGAGACCATCGCCGACCTCCCGCAGATCTACCGCGACGTCGCCGACGCGTGGAACGCCTGCCTCGACGAGGGCGCCGACTTCTCCGACATGAACACCGCGATGCGCGAGCGGGACGTCCCGCGCATCCGCGAGATCTGGGCCAAGCTCGTCGAGAAGCTCGACGACGAGACCTTCTACGGCTTCCTGTGCAAGTCGGAGGCCTTCAAGTCCTTCCGCAAGCGCGAGATCTTCGGCCAGGTCGGATTCGGCACCGGCGGCTGGGACACCGACTTCCCGAACTCCATCCTGGAGATCCTGCGCGTCGTCTACACCGAGGCCGACGACCACCACCGCGGCATCGTCGGCGGCTCCCAGCAGCTGCCGCTGCGCCTGTGGGAGCGCGAGCCCGAGAAGATCGTCCACTGGGCCCAGGGCACCTCCCTGTCCACCCTCCACGACGGCGCCCCGCGCCCCGCCGTGACCCGCCTGCACCGCACCGCCGGCAACCGCATCACCGTCACCGACTCCTCCGGCGACATCCGCACCTACCGCGCCGCGATCTTCACGGCACAGTCCTGGATGCTCCTGTCGAAGATCGAGTGCGACGACACGCTGTTCCCGATCGACCACTGGACGGCGATCGAGCGCACCCACTACATGGAGTCGTCCAAGCTGTTCGTCCCCGTCGACCGGCCGTTCTGGCTGGACAAGGACGAGGAGACCGGCCGCGACGTCATGTCGATGACGCTGACCGACCGCATGACCCGCGGCACCTACCTCCTGGACGACGGCCCGGACAAGCCCGCCGTCATCTGCCTGTCGTACACCTGGTGCGACGACAGCCTGAAGTGGCTGCCGCTGTCCGCGAACGAGCGGATGGAGGTCATGCTGAAGTCCCTCGGCGAGATCTACCCCAAGGTCGACATCCGCCGCCACATCATCGGCAACCCGGTCACCGTCTCCTGGGAGGACGAGCCCTACTTCATGGGCGCGTTCAAGGCCAACCTCCCCGGCCACTACCGCTACCAGCGCCGCCTGTTCACCCACTTCATGCAGGACCGCCTCCCCGAGGACAAGCGCGGCATCTTCCTCGCGGGCGACGACATCTCCTGGACGGCCGGCTGGGCCGAGGGCGCGGTCCAGACCGCCCTCAACGCCGTGTGGGGCGTCATGCACCACCTCGGCGGCTCCACCGACTCCACCAACCCCGGCCCGGGCGACGTCTACGACGAGATCGCCCCGGTCGAACTCCCGGAGGACTGACCCTCCCGGCCCCTGCCCAGGGGCCCGCCGATCACGGGCCGCCGCCCCGCGCCGTCAGCACGCGGGCCGGCGGCCCGTTCCCATGCCCGCACCTCAGCCCCGGGGGGTCAGCAGGCAGCGGCCGACCAGGCCCACGCCCGCGTCCAGGGAGTCCGCGAACTCCGCGGCCAGGTCCGGCGCCCGGCGCAGCGTCCACAGCAGCCGGGCCGCCGACCAGGCCCCGGCGCGGGCGCGCTCCAGGCTCCACGAGCCGACGAGGTGGGTCAGCGGGTCGGCGATCTCCAGCAGGTCCGGGCCCGGCATCAGGTCCTCCCGGATGTGCTCCTCCAGCGAGACCAGCGTGTCGCCGACCCGGTCGAAGTCCGACTCCAGGGCCCGCGGTTCGCAGTCCAGTTCACCGCAGGTCGCGACGACCGCGAGCGCCAGGTCGTGGCCGATGTGCGCGTTGATCCCGGCCAGCGCGTGCTGGAGCGGCCGGATCCCGGGATGGCGGCGGTACTGCAGCAGCGGCCGCCAGCAGGCCGGGGCCCGGTCCGCCTCCACCGCCGTCAGGTACCGCTCCGCGAACCGGACGCTCAGGGTCGCCGCCCGCCGGGGCGCCGGGAAGCCCCCGTGGGCGATCCGATGGTGCAGGGTCTCCGTCACCGTCAGGTAGACCCGGTTGAAGACGGCGACACCGTCCTGCGGCGGGAGCCGCTCCTCCAGGGCGCGCATCCGCGCCAGCACCGCTTCCATGGGAGGCAGAGTCGCAGGCGCCGGCGCGGATCCGGGGAACTTGGCCGTACGCTTCCCCGGTTCGGGCGAAGCACCGTCAACGGGGCTTGTCCTGCGCCTCCCCGCCGTCGTCGTAGGCGGACGTGCCCGCGTCCAGCAGCGGCTCCTGCGGCTTCAGGTGCGCGGGGGCGAAGCGCCGCAGCGCGTGGTAGCCGCCGATCACCACGATCGTGCCCAGCGCGATGCCGCCCAGCTCGAAGCTGTCGGTGATCTGCAGCCTCACCCCGCCCACGCCGATGATGATGCCCGCCGCGGCCGGCACCAGGTTCAGCGGATTGCGCAGGTCCACCCGCCCGTTGATCCAGATCTGCGCGCCGAGCAGGCCGATCATGCCGTACAGGATGACGGTGATGCCGCCCAGGACGCCGCCCGGGATGGCGGCGACGACCGCGCCGAACTTGGGGCACAGGCCGAAGAGCAGCGCGAAGCCCGCCGCGGCCCAGTAGGCCGCCGTGGAGTAGACGCGGGTGGCCGCCATGACGCCGATGTTCTCGGAGTAGGTGGTGTTGGGCGGGCCGCCGACCGCCGTGGACAGCATCGACGCGGCGCCGTCCGCGGCGATGGCCGTGCCCAGCTCGTCGTCGAGGGGGTCGCCGGTCATCTCCCCGACGGCCTTGATGTGCCCCGCGTTCTCGGCGATCAGCGCGATCACCACGGGCAGGGCGATCAGGATCGCCGACCACTCGAAGGACGGCCCGTGGAAGGACGGCAGCCCGATCCAGTCGGCCTTGGCGACCGCCGAGAGGTCCAGGCGCCAGTGGTCCACGGCCGCCTCCCCGCCCACCGTCGAGTGGATCTTCCCGAACAGCAGGTCGGAGACCCAGGAGAGCGCGTACCCGAAGACCAGCCCCAGGAAGATCGCGATGCGCGACCAGAAACCGCGCAGGCAGACCACGGCGAACCCGGTGAACAGCATGGTCAGCAGTGCCGTCCACTGGTCCTGCGGCCAGTACGTCGACGCCGTCACCGGCGCCAGGTTGAAGCCGATCAGCATCACCACCGCGCCCGTCACGATCGGCGGCATCGCCGTGTGGATGATGCGGGCGCCGAAGCGCCGCACCGCGAGACCGGCCAGGAACAGCGCCACGCCGACGACGAACACCGCACCCGTGACGACCGCGCTGTCCCCGCCCGAGGCGCGGATCGCCGCCGCCACACCCACGAAGGACAGCGAACAGCCCAGGTACGAGGGCACCCGGCCGCGCGTCGCGAGCAGGAAGACCACCGTCGCGATGCCGGACATCATGATGGCCAGGTTCGGATCCAGGCCCATCAGGACCGGCGCGACGAAACTCGCCCCGAACATCGCCACGACGTGCTGGGCACCCAGCCCGGCGGTCCGCGGCCACGACAGCCGCTCATCCGGCCGGACCACCGCGCCGGGGGCGGGGGTACGCCCGTCTCCGTGCAGGGTCCAGCCCACGCCGAGGCCCATGTTCCACTCCTCTTTCCCGGTTCTCCCGGTCTCCGGACGAGCACGGCCGCCGCCGCGCACACATCGAGGCCGCAGCGCACGGGGTGCCGCTGCGGCCAGTCGACATGTTACGGCCGTATATCGGCGGGTTCGTCTCGATCGGCCGGACCGGCCTCCCCGGCGAACCCGCCCCCAGACTGCCCCACCGCAGGCCTCGGCCGCAGCACCGAGGCCCCCACCACCAGCGCGAACGCCAACACCGTCACCAGCCCGAACGACACCACCAGCGAGGTCGCGTCCGCCACCGCCCCGATCGCCGACGGAGCGATCAGCCCCGAGGTGTACGTGATCGTCGCGACACCGGCGATCGCCTGCGCCGGAGCCGGGCCGCTGCGCCCCGCCGCGGCGAAGGCCAGCGGGACCACCACCGCGATGCCGAGACCGAGCAACCCGAAGCCGGTCAGCGCCCCGGCCGGGTGCCGGACGCCGACCACGAGCAGACCGCCCGCCGTCGCCAGGACGCCGCCCGCGCGGACCGTGCGCACCGGCCCGAAGCGGTCCACCACCCGGTCGCCCACGAGCCGGGCCACGGCCATGGTGAGGGCGAAGGCGGTGGTGGAGGCGGCCGCGAGACCCGCGTCCGTGTGCAGGACGTCCCGCAGGTAGACCGCCGACCAGTCCAGGCTCGCACCCTCGGCGAACACCGCGCAGAAGCCGATCGCGCCGATCAGCAGCGCGGACCTCGGCGGCAGCGCGAAATGCGGCGGCGCCTCGGCGCCCTCCGCGCTCCGCAGGTCCAGCACGCCCTGTACGGCGACCAGCCCGACCGCGGTCAGCACGAGCGCGGCCACCAGGTGGTGCAGCCGGGCATCGGTCCCGGTGTGCGCGGCGACCGTACCGGCCGCCGACCCCAGCAGCGCGCCCACGCTCCACATGCCGTGCAGGGAGGACATGATCGACCGGCCCAGCCGGTTCTCGGTCTCCACGCCCAGCGCGTTCATCGCCACGTCCGACATGCCCGCGGTGGCCCCGTACACCAGGAGCGCCAAGCACAGGACCGGCAGGTTGGGGGCGAGGCTCGGCAGGATCAGCGACAGGGTCCACATCGCCAGCAGCCCGCGCAGCGCGGTCCGCGCGCCGAAGCGGTGGTTGATCCGCCCGGCCAGCGGCATCGCCAGCGCCGCGCCCAGGGCGGGAAAGGCGAGCGCGAGCCCCAGGGTCCCCGCGCCGAGCTGCGCGTGGTCCTGGATCCATGGGATGCGCGTGGCGAAGGAGCCGGTGACGGCGCCGTGGGCGCAGAAGACGGCGGCGATGGCGAAACGGGCACGGCGCAGGCGCGCAGGGCTGAGGTCGGTGTCCCCGGTCATGGCGCATAAACTATCAGGGACCCTGCCTGATAGATAATGGCCCCGACTCCCTAGGATGGGCGCCGTGACCCCAGCGACCGCCCCCGTACCGTCCCCCGCCTCACCCAGCACGGCCCGCGCCATCAACGACCGCCTCGCCCTGCAACTCCTCCAGGACTCCGGACCGCTGACCGCGACCCAGCTCAAAACACTGACCGGCCTCTCCCGCCCCTCCGTCGCCGACCTCGTCGACCGCCTCACCGAAGCCGGCCTCATCGAAGTCGTCGGCGAATCCGGCGCACAGCGCCGCGGCCCCAACGCCAAGCTCTACGGAATCGTCGCCGGCCGCGCCCACCTGGCCGCCCTCGACGTCCGCACCGACCGGGTCACCGCCGTCGTCACCGACCTGCTCGGCCACCCCCTCGCCGAAGCCGCCCTCCCCGTCGACGCACCCGAGGACGCCGTCGCGGCCCTGCTGCGCACCGCCCGCGAGGCCGGCGCCGCCGAACTGCACACCGTCGTCGTCGGCGCCCCCGGCCTGGTCACCCCCGCCACCGGCGAACTCCGGGACACCATCGGCCTCCCCGCCTGGCACCGGGACCTCGTCACGGCGCTGCAGCGGACCCTGCCCGCCGTCGTGGTCGTCGAGAACGAGACCAACCTGGCCGCCCTCGCCGAGCAGCGCCTCGGCGCCGCCCAGGACCTGGACTCCTTCGTCCTGCTGTGGCTCGGCGCCGGCGTGGGCGCTGCCGTCGTCCTGGACGGGCGACTGCGCCGCGGCGCCTCCGGCGGCGCGGGCGAGATCGGCTTCCTCCCCGTACCCGGCACCGGTGGGCTCCCCTCGGCCGCCGACTGCGCGGGCGGATTCCACGCCCTGGTCGGCCGCGAAGCCGTGACCGCCCTGGCACGCGAGCACGGCTTCACCGGCACCGCCGAACAGGCCGTCACGGGAGCCGCGGGCGAACCCTTCCTCGAAGCCCTCGCCGAACGCCTCGCCCTCGGCGCGGCAGCCGCCGCCGCCCTCCTCGACCCCGGCTGCGTCGTCCTCGCCGGAGAACTCGGCCGCGCCGGCGGCCCCGCCCTCGCCGCCCGCGTATCCCACCGCCTGGCCAGGCTGACCCCCGTCCCCACCGAGATCCGCGCCACCACCCTCGGCGACCCGGCCGTCCTGTCGGGCGCCCGCATCGCCGCCCGCGAAGCGGCCCAGGGCGTCCTCTTCGGGGGCTAACCCCACCCGAGGTGCGGGCGGTGGCGGGATCGCACGGGGCGGCCGCGGCCGGAAGGGTTGACCCCGGCGCCCACCGCCGAACAGCACACACACAGGGGTTGACACATGGGGGAGCACGAGCATGGGCACGCACACGCACACGCGCGAAAGAGCCTGCGTCCGATGGCGGCGGTCACGGCCGTCACGGTCCTGGCCCTGAGCGCCCTGAGCGCCACGGCGCCGTCCGTCGCGGCCGCGCCCAGAACCGACACCGTCCAGCGGAGCCTCGACCGGCTCGTCAGCGCCGACGGCCTGCCCGCCGCGCTCGCGAGCGTCACTACACGCGACGGCCGCACCCGCGCCTACGTCGCGGGAGTGGGCGACCTGGCCACCGGATCGAAAGTCCCCAGGGACGGTCAGGTGCGCATCGGCAGCAACACCAAGACCTTCACCGCCGTGGTCGTCCTCCAACTGGTCGGCGAGGGCAGGATCGGCCTGGACGACCCCGTCGACACCCACCTCCCCGGCCTCGTCCGCGGCGAGGGCATCGACGGCCGTCACATCACCGTCCGCCAACTGCTGCAACACACGAGCGGACTCCCCAACTACACCAAGTACGAAGACCTCCAGCCCCGGCCCTACGCCCCGCGCGATCTCGTCGACATCGCGCTCCGGCACGAAGCCGACTTCGCCCCCGGCGCCAGATGGGGATACAGCAACACCAACTACGTACTGGCCGGCCTGATCGTCGAAGAGGTCACCGGCCGGCCCCTCGCCCAGGAGGTCGACCGGCGCATCATCCAGCGCCTCGGCCTGCGCCACACCTACTTCCCCGCCCCTGGCGACGCGACCATCCGCGAGCCGCACCCCCACGGCTACCACCGGGAATCCGCGGACGGGCCACTGCGCGACATCACCGAGATGGACCCCTCCTGGAGCTGGGCGGCCGGCCAGATGGTCTCCACCAACTCGGACCTCAACCGCTTCTTCTCCGCGCTCCTGCGGGGCCGCCTCCTCCCCGACGCCCAGCTCGCGCAGATGCGCACCACCGTCCCCGCCGACTACTTCGGCCGCGGCGCCGGCTACGGACTGGGCCTCGTGAGCAGGCCCCTGTCGTGCGGCGGCGTCTACTGGGGCCATGGTGGGAGCTTCCCCGGCTACGAGACCCGCGGCGGCGCCACGGAACACGGCCGCCGCGCCGCCCACCTGGCGGTCACCACCCAGCCGACCGACAAGACGGTGACGCAACGCCTCGACGCCACGGTGGACGAAGCCCTCTGCCGGTAGCGGGGGCGGGCGGGGGGGGGCTTCGGGGCGGGGGCCGCTGGGGCGGGGCCGGGAGGCGCGGCGGGGGTTTCGGGGCGGGGGCCGCTAGGGCGGGGCCGGGAGGCGCGGCGGGGGTTTCGGGAGCGGGAGCCACGCGAGCAGAGCCGGGAGACGCGGCGGGGGTTTCGAAGGCGGGAGCCACCCGGGCGGTGTCGGTGAGGTTCTGGGGGTTTCCCGTCAGTCCAATCGTCTCTCCGCGTCGGGCCGGTCTGTCAAGGGCGCTCCCGTTGGTCGCGTCACTTCGTGAGGGCCTTCGGCCCCCCTTGACTGACCGTCCCGCCACGGAAATCCGAAAGACTGCCGGGAAGCCCCCAGAGGAACGGGCCGGGTGTCCAAGACCGAGACGGGCCGTTGGCGCCGCGCGCCCGGATCCAGGAGCGCGTCAAATCGCTACGCGCTCCTGCCGTACGGCGTCAGCGAGCCTCTTGGGCTGGTCATAAGCCGCCATCGATCGCTACGCGCTCCTCGACGACCGCGTCCGCCCCTCGTTCGGGGCTGGGAGGGGCGAATTCGAGGGCCGGGAAGGCGATTCCTCGGCTCAGCCGAACTCAACCCCCGTCAAGCCCACGACGAGATCCCACCCGTCGGTACAGACGGGGGTATTTGGGGCGAATGGCATCCTCTCGGCCGTGCGCGCTCTCCCAGACATGGATTGGCATCGCTCCAGCCGTTATCTGACGCTTTTCCACCCCACCCAGGGGCCGGACGCCGTCCAAGAGGGGCGCGGAAAGCTTTCTGCGGCTTGTGCCCAGCCCCAGACGAACCGCAGACGCGTGATCGAGAGCGCGCGGCCACCACTGGCGGCCTATGCCCAACCCAAGAAGCTGCGGACGCGTGATCGAGAGCGCGCGGCCACCACTGGCGGCCTATGCCCAACCCAAGAAGCTGCGGACGCGTGATCGAGAGCGCGCGGCCATCGATGGCGGCCTATGCCCAACCCGAGAGGCTCGCGGACGCATGATGGATAAGCGCACCGCGATCGCTGGCGGCTTATGCCCAGCCCCGGAGACTCGCAGACGCCGTCTCGCAGGAGCGCGTAGCGATTGGTGGCGGCCTATTCCCAGCCCAAGAGGCTCGCAGACGCCGCCTCACAGGAGCGCGTAGCGATTGGTGGCGCTCCTGGATCCGGGCACGCGGCCCCGACCGCCACGAGGGATGTCTTGATGGCCGGCCGTTCCTCTGGGGGCTTCCCGGCAGTCTTTCGGATTTCCGTGGCGGGACGGGCGGTCAAGGGGGGCCGAAGGCCCTCACGAAGTGACGCGACCGAAGGGAGCGCCCTTGACGGACCGGCCCGACGCGGAGAGACGATGGGACTGACGGGAAACCCCCAGGACATCTCCGACCCTGCCTGAGTGGATTCCGCTCTCCGGAGTTCCCGGCGCGCTATCCGACCCTGCCCGAGCGGATTCCGCTCCCCGGAGCTCCCGCCGCCATCCGACCCCGCCCGGGCCGGACTCCGCCCCCCGACCCCGCCCCCTACCGTCCCCGCTCGCGCGCGAAGTGCGCGAACCGTTCCTTGCCGACCGCGCGGGACGGGGTCAGGTTGCCGCCCCGTCTGAAGCCCGCGTAGGCCTTGCCGGGGAAGGGGACCGGGAGGACGCGGCGGGAGCGGCCCGTCGCCGACAGGTAGGTGCGCGCCAGGTCGGGCAGAGCGTGGATCTCCGGGCCGCCCATGTCCGGGACCCGGCCCGACGGGGTCGGGACCGCCAGCTCCGCCATGCGGGCCGCGACCTCGCCGACGGCGATCGGCTGTACCCGTACGCCCTTCGGGATCGGCACGACGGGCAGCTTCGCCAGAGCGTCCGTCACCATCGCCACGAGGTCGTGGAACTGCGTCGTGCGCAGGATCGTCACGCCCAGACCGGACGCCTCCAGCAGCCGCTCCACCTGGAGCTTGCGCCTGTAGTAGCCGAGCGGGACCACGTCCACACCGACGATCGAGATGTAGACGATGTTGCGGACGGTGCCGGCCCGCCGGGCGGCCGCGATCAGGTTCCCCGCGGCCGCCACGTCGCCCCTGCCGCCTCCGCGCGCGTCGCTCGCGCAGTGCACAACCACCTCCGCGCCCGCCAGCGCGGCGTCCAGCCCGGCACCGTTGCGGAGGTCGACGGGGTGGTCCGGGGCGTGCCGGCTCAGCACGCGCACCTCGTGGCCCGCCGCCCTCAGCCGCTCGGTGACGAGCGAGCCGAGGGTTCCGGTGCCTCCGGTGACGACGATGGCGCTCATGGTGTCCGTCCTTCGCTGGCGGTCGGGATGCGTTCACCAGCGGGGACCGGACAGCCCTCAGGAATGTGACAGCTGCCGCCTGAGGAATTCCAGCTTCTCCGGGTTGACCACCGTGCTGATGCCGCTGACCAGGCCATTCTCGAATTCCACCAGCAGGACCGCCACCTCGCCGAAGAGCACCGCGGGCGCCCCGTTGACCTCCGCGACGCTGACCGGCACCCCGGCCACGTACTTCGCCATGGCGCCCATCGCGAACCGCGCCACCTTGTCCCGTCCCAGGATCGGCCGCCGCGCCGCGTTGACCACGCCGCCGCCGTCGGACACGTACCGTACGTCGGCCGCCAGCACGCCCTCCAGGCGGGCGAGGTCACCGCTGCGGGCGGCGGTGAGGAAGCTCTCCAGGAGTCCCTGCCACCGCTCGGGGTCGGCGGAGAACCGCTTCTCCCGCGTGGACGCGCGGTCGGCGGCCACCCGGGCGGCCGCGCGCCGGTAGAGCTGGCGGCAGTTGGCCTCGGTGAGGTCCAGGAGGGTGGAGATCTCCCGGTGGCTGTAGGCGAAGGCCTCGCGCAGCACGTACACCGCGCGCTCGACGGGGGTGAGCTGCTCCAGCAGCAGGAGCAGGGCCATGGAGACGCTGTCGCGCTGCTCCGCCGACTCCAGCGGGCCCAGGGTGCCGTCCCCGGTGAGGACGGGCTCCGGGAGCCAGGGGCCGACGTACTGTTCGCGCCGGGCGCGCGCCGAGGTGAGGCTGTTGAGGCAGAGGTTGGTGACGACCTTGGCGAGCCAGGCTCCCGGCTGCTCGATGGCGGCGCGGTCCGCCGAGTCCCAGCGCAGGTAGGCGTCCTGCACGATGTCCTCGGCCTCCGCGGCGGAACCGAGCATGCGGTAGGCGATGCCGAACATCCGGGGCCGGTGTTCCTCGAAGTCCGCTGCGTGCGCGGTGACATGTGTGCTCACCGGGCCAGCCTACGAGGGCGGGCAGGGGGGAACGGGCGAGGACCCGGTGGCCGCCGGGCCACCGGGTCCTCAGGGTCCTCACGTTGTCAGCAGGCGCCCTGGTCCTTCCAGACGCCCCAGTCACCCGTGGTGCCGGGTTCCTCGTTCTGCGTCCACCACTGGGCCTTCCAGTTGCGGCCCTTGTGCGAGACGACGTTGCCGCTGTTGTAGACCGTGCCCGCGACGTACGCCGGGTTGGTGCAGGTCCCGCCGGTGGGCGGCGGCGTGGTCGGCGGTGTCGTGGGGGGAGTGGTCGGCGGAGTGGTCGGGGGCTGGGTGCCGCCGCCGGGCTGGACCAGGGTCGTACCGCGGGCCAGGTCCCCGGCGAGGGCATAGGTGGCGCCGGAGATGTTCACCGTCCAGTTGGAGGGGGTGGACACCGGCAGGTAGTAGTTGAACGCGAGGTCGACGGAGGCGCCTGGGGCGAGGGTCTGCCAGGCGGGGAGCTTCAGGGAGACCCGCTGGAAGTCGCCCTTGAGGCCGCCGACGTTGGGGCCGGTGTGGCCGCTGCTGATCACGGCGGTGCCGAAGCCGGACTGGTCGGAGGCGTTGTTCGGGGCCGAAGTGCCGTAGTCGAACTGGAACTCGGTGCCGCCGGGAAGCGTGGAACCGGTGTTGTTGGTGATCTTCAGCTTCGGCGTCAGCGGGTAGTTGGAGTCGCCGAGCTTGAACTCGGTGAACTCCGTCCTGATGTCCACGGCCTGGGTCGGCAGGGCGGTCGAGCCCGCCTTCTTCGCGCCGTACGGGGAGGCCGACTTGAACTTCTGGTACATCGTGTCGGTGAGCGTGTCACCCATCTCGTACTGGCCCTTGGCCGCGTTGTACGAGTAGTCGCCGGCGAGCTCCCAGACCATCGTGCCGCCGATGCCCTTGTCCACCACGTAGTCGGCCTTGGCGGCCACCGACTGCTCGTCCTCGGTGGACAGGAAGACCTTCTTCTGCGCGTTCCACAGCCACGGCGCCACCAGGGTGGAGTCGTACCTGCGGGCGTAGGTGCCGGTCAGGGTGGTGTTCGCCGGGAAGCCGTACCTGGTGACGTAGTCGCCGACGACCCCCTTCTCCAGGTTCTTGGCGTGCCACATCGGGTTGGAGCCGGCCGGGGACTCGGCCCCGTTGGTGTCCTTGTCGTGCCACAGGTTGTCGATGCCGACCGCGCCGTCACCGCACTTGGTCAGGCCCGCGCCGGCCGGGCAGGTGGTCGAGGGGGCCTTGCCCCACAGGCCGTCGGTGCCGCCCTGCACGTTCTTGAAGCCGCGGGTGTAGTAGGGCAGGCCGATGTTGATGCGGCCGCCGGGCATCGAGCCGCGGAAGTAGTGGTAGGCCCAGTCGGTGTTCAGGTAGCCGATGCCGCCGTACTGGGAGGTGGAGTAGACGCCCGCGGCGGCCAGTTCGGCGTCCTTGCCGTCGTCGAAGAGCGAGGCGTTGGGCCCGACGTACTCGTTCCAGGCGCCGTGCAGGTCGTAGGACATGATGTTGACGTAGTCCAGGTACTTCTGGACCTGGTACGTCTCCATGCCGCGCAGCAGGTAGCCGGAGGAAGGGGCGGCGACGGTGAGCAGGTAGTGCTTGCCGTCGGCGGCGCCGGCGCGGTCGAGCTTCTCGCGCAGGGACTTCATCAGGGCCGCGTAGCCCTGGACCAGGCCGGCGCGGCGGGCATTGGACAGCTGCCAGTCGAGCGGGTTGCCCGCGTCCTTCATCGTGGTCGGGTACTCGTAGTCGATGTCGACGCCGTTGAACCCGTACGCGCGGATGAAGTCGACCGAGGACTGGGCGAAGGTGTCGATGCCGGCCTGGTTGACGGATCCGTCGGCGTTGGTGGCCATCGAGTAGAAGCCGCCGGAGGCGACCCGGTTGCCGTCGTCGCCGAAGTATCCGCCGGTCTCGGCCCAGCCGCCGACCGAGATGAGCGTCTTGACGTCGGGGTACTGCTTCTTGAATTTGTTCAGCAGGTTGAAGTGGCCCTTGTAGGGGAGCGCCGGGTCCATCTCGGCTCCCGCGACGCCCGGCCAGGTCATTCCGGTGGCGGCGTTGTTCGCGTTGTCGGTGCCGACCGAGATCTTGTTGTCGGCGCCCACGTGGGCGAAGGCGTAGTTCAAATGGGTGACCTTGGACCACGGGATGTCGTTGGCCAGGTAGGCGGGGGTGCCGTCCTTGCCCGTGCGCCAGCCGGTGAAGTATCCGATGACGCGGCGCTGGTGGTCGGCGCCCATCTTCTCGCGGCCTTCGGAGTCGTAGACCGAGCAGTAGGGCACGTCGACGCCGGCGGTCTTGTAGAGGCCGTCGGGGCGGCAGCTCTCGTGGTCGGCAGCGTGCGATACGCCCGCCGAGAGTCCGCCGACCAGCAGTCCGGCGATTGCGGCGCCGGATGCCAGGAGCATCGCTCTCGTGCGTGTGGGGGACGGCATTGTGCCTCCTGGGGAGGGGAGGATGCAGGTGACGGGTGGACACAGCGTGGAACAACGTGATGGGTGTGCAAGCGTGTTGGCCCGTGACGTGCGCACATCTGACGGGCGTTCCCGGGAAGTTGAAGGGAACGTTAAGAGGACTAGACCAACCCGTCAATAGGTCTGGACCAAAGCGCTTTCTCCTCGCCCGGACCCGAGGTCGGGTGTGCCCCGACCGGTTCTCGGGCCTCGCCGCAGATCCGCGCCCGCCCCACCCCCGGATCCAGACCCGGCCCGCCCCGGCGTAGCCCCCGAGTCACCCTCTGTGAGCCAGGCCACACCACATCACCCGCATGGCGGGCGATCGGCCGTGGCAAACTGGCTGGAGTACCAGTAGCAGCGCACTCCGGGGTCGGTGTAATTCCGAACCGGCGGTATAGTCCGCGACCCGTCCGCAGCCAGCGGCCGGTTGACCAGGTGAAATTCCTGGACCGACGGTTAAAGTCCGGATGGGAGGCAGTGCGCGGCGGGCCAGTCACCGGTACGCCGCCGTCGGCGGTTCATCGGCGCATCCCTGTCGGATGCGCCCGGTCGAACCGTTTCACCGGCCTCGGCGTCCCCACGTGAGCTGTTCCGCTTCATCTGTCGTATCCCGACAGGCCCCGGAGTCCGTGCCCGACGAGGCAGGAGGACCCGGTGGCGACACACGCCGCGCACGCAGCACCCGCACCCGACGCGGGAACCCGTGCCATGCGACGAGCCGTCGAGCTGGCCGCCCGCGGACTCGGTTCCACCAGCCCCAACCCGGTCGTCGGCTGCGTCATCACCGACGCCTGCGGCACCGTCGTCGGCGAGGGCTGGCACCAGCGGGCCGGCGGACCGCACGCCGAGGTCCACGCCCTGCGCGCCGCAGGCTCCGCCGCCCGAGGCGGCACCGCCTACGTCACCCTCGAACCCTGCAACCACACCGGCCGCACCGGACCCTGCGCCCGGGCCCTCGCCGACGCCGGCGTCACCCGCGTCGTCTACGCCGTCCCCGACCCGAACCCGCAGGCCAGCGGCGGCGCCGCCACCCTGCGCGCCGCCGGGATCGACACCGAGGCCGGCCTGCTCCAGGCCGAGGCCGAGGCCGTCAACACCGCCTGGCTGACCTCCGTACGCCTCGGCCGGCCCCATGTCACCTGGAAGTACGCCGCCACCCTCGACGGCCGCAGCGCCGCCGCCGACGGCAGCAGCCGCTGGATCAGCTCCGCCGAATCCCGCGCGGACGTCCACCGCCTGCGCGCCGAGGCCGACGCCGTCCTCGTCGGCGGCGGCACCCTGCGCGCCGACGACCCGCACCTGGCCGTCCGCGGCATCGACGGCGCCACCCAGCCCCTGCGCGTGGCCCTCGACACCCGCGCCGGCCTCCGGCCGACCGCCCGCATCCTCGACGACGCCGCGCCCACGCTGCTCGTCGTCGCCGAGGACGCCGACACCCGCCACCTGCCCGGCGCCGACCTGCTCCGGCTGCCCCTGCACGACGGACGCGTCCCCCTCGACCGGCTCCTCGCCGAGCTGTACGCCCGCGGCGTGCGCTCCCTCCTCCTCGAAGGCGGCCCCACCCTCGCGGGCGCCTTCCTCGAAGCCGGCACCGTCGACCGCGTCGTCGGCTACCTCGCCCCCGCCCTGCTCGGCGCCGGCCCCGCCGCCCTCGCCGACGCGGGCGTCACGAACATCTCCCACGCCCTGCGCCTCGACATCACCGAGGCCGTCCGCGTGGGCCCCGACCTGCGCATCACCGCCCTTCCCGCCACCGCCCCCAAGGAGCACTGAGTGTTCACCGGAATCGTCGAAGAACTGGGCGAGGTCACCGCCGTCGAGCCGCTCCAGGAAGCCTCCCGCTTCCGGCTGCGCGGCCCCCTCGTCACCGAGGACGCCAAGCACGGCGACTCCATCGCCGTCAACGGCGTCTGCCTGACCGTCGTCGAGACCGCCGACGGCGAGTTCACCGCCGACGTCATGCAGGAGACCCTCAACCGCTCCAGCCTCGGCGCCCTGGCCAAGGGCTCCCGCGTCAACCTGGAGCGCCCTATGGCCCTCGGCGGACGGCTCGGCGGCCACCTGGTCCAGGGCCACGTCGACGGCACCGGCGAGATCCTCTCCCGCACCCCCTCCGAGCACTGGGAGATCGTCAAGGTCGCCCTCCCGCGCAACCTCTCCCGCTACGTCGTCGAGAAGGGCTCCATCACCGTCGACGGCGTCAGCCTCACCGTGGTCGAGGCCGCAGCCGACTGGTTCACCATCAGCCTCATCCCCACCACCCTCGCGCTGACCACCCTCGGCCTCAAGCAGCCCGGCGACCCGGTCAACCTCGAAGTCGACGTCCTCGCGAAGTACGTCGAACGCCTCCTCGCCGCCGGCGTGGACCCGCTGCACGCGGACCCGGCGGGAGAAGCCCGGTGACCGCCCTGAACTGGCTCAACGCGGAAGCCTTCACCGTCTTCGGCCAGAAGGTCATCTGGTCCGACATGATCGGCAACCTGATGGGCCTGGCCGCACTCGCCCTCGGCTGGCGCCGCTCCATATGGACCTGGCCCGCCCAGCTGCTCTCCGGACTGATCCTCATCGCCGCCTACGCCTCCGCGCACCTCGCCGGCGGCGTCGGCAAGCAGCTCCTCGTCATCGGCGTCGCCGTCTTCGGCTGGACCGCCTGGCACCGCGGCAGGCAGCAGGCCCAGGACGGCTCCATCGCCGTACGCACCGCCACCTGGACCGAACGCGCACTGCTCCTCGGCGGCGCGGCCCTCGGCACCCTCGCCGTCGGCGGCCTCTTCACGCTCTACCCGACGCTGTCCTGGAGCCCCTGGGCCGACGCCTACATCTTCGTCGGCACCATCGTCGCGATGGTCGCCCAGGCCCGCGGCCTCGTCGAGTTCTGGTTCGCCTGGCTCCTCGTGGACCTCGTCGGCGTCCCCCTCGCCTTCACCGGCGGACTGGCCTTCTCCGGCCTGGTCTACGTCGTCTACTTCGCCCTCGTGGTGTGGGGCGCCTACGACTGGTACCAGCGCTCCCGCACCACCCCCGCCCCGGCCCTCGAAGGAGCAGCGGCATGACCACCCTCAAGCCCGTGCCCGACATCCCCGAAGAGACCTTCCGCCTCGACCCCGTCGAACAGGCGATCCGCGACATCGCGGCCGGCCGGCCCGTCGTCGTCGTCGACGACGAGGACCGCGAGAACGAGGGCGACCTCGTCATCGCCGCCGAGAAGGCCACCCCCGAGATCGTCGCCTTCATGATGAGCGAGTGCCGCGGCCTGATCTGCGCCCCCATGGAGGGCCCGGAGCTCGACCGCCTCGAACTCCCGCAGATGGTCCAGAACAACACCGAGTCGATGAAGACCGCCTTCACCGTCTCCGTCGACGCGAGTGCCGCCCACGGCGTCACCACCGGCATCTCCGCCGCCGACCGCGCCACCACCCTGCGCCTCCTCGCCGACGGCGTCAGCGGCCCCGGCGACTTCGTCCGCCCCGGCCACGTCTTCCCCCTGCGCGCCAAGCCCGGCGGCGTCCTCGTCCGCAACGGCCACACCGAGGCCGCCGTCGACCTCGCCCGCCTCGCCGGCCTGCGCCCGGCCGGCGCCATCGTGGAGATCGCCGGCGAGGACGGCGTCATGCTGCGCCTGCCCGAGCTGATCCCCTTCGCCCGCAAGCACGGCCTGACGATCACCTCCATCGAGGACCTGATCGCCTACCGCCGCTCCGCCGAACCCACCGTCCGCCGCGAGGCCGAGGTCAACCTGCCGACCGCGTTCGGCGACTTCACCGCCCACGGCTACCGCTCCACCGTCGACGGCGTCGAACACGTCGCACTCGTCCACGGCGACATCGGCGACGGCTCCGACATCCTGGTCCGCATGCACTCCGAGTGCCTGACCGGCGACATCTTCGCCTCCCAGCGCTGCGACTGCGGCCCCCAGCTGCACGCCTCCATGGAACGCATCAAGACCGAGGGCCGCGGCGTCGTCGTCTACCTGCGCGGCCACGAGGGCCGCGGCATCGGACTGCTGTCCAAGCTGCGCGCCTACGAACTCCAGGAACGCGGCCGCGACACCCTCGACGCCAACCTGGAACTGGGCCTGCCCGCCGACGCCCGCGACTACGCCGCCGGCGCGCAGATCCTCGCCGACCTCGGCGTCCACGGCGTCCGCCTGCTGACCAACAACCCCGACAAGTCCGCCGCCCTGGAACGGCACGGCATCACGGTCACCAGCCGGGAGGCCATGCCGGTCGAGGCGGGCGAGCACAACCTGCGGTACCTGCGCACCAAGCGGGACCGGATGGGCCACGACCTGCCCTGGCTGGACGGGGCCGTGACCACGTCCGCCTGCGGCAACCAGTAAGCAAGCACCACCACCCGTACGTACATCCACCGACCACCGAGGAGCAGAGCTGTGAGCGGCAAGGGCGCACCCGAACTGAGCGTGAAGAACTGCGGAGACCTGCGAGTCGCCGTGATCGCGGCCCAGTGGCACGAGAAGGTCATGGACGGACTGGTCGACGGCGCCCTGCGGGCCCTGCACGAGCTGGGCATCGACGAGCCCACCCTGCTCCGCGTCCCCGGCAGCTTCGAGCTCCCGGTCGTGGCGAAGGTCCTCGCCGGGCGCGGCTACGACGCCATCGTCGCCCTCGGCGTCGTCATCCGCGGAGGCACCCCCCACTTCGACTACGTCTGCCAGGGCGTCACCCAGGGCCTGGTCCAGGTGTCCATCGACACCGGGGTTCCCGTCGGCTTCGGCGTACTGACCTGCGACAACGACGAGCAGGCACTGGACCGCGCCGGACTCGAAGGATCGAACGAGGACAAGGGCCACGAAGCGGTCACCGCCGCCGTCTCCACCGCCATGACCCTGCGCACCGTCAGTGAACCCTGGCGCTGAGTGTCCGAGGAGTGAACCCCGGCACCGGGGCACCCGGGTGAGCCTCTACTCTAGGGACATCATGGCGAACAAACCCTCCAAGACCTTCGAAGAGCTCTTCACCGAGCTCCAGCACAAGGCCGTCGAAGGCGACCCCAGCACCTCCCGCACCGCCGAGCTCGTCCACAAGGGCGTCCATGCCATCGGCAAGAAGGTCGTCGAGGAGGCCGCCGAGGTCTGGATGGCCGCCGAGTACGAGGGCAAGGAAGCCGCCGCCGAGGAGATCTCCCAGCTGCTCTACCACGTCCAGGTGATGATGGTCGCGCGCGGGATCTCCCTCGACGACGTCTACGCGCACCTCTGAGCCCGGGCCGGGTCCGCACCCGCCCGTCCGCACCCACGCAAACCACGCACACCACGCATCAAAGGAAGCCCCATGCTGCGCATCGCCGTCCCCAACAAGGGTTCACTCTCCGGACCGGCGTCGGCGATGCTCCATGAGGCCGGCTACCGGATGCGCAAGGAGTCCAAGGAACTCGTGGTCGTCGACCCCGAGAACGAGGTGGAGTTCTTCTACCTCCGCCCCAAGGACATCGCGATCTACGTCTCCTCCGGCAAGCTCGACATCGGCATCACCGGCCGCGACCTGCTGCTCGACTCCGGCGCCAGCGCCGAGGAGATCCTCCCGCTGAACTTCGGGCGCTCCACCTTCCGCTACGCCACCACACCCGGCACCGCGAAGGGCCCCGAGGACTTCACCGGGATGACCATCGCGACCTCGTACGAGGGAATCGTCGCCAAGCACCTCGCCGACCAGGGCATCGACGCCTCCGTCGTACACCTCGACGGCGCCGTCGAGACCGCCATCCAGCTCGGCGTCGCCCAGATCATCGCCGATGTCGTCGAGACCGGCACCAGCCTGCGCAACGCCGGCCTGGAGGTCATCGGCGAGCCCATCCTCACCTCCGAGGCCGTCGTCATCCGCGGCAACGCCGCCGACGCCGACGACCCGCAGGTCCAGCAGTTCCTGCGCCGCCTGCAGGGCGTCCTCGTGGCCCGCAGCTACGTGATGATGGACTACGACTGCCGCGCCGAGCACCTGGAGCGCGCGGTCGCCCTCACCCCGGGCCTGGAGTCGCCGACCGTCTCCCCGCTCCACAACGAGGGCTGGGTCGCGGTCCGCGCCATGGTCCCCGCCAAGGAGGCCCAGCGCATCATGGACGACCTGTACGAGCTCGGCGCCCGCGCGATCCTCACCACCTCGATCCACGCCTGCCGCCTCTGAGGACCCGCGTGCCCACCGGCACGCCGCCCCCTCGCCCGTACGCCACCCAGAAGGCAACGCACCATGGCCGAGTCCGCCGCCCCGCCCGTACCGCCCGCCCTGCCGGTCACCTTCCGGCCGACCCGCACCCGGGCCGTCCTGCTGGGCGTCGGGCTCGCCATGTTCGCCACCATCACGGCCATCGCCGTGCTGCTGGAGAACCTCAGCCCCGGCGAGCGGATCAGCTTCGTCTTCACCGCCGTCCTGCTGAGCTCCGTACTCGTCCTGCTCAGCCGCCCCAAGGTGACCGCGGACGAGGACGGCGTCACCGTCGTCAACCTCACCAACGTCCGCCGTCTGGCCTGGGCGGAGATCCTCCGGGTCAACCTCCGCCCCGGCGACCCGTGGGTGTTCCTGGACCTCAGTGACGGCACCAGCCTGCCCGCGCTCGGCATCCAGCCGGGCGTGGCCAGGCAGCAGGCCATCAGCGACGCGCGCGCCCTGCGCGCCCTCGTCGAAACACATGGAACCGGCACAAACGACCAGTGACCCCGCCGACGCCCGCAGCCGCGTACCGTTGCGGCCGCGATCTCAATGACTAACCTGGTGGCGGGGCGCAGCCGTGCGCCCTCCCACCGGCCCCGGGACCCCGAGGCCCGCGGGCACCTGCTACTCAAGGAGTGACTCCCTCCAGCAATGGACGGATCGTCCGGTAATACCCGCGCCGCCCTCCCTCCGGAGGCGGCGGCATGACCATCCCGCTACTCCTGCTCGCGGCGGCGTTCGCCCTGATCCTCGCCAACGGATTCTTCGTGGCGGCCGAGTTCGGCCTCGTCACGGTGGAACGCCCCGAGGCGGAGCGCGCCGCAGCCGACGGAGACCGCCGCGCCCGCACGGTCGTCAAGGCCCTGCGGGAGCTGTCCTTCCAGCTCTCCGGCACCCAGCTGGGCATCACCATCACCTCCCTCGTGGTCGGCATGCTCGCCGAGCCCGCCCTCGCCGCGCTGCTGGCCGGGCCGCTCACCGCGACCGGCCTGCCGAAGGGAGCCGTCTCCGGCGTCGCCGTCGTCATCGGCATGCTGCTCGCCTCCGCCGTCCAGATGGTCGTGGGTGAACTCGTCCCGAAGAACTGGGCGGTCTCCCGGCCCCTCCAGGTGGCCCGCTTCGTCGCCGGCCCGCAGAACGCCTTCTCCCGCCTCTTCCGGCCGGTCATCGCCGGCCTGAACGCCGTCGCCAACCGGCTCGTACGGGCGCTCGGCGTGGAGCCCACCGAGGAGATGGCCTCCGCCCGCACCCCGGGCGAACTGGTCTCCCTGGTCCGCCATTCGGCCCAGGCAGGCGCCCTCGAACAGGACACCGCCGACCTCTTCGTACGGACCCTGTCGCTGGGCGAGCTCACCGCCCAGCACGTCATGACCCCCCGCGTGAAGGTCAGCGCCCTCCAGCACACGGCCACCGCGGCCGACGTGCTGAACCTGACCCGCGCCACCGGCCTGTCCCGCTTCCCGGTCTACCGCGAACGCATCGACGAGATCACCGGCGTCGTCCACCTCAAGGACGCCCTCGCCGTGCCCGAGGCCGAACGCGACCGCACCACCGTCGGCCGGATCTGCGTCGCGCCGCTGCTGGTCCCCGGCTCCCTCCCGGTGCAGCCGCTGCTGGAGCGGCTGCGCAGCGAGCAGCCCATGGCCGTGGTCGTCGACGAGTACGGCGGCACCGCCGGCGTCGTCACCCTGGAGGACATCGTGGAGGAACTCGTCGGCGAGGTCCGCGACGAGCACGACCTCGCCGAGGACGAGACCCCCGAGCTGGCCGCCGTACCCGCCGAGGACGGCCGCCCCTCCTGGGATGCCGACGGCAGCTGCCGCGTGCAGACGCTGCGCCGGATAGGCCTGGAGGTGCCCGAGGGCCCCTACGAGACCGTCGCCGGCCTCGTCGCCGACCTGCTCGGCCGGATCCCCGCACCCGGGGACCGCGCGGACCTCCCCGGATGGAAGCTGTCCGTCCGCAGGGTCGGCCGCAACCGTGCGGAACGCGTCCGCCTGGTCCGCCTGACGGCCGTACCCGCCGCCGGCGCGCACCGGCACCCCGCGGCTCCCGCCGGCGCCCCGGTGCCCGGCTCCGCCCGCCACGGCGAAGCCGCCCCCCAGCGGGCCGCGCTGGAAGGCGCCGCCCGGTGAACGCGCTCCAACTCCTGTTCGCACTGCTCCTCGTCCTCGCCAACGGCTTCTTCGTCGGCGCCGAGTTCGCACTCGTCTCCGTACGGCGCAGCCAGATCGAACCCCTCGCGGCCGAGTCCAAGCGGGCCCGCCAGGTACTCCACGGCCTGGAGAACCTGCCCCGCATGATGGCCGCGGCGCAGTTCGGCATCACCGTCTGCTCCCTCACCCTCGGCGCGGTCGCCGAGCCGACCGTGGCCCGGCTGCTGGAGCCCGTCTTCCACGCCGTCCACGTACCGCAGGGCCTGATCCACCCCC
The DNA here is from genome assembly GCF_001941845.1 of Streptomyces sp. TN58. Lineage (NCBI taxonomy): Bacteria > Bacillati > Actinomycetota > Actinomycetes > Kitasatosporales > Streptomycetaceae > Streptomyces > Streptomyces sp. TN58. The sequence continues at coordinate 1,282,390 of NZ_CP018870.1, read as the reverse complement.
TCGGCTACGCCCTCGCGCTCGCCGCCGTGGTATTCCTGCACCTGGTCATCGGCGAGATGGTGCCCAAGAACCTCGCCATGGCCGCACCCGAGAAGACCGCCCTGTGGTTCAGCCCCGGCCTGGTCGCCTTCGCCCGCCTCTGCGGGCCGGTCACCACCGCGCTCGGAGCCTGCGCAAAGCTCGTCCTGAAGCTGTTCAAGGTCGAGCCCAAGGACGAGGTCGAAGCCGCCTACACCTCCACCCAGCTGGGCCGGCTCCTCAAGGACTCCCGGCAGGCCGGGCTCCTGGAGCCGGTCGAGCAGGAGCGGCTGGAGGACGCACTGGAACTGGGCAGCCGCCCCGTCACCGACGTCCTCCTCGACCGCGACCGCCTCGTCACCGTCGGCCCGGCCGTCACCCCCCGCCAGATCGAACAGCTGACCGTGCGTACCGGCTACTCCCGGTTCCCCGTCCGCTCCGACAGCGGCGCCTTCATGGGCTACCTGCACGTCAAGGACGTACTGGACCTGGAGGACCGGGAACGGGCCGTACCCCAGCGGGTGTGGCGCCGTATGACCACCCTGTGCGCGACCGTCCCCCTGGACGACGCCCTCGGCGTCATGCGCCGCGACGCCACCCACCTGGCGCAGGTCGCCGACCAGAGCGGCCGGGTCCTCGGCCTGGTCACCCTGGAAGACGTCCTGGAGATGCTGGTGGGCGAAGTCCGCGACCCGGCCCACCGGATCCCGGCCGGCCGTACATAGCCGAGGGGGCCGGGCGTACCGCCGCAGCGGCGGCACGCCCGGCCCCGCCGGCTCACAGAGGCGGCTCCGGCCGCTCCTGCGGCCCGCGGCCCGACAGGACCTCCCCGTACGCCTGCATCAGGTCCGGCAGCCGGAGGGTGGCCAGGTCGTCCCGCGACGGCTCACCCGCGAAGCCCGCCAGCCGGAGGTCCCGGTACGCGCAGCTCTTCTCGTACAGGGTCCGCAGGAAGCGGCCGTTGCCCAGCTCGTCGATCCAGCCCTGCTCCACCACGTGCCCGCTGATGCTGCGCAGCTCCTCCAGGGCCTCCTCGTCCCACTGGTCCCCGTTCGCGTCGGCCAGCACACCGCCGATCGCGGTCAGCTCCGCCGGCCGGTAGCTGGGGAAGTCCACCCGCGTGGTGAACCGGGAGGACAGCCCCGGATTCGCCGCCAGCAGCCGGTCCATCCCGGCCGGATAGCCCGCCAGGATCACCACCAGGTGGTCGCGGTTGTCCTCGGCCCGCTTCAGCAGCACCTGCAGCGCCTCGTCGCCGTACGCGTCGCCCTTGCTGTAGCCCGTGTTCGACAGCGAGTACGCCTCGTCCACGAACAGCACCCCGCCGATCGCCGAATCGATCAGCTCGTTGGCCTTCACCGCCGTCTGGCCCAGGAACTCGCCCACCAGGTCGGCCCGCTGGGCCTCGACCAGATGATCCCCGCCGAGCAGCCCCAGCGCGTAGAAGACCCGGCCCAGGATCCGGGCCACCGTCGTCTTGCCCGTCCCCGAGGGCCCGGAGAACACGAAGTGCCGCTTCGGAGGCTGCACCGGCAGTCCCTGCCCGGCCCGCAGCCGCGCCATGTGCAGCTGCGCCGAGAGGGCCTTCACCTGCCGCTTGACCGGCTCAAGGCCCACCATCCGCTCCAGCTCCGCCAGCGCCTCGGCCAGCGCCGCCGGATCGGACGGCCCGGCCGGCAGCCCCTCCGCCGAGCCCTGAGGCGGGACGGTCGCCTTGCGCCGTACCCCCTCCATCCGGCCCGGCGGCACGGGCACCGGACCCAGCGGGTCGGCACCCGCCTGGCCGTCCGGGGCGATGTCCTGCACCGGCCCGCCGCCCAGCGGCCCCCCGCCCAGGGCGACCGCCGCGAAGTCCCCGCCGACCGGCGACGGGCCGTACCCCGCGTAGCCGCCGTACCCGGAACACCCCGCCAGGCCCGCCAGATCGGCCATGCCGTCCGTGTCGTCGCCGTCCTCGATGGCCGTCAGCCGCGCCGCGGTGTCCATGAACGAGGGATCCACCCGGTGCACCGCCCGGTACAGCGGCAGCGCCGCCGCACTGCGCCCCGTCCCCTCGTGTGCCCGGGCCAGCCAGTAGCGCAGCTCCTTGCGCTGCGGCTGCTCGCTGCGGCAGCGCATCAGCGCCGCCGACAGCATCGGCTCGGCCTGCCCGTACATCTCCAGCCGGACCCGCGCCATCCCGCCGAACAGCCCGGCCTCGATCCCCAGCAGCGGATCGTTCACCAGCGGCTCGGTGTGCCGGACCAACTGCTCCCAGTCCTTGACCAGATAGGACCGGCAGGCGTGCAGGAACCGCACCTGCGGATCGGTGTCCACCGGCGGCAGCGCCGCCAGGGCCTGGTCCAGCTCCGGAACGTGCCGGCCGTCCAGCCAGTGCGAGGCGTGGGCGAGCAGCAGGTCGCGCCGGCTCTCCAGCACCGGCTGCACCCACCAGCCCAGCCAGTACCAGGAGTTCAGCGTCCGGCGGTGCCGGCTGCGCTGCTCGCCGAAGCGGTCCCGGTGCGCGTACATGCGTAACAGGGCATTGCCCGTGTCGACCCGGAGCGCGTGCAGGCCCAGCCACGCGTCGGCCATCGAGGGGTCGAGCCGCACGGCCGTCCGGAACTCCTCCTCGGCCTGCGGGTACGCGCCCATGGTGCAGGCGTCGACCCCTCGCAGCCAGGCGAGTTCGGCCGGGGCGTGCATGCTGCCCGGCGTGCCGAAATCCATCACGTCCCCCACAAGCCTGCCCCGTGGTGCGCGGCAACCCCCGCTCCGAGCGCGCGAGTTGTCCGGTGCCCCCGCCTGGCGTCGCTGAATTCAGGGCTGCATCGTACCTGCGCTTTCGCACCTTACGTAGGGTGCGGCGGGTACGGTTCGAGCGGGCACCACCGGCCCCTGTGATGACACAGAGTGAACGTCGGGGGGCCGCCTGAACCGCGCACGCACCTCTCCGGCGGGGGTCGCGGGCACGACGAAGCCCCCGATCACGGGGGAACAACCGGGGGCTTCGCGTGCGCGGCGGCCGGTAAAGGCGCCGCATTCAGAACGTAAGGCCGCTGCGGCGCCCGGGTCAAGCGGGTCGGCGCAGGCCCGCCGCGGCGGGGTTCCGGAGCCGTTTCAGGCCCGGGGGAGTCCGTCACCGTCAGTGATGGAAGGGGAGGTTCCAGCCGTCGCTCCGGCCCCGGAAGACCACTCGTATCCCGTACTGCTCTGGCGTACCAGGGTGTCGGCGAAGGGGCGCGAAGGATCACTGGAGAAGTGCGCGCGCTCCGCGCGCTCCCACCCGTCCCAGAAGTCGGACAGCGCATGCCCGTCCCGGTTCCGGCCCCGAGCCCAGGACCGGGCCCGCGGCGTCTCCATCCACAGCAGCCGGGCCAGATGCGGGCGCAGCGCCCGCCGCCCGGCCCCGACCCCCTCCAGCAGGAGCACCGGCGCGGGCTCCAGCACCCGCTCCGGCCCGAAGCGGCGCTCCACCCAGTCGTACGGGGTCCAGCGCGCGGGCCGCCCGGCGGCCAGGGGCTCCAGCACCTGGGCACGCAGCCGCTCCTCCCAGCCGAACAGCTCCTCGTGACTGGCCACGTCGTCGAGATGCAGCACCGGTGCCCCGCCCAGCGCCTCGGCGAGCCGCCCCGCGAAGGTGCTCTTCCCGGAACCGGCGTGCCCGTCGATCCCGATCAGGCGCACCGGGCCGAGGGAACAGGGCAGGGCGGCGAGCTCCCGCGCAAGGGACTCCAGTGACCGGTGCGGCTCCACCCGACCAGCGTAGACAAGCCCGACACGACCCATGGCTTGGGCCCCCGGCCGCCGGGAACCTGCAAGGGTGACACCACCGATGCGCCGACCCACCCGGGGGACCACGCGATGACCGCACCCACGCCACGCAGGGCCGTACTCGTCGCCGCGCTCGCGGTCGCCACCGCGGCCACCGCCGCCTCCGTCCCCGGCGGCGGAGCCCCGGCAGCCGCCGCCCCCCGCGCGCAGGGCCGTACCGTCGACAACCGCTTCTGGTACTCCTACGGCCACTGGGCGGCCGGCACCCACCAGGGCACCACCGCCGTCGCCGGCGCCCGCCCCGGCCTGCGGATCGCCACCGCCGCCGGCCGCACCGAGTACGCCGACCCCCACACCGGACGCAAGAGCACCTGGGAGTACGCCACCTGGACCTCCCCGGTGCACCGCTCCACGGTGGCCGCCACCGAGGCCGTCGCCTCCTGGAACGCCCGCACCCCTGCCGGCACCTGGATCCAGACCGAGCTGCGCGCCGCCTACACCGACGGCACCGCCACCCCCTGGTACGTGATGGGCCGCTGGGCCTCGGGCGACGCCGACATCCGCCGCACCTCGGTGGACGGACAGACCGACGGCCGCTCCACCGTCTGGACCGACACCCTCGCGCTCGACGCGCCCGCCGCCGCCGACGGCCTGCGGATCACCGGATGGCAGCTGCGCCTGACCCTCCACCGCCGGCCCGGCGCGTCCGAGGGCCCCACCGTCTGGCTCGCGGGCGCGATGGCCTCCGCCGTCCCCGACCGGTTCACCGTCCCCGCCTCCCGCCCCTCCGGGACCGCCCACGAGCTGAAGGTCCCGCGCTACTCGCAGCAGATCCACATCGGGCGCTACCCCGAATACGACAACGGCGGCGAGGCCTGGTGCAGCCCCACCTCCTCCCAGATGGTCATCGAGTACTTCGGCCGCAAGGCCGACCCCGCCACCCTGGCCTGGGTGAACCCGACCTACTCCGACCCGCAGGTCTGCCACGCCGCCCGCGCCACCTATGACGCCGCCTACAAGGGCTGCGGCAACTGGTCCTTCAACGCCGCCTACGCCGCCACCTACAGCGGCCTCGCCGCGGTCGTCACCCGCCTCGCCTCGATGACCGACCTGGAGACCGTGGTGCGGGCCGGCATCCCCGTCATCACCTCCACCTCCTTCCGCGCGGACGAGCTCACGGGCGCGGGCTACGGAACGGCCGGCCACCTCATGGCCGTCGTCGGCTTCACCGCCGCAGGCGACGTCGTCGTCAACGACCCCCACGCGCACGACAACCCCTCCGTCCGCCGCGTCTACCAGCGCGCGGAGTGGGAGAACGTCTGGCTGCGCACCAAGCGCACGGCCGCCGCCGGGAAGATCGCCTCCGGCAGCGGCGGGGTCTGCTACCTCTTCGCACCCGCCCTGCCGGCCCCGGCCCAGATCATCGCCCTGCGCAGCGTGGGCGTGCTGTGAGCCGGCGGCGAAATTGCCCGTTGACCAGGCGGGTCGGATAAGCGGAACATAATGGGGTAAATGGCACATAAAGGCTTCTCATAGGAGGCGGCCCGCCATGACCACCCACCCCAGCATCGAGCACCACCCCGACCTCGCCGAGATGCGCACCCGGTTCGAGCGGGTGACCAGCACTCCCCGCGCGCAGGCCGTCGAGGCTCTGGCCCTGATAACCGGCCTGTACCTGGCCGCCTCGCCGTGGATCGCCGGATTCAGCGTCCTGACCCCGCTGGCGATCAACAACCTGATCGTCGGCCTGGCGTTCTGTCTGTGCATGGGCGGTCTGGGATCCGCCTACGAACGCACCCACGCCATGGCGTGGACGGCGGTCGTCCTGGGCGCCTGGACGATCATCGCCCCCTGGGCCATCGCCGGCGAGATGGACGTGGCGCGCTCCGTGGTCAGCAACGTGATCACCGGCTGCGTCGCGCTCTGCCTCGGCCTCGCGATGGCGGCCATGGCCGGCCGCGACCGCGACACCCGCAGGTGACACCGGAGGCGGCGCCGGAGAGGAACCGCCGCCGGGCCCCGACCGCACCGCGCACCCGCCGGAGCGGCCGGGGCCCGGCCGCGTGACGTGCGCCACCAGTGACCCACGTCTACCGCGAATGCTGGCACATTGGACACCATGACTGCAGAAACCGCCGCCCCGACCGCATCCGCACCCGCCGGGAGCCTCACCCGCACCGGTGGCCCCCAGGAGGACTCCGCCTGGCTGGAGCACGTCCTCGGCTGGACCCTCGTGGTCGTCGTCGCCATGTTCGTCACCCAGGTGGGCTGGTTCTGACACCCGTCCGGTCGTCGCACCGGACGCCCGGCCGCAGCCGTACGCGGGTCTGTCATACTGCGGCCACCCTGTGGCAGTTCGAGGCTGGGGCCGGACGACGTGAACCACAGTCAACAGCGTGAAACCGCCGGCCGTTCACAGGTGCGCAAGGCCGAACTCCTAGCCACCGGCCGCAAGTTGTTCGCCGACACCTCGTACGGCGCACTCTCCATGGGCGACATCGCCCTCGCCGTCGTCGAGGACTGCGTCGCCGGCCTTGCCGCCCGCGCCGGCGACGAGCCCGCCCTCCCGGCAGCCGAACGGGTCCGCCGCACCGTCGACGGCTACCTCCACTACGCCCAGCACCACCGCGCCGCCTACCGCACCATCGTCACCGGAGGCGTCGGCTGCGACGCCGAGGTGCTCGCCATCCGCGACGCCGTACGCGAGGAACCGGTCACCGCCATCGCCGAAGGCGCCTACGGCCGCCGCGACCTCCCCCCGATCGCCCGCCTCGCCCTCGTGGGCTGGCTCTCCGCGGTCGAAGGGACCACCCTGGAATGGATCGGCGGGCCGAGCGCCCCGGACCGGACCGGACGCGCCCGGCTCGGAGCCCTGCTGGTACGCCGGCCGCGCGCGACATCGGCGGTGATCGAGGAGTTCGCCCCGGAGTGTCCGGCACCTCCCCCTACCGAAGAGCCGTTCGAACCGGCGGGTGATCTTGCCCCGGTGACGGGAAGCCCCTGATCGGGCATACTCAAGCCGCCGCAGCCGCTGAACAGCCTCTTCCGTGACCCGGGAGGGCAGCACCGGCTGTACAGAGCCCGAGACCCGGCGGCGCGCACCACACCTCGCGCGCCGCTGCCGTGCCCGAGATGGAGGAGAGCGCCGCCATGACCGACCGCGCCCCGCAGCCGGTGGACCGACAGCTGCCCACCGAGGAGTCCCGCGACCTCCTCGCCCTCGTACGCGAGATCGCCCAGCGCGAGATCCGTCCCCGCGCCGCCGAGGAGGAGGACGCCGGACAGTTCCCCCGAGAGGTCTTCACGCTGCTCTCCGAGGCGGGTCTGCTCGGCCTCCCGTACCCCGGGGAGCACGGCGGCGGGGAGCAGCCGTACGAGGTCTACCTCCAGGTCCTGGAAGAGCTGGCCGCGGCCCGCCTGACCGTCGGCCTCGGCGTCAGCGTGCACTCCCTGGCCTGCCACGGCCTCGCCGGCTACGGCACGAAGGAACAGCAGGCCGCGCACCTGCCCGCGATGCTCGGCGGCGGCCTGCTGGGCGCCTACTGCCTCTCCGAGCCGGCCGCCGGCTCCGACGCGGCCTCGCTCACCACCAAGGCCGTCCGCGACGGCGACGACTGGGTCATCACCGGCACCAAGGCCTGGATCACCCACGGCGGGGTCGCCGACTTCTACACCGTCCTCGCCCGCACCGGCGTCGAGGGCCCCAAGGGCATCACCGCCTTCCTCGTTCCCGGGGACGCGGCCGGCCTGACCGCCGCCGTACCCGAGAAGAAGATGGGCATGAAGGGCTCGCCCACCGCCCAGCTCCACTTCGACGGCGTACGCGTACCCGACTCCCGCCGCATCGGCGAGGAGGGACAGGGCTTCACCATCGCCCTCGCCGCGCTCGACGCGGGCCGGCTGGGCATCGCCGCCTGCGCCATCGGCGTCGCCCAGGCGGCACTGGACGAGGCGCTCACCTACGCACTGGACCGCAAGCAGTTCGGACACCCGATCGCGGACTTCCAGGGACTGCGGTTCATGCTCGCCGACATGGCCACGAAGATCGAGGCGGGCCGGGCGCTGTACCTCGCGGCGGCGCGGCTGCGGGACGCGGGCAAGCCGTTCTCCCGGCAGGCGGCCATGGCCAAGCTGTTCTGCACGGACGCGGCGATGGCCGTCACCACGGACGCGGTGCAGGTCCTCGGCGGCTACGGCTACACCGCGGACTTCCCCGTCGAGCGCCTGATGCGCGAGGCGAAGGTGCTCCAGATCGTCGAGGGCACGAACCAGATCCAGCGCATGGTCATCGCCCGCCACCTGGCCGGACCCGAGACGCGCTGACGCGGTCCGCCGCGGGGTGGGTCAGTACAGCCCGCTGCCGGTGGAGGGCCAGACCGGGGAGGACGTGAGCCGGGACCACTCGGGGTCCCGGCGCCCGGGCAGCGTCCGCCCCGCGTCCGCCCACCGGGCCAGCAGGTCCCGGTAGATCGGCGGATCGGGCGCCGTCTGCTCGCGTGCGGGCTCGCGCTGAAGCGGTCGCTGAACCGATTCTCCGAAATGCGGCGGCATCGGACGGCGCCTTCGGCCCGTTGAAGACTGAAGAGTGCTCATGCACGGCCAACGCGGGATCGAAGCCACGGGTAATCGCCCGACGGCTACGCGTATCCGTTCGAGGGGTCCCCAGGGCCGGGACCCCCTCGCGCGGCGCTGGACGCCGGCTTCGGGGGCGGGATGCGTCGGGCCGGCGGCGGACGGCGCGGCGGGGGTTGGCACGCTGAGGGCCTTGGCGAGTTGAGGCACGAGGCGGAAGCGCGCGGTGTGGTACTGGATGGCCACCTTGCTCTTGCCGGTCCGGCACGGGGAGCCTGCGGGGGCAGCACAGGTGGGCATCGGGCAGTCGTGCGATTCCACGCGCCTGAAGTCGTCACTCACGACCGCCTTTTGCAACGACTCATGAAACATGATCGGTGCAGGTGGCCGGGCGGACGGCGGGGTGTTTCACGAGCGAACACCTATGAAACATCGACCCGTCGGCGCTCGCTGGGTCTGCGGAGGATCAAAGCCCGTTGTGCTGCATTGCCTGCTCGCGAAGGGCACGGATGAGCGTCCTGACGTGAGGCCGGGCACGGCCGCCGATCGTGGCGACGCCGATGTGCCGGATCGGGCCTGGCGGCTTGATCGGGACGGCGCTCAAGCCGGGGACCTCGGGGGTGAGCGCGACGGAGGGAATCAAGGAGATTCCCATGCCTGCCGCGACGAGGGAGCGGGCGAAGAAGTAGTCGGTGGTAGTCCCGCGGATTTCCGGATCGAAGCCGGCGTGCTCGGCGTAGCGGCGCAGGTATGCCTCGGTCTTCAGGCAGCCGAGCACCCAGGGATCTGCGGCCAGTTCGGCGAGGTCGAGGGCGTCGTGGTTGGCGAGTCGGTGCCCTGGCGGTAGGACGACGTGAAGGGCGTCTTCCAGGAGCGGCGTCCACTCCAGGCTGGGGCTGAGGGCCGGACCGAAGGGGAGCGGGCCGTCGAAGTGGTAGGCGAGGGCGAGGTCCACGGCGCCTTGACGGACGAGTGGAAGGGTGTCCTCGGGTTCGCCCTCCCTGACGTGGAGCGCGGTGCGGGGATGGGCTGCCATGAACTGGGTGAGGGCGGCGGGCAGCAGGAGCCTGCCGCCGCTGGTGAAGGTGGCGATGGTGAGCTGGGTGCGGCCAGTGCTGAGCTCGGCGATCTGCTTTTGTGCATGTTCGAGCTCCGCGGCGACGGATTCGGCGGCGCCGACCATGATCTGGCCGGCCTGTGTGAGGGTGACGCCTCGGGTGCTGCGCGCGACGACCTGGGCACCGAGGCTGCGTTCCAGGGCAGCCACCTGCTGGGAGACGGCCGAGGGGGTGAGGCGGAGAGCCGCAGCCGCCCGGTTGAAGCTGCCGTGCTCCGCCACCGTCCGCAGGACGCGGAGTCGCTGCACATCAATCAACAGTTTTCCTTAATGTGCATCCAGTAAGTCAGGACTTCTGCTGATGACGATAGGTCTCCAGGATGGCGGCATGCAAAAGATCTGCGTCATCGGCGGAAGCCGGTACTTCGGAAAGCTTCTGGTAGAGCGCCTACGGGCGGCGGGCCACCAGGTCACCTTGATCAACCGCGGCTCCACTCCGCCGCCTGCCGGCGTCGATCACCTGGTCGTCGACCGCCACGACGAGGCAGCCCTGACGGCCGCGTTCGACGACCGCACCTTCGATGTCGTGGTGGACCAGGTCTGCTACACCCCGGTGCAGGCCGCCATCGCCGCCCGCGCCTTTGCCGGCCGCACCCGGCGCTACGTCATGACCTCCACGATCGAGGTCTACGACCCCGCCACCGCCGCGCTGCCGGCCGTGCCCGCGGGGACGCCCGTGTCGGAGGAGACCGTGGACCCGGCCACCTGGCAGGTGGCCATGGACCTGCCCTGGCACGACGACGCCTACCTGGAGGCGCACTACGCCGAGGGCAAGCGGCAGGCCGAGGCCGTCTTCGCCCACTCCGGCCTCTTCGCCTTCGCCGCTGTCCGCAGCGCCCATGTGCTCGGCGGTGGCGCGCAGGAGTTCACCGGCAGGCTGGCGCACTATGCCGGGCGCATCACCCAGGGCGAAGAGATCACTGTGCACGTGAAGGCGCTGCCCACGGTCTTCATCCACTACGAGGAGCTGGTGGACCTGCTGCTGTGGGCGACCACAGCCGACTTCACCGGCCCGTTCAACGCCTGCTCCGACGGCCCGCTCGATGTACACGAACTCGCGGAGATCGTCGCCACGCAGGCCGACCGGGAGCCCGTCTACCGGACCGTCCCGGCGGGCGAGGAGGCTTCGCCGTTCTCCTTCGACCGCCACTACGCCATGAGCAACGCCCGCGCGAAGGCGCTGGGCTTCTCCTTCTCCCGCACCACCGACTGGCTGCCCGGCGCCGTCGCCGAAGCCCTCGCCATATCCGCCGTTCCCACCGCGTAAGGAACAAGGCCACCATGCAGTACCGCACCCTCGCCCACACCACCGTCAGCGCCATCGGCCTGGGCGCCATGCCGCTGTCCATCGAGCACCGCCCGGACGAGACGCGGGCCATCGCCACCATCCACGCCGCCCTCGACGCCGGCGTCACCCTTGTCGACACCGCCGACAGCTACCACTGGCACGCCGGCGAGGCGGGCCACAACGAGCTGCTGATCGCCCGCGCCCTGGCCCGCTACGGCGGCGACACCTCCCATGTCCTGGTGGCCACCAAGGGCGGCCGCGGCCGCCCCGGCGACGGCAGCTGGACCGTCACCGCCACCCCCGCGCACCTCAAGCAAGCCGCCGAAGCCTCCGCCAAGCGCCTGGGCGTCGACGCGATCGGCCTCTACCAGCTGCACAAGCCGGACCCGGCCGTGCCCTGGGCGGAATCCGTCGGCGCACTGCGCGAGCTTCTCGACGCCGGCACCATCCGCGCCGCCGGCATCTCCAACGTCACCACCGCCCAGATCCGCCAGGCACATCAGATCCTCGGCGACGGGCTCGTCTCCGTACAGAACCAGTACTCGCCCGCCGTCCGCGACAGCGAGCCCGAGCTGCGGCTGAGTGAACAGCTGGGGCTCGCCTTCCTGCCCTGGAGTCCACTCGGCGGAATCTCCCGCAGTTCCCTCGACGGCCCCTCCGGCCCCACCTCCATCGGCACCGCCTTCCACCGCATCGCCGACGAACGCGGCGTCAGCCCACAGCAGATCGCCCTGGCCTGGCTGCTCGCCCGTTCCCCGGCAGTGATCCCGGTACCGGGAGCCAGCCGCCCGGCCTCCATCACCGACTCCGCCAGGGCCATGGAACTCACGCTGAACACGCAGGAACTCGTGGAACTTGAGGACGTTCTGCCGGTCTGAGGTCACGGGTCGATTGCCGACCTTGACCGCATCCGGTTGTGCGCTGCGGCCCGCCACTGCCCGGGCACCATTACCGAGGAGCCCAGGTCGAGGCACTTGTCCATGTCCAGACGGAAGGTGCCGTACGGGTTGACGTTCGACCAGAACAAGGCGGTCAGGCCGCGCCGGTCCTCCTCCGTCAGCTTCTTCGCCCACGCGGGTTCGGCGAGGATCTGCTGGACCAGCGGGGTGTCGACGTGCACGAGCGCGGACTGCGGCAGGTGCAGGGCGAGCATGGAGGTCTCGGCGTGCTCCTTGTCCGGGCCGGTCAGGGCGCCGTCCTTGCCTAGTGGAGCACGGTGTTCGCGCTGTTCCAGTTCTCCACGACCTGCAGTCCGCCGTGGATCTCGCGGCGCAGACCGGGGCTGGCGAGGTAGTCGCAGGCAAAGATCGTGTGTACGGCGCGGCCGAGTTCTTCGAGCGCGGCGTAGGTGGGGTGCTTGGGTCCGCCGCAGGTGAAACGCCGCAGCACCTGCTCGGCCTCCGCGGTCCCCAGCCGGAGCGCGGTGGCATACTCACCAACTGGTCGTACTGCTGCTCGATCAGCTCCCATCGGATGGGGCGGGTCAGCGAGGCGCCGAGCACGGGCCAGCCGGGAGGGGTGTCGTCCGGGCGGTACAGGCGGCTGCTGCCGATGCTCTTCAGCCTCGGCAGCGGCCGGAAGCTCGGTGAAGGCGAAGCCGACCACGCTGGCGGTGAAGCCCGTCAGGAAGTCGGCGTTCTTCAGCACATCCAGGAGGTCCAGGACGCCCCAGCCGCGTACGACCTCCTCCTTGAGGGCCGCCAGGCCGGTGGGCTCGGCCAGCGGCTCCAGCTTCGGCACGGTGATCCAGGGCTCGCCCTTACGGCACGCGCAGCGATGTGGGCCCGCCGCCGTCTGCCCGCATCTCGGTCACGCGTCCGCGGTGAGTTTGGGCTTGGGTGCAACCGCAGAAAGCTTTCCGCGCTCCTCTTGGACGGCATCCGGCCCCTGGGTGAGGTGGAAAAGCGTCGGCTGACGGCTGGAGCGATGCCAATCCATGTCTGGGTGAAGGTGTGCGCCGCGAAGCTTCAGTTCGCCCCGATAGCCCCGTCTGTACTCACGGATGGGTTCTCGCCGTGGTCTTGATGGGGATTGAGTTCGGCTGAGCCGAGGAATCGCCTTCCCGGCCCTCGATTTCGCCCCTCCCAGCCCCGAACAAGGGGCGGGCGCGGTCGTCGAGGAGCGTGTAGCGATTGGTGGCGGCCTATGTCCAGCCCGAGAGGCTTGCGGACGCCTGATCGGGGAGCGCGTAGCGATCTGGGGCGGCTTGTGACCAGCCCAAGAGACGGGGGGACGCCGTCCTTCAGGAGCGCGTAGCGATTTGGGGCGCTCCTGGATCCGGGTGCGCGGCGCCGACCTGCCCGAGGGGTGTCTTGATGGCCGGCCCGTTCCTCTGGGGGCTTCCCGGCAGTCTTTCGGATTTCCGTGGCGGGGCGGTCGGTCAATGGTGGAGCGCAGCGACATCGCGAAGCGACGCGACCGGAGGGAGCGCCATTGAGGGACCGGCCCGACGCGGAGAGACGATTGGACTGACGGGAAACCCCCAGGACATATCAATCCCGCCCGCGCGTCTCCCGCCGCCGAAGCCACCCCGCGCCTCTCACCTCAGCCCCGCCCTGGCGGGCCCGCCCCCCGAAGCCCCCGCCCCCCGAAGCCCCCGCCCCCCGAAGCCCACGCCACTGCGTGCCGCTCTGGCAGGGCGTGCCGGAAGGGTGGTCCGTACGGCACTTTCTGACGTACCGTCATATCCACCGCTCGCCGCCCCAAGCTCGCCGCCCCAAGTCCGCCGCCCCCAAGTCCGCCGCCCCAAGTCCGCCGCCCCCAAGCCCGCCGCCCCGGAGGTCCGCCATGGCCGTAGACCGGCCCGTCGCACTCGACGAGTACCCCATCCACCAGGCTCCCCTGTCGATGAAGCACCTCGTCAGCGGCGACCGGAACGCCTACGACCGGTGCATCTTCCACGTCTTCGACCACGCAGGGCGTGCGGTCCTGATCCTCGGCCTGGGCGTCTACCCGAACGCCGGTGTCATCGACGCCTACGCCACCCTCCGCATCGGCGACGAAATCCTCGCGGTCCGGGCCTCCGACGCTCTCACCGACGACCGGATGAACCTCTCGGTCGGCCCTCTCTCCATCGTCGTCGACGTGCCGCTCAAGCAGCTCACGCTGCGCTGCGCCCCCGACTCCGGCGACCCGCACGGGCTCTCGTACGACATCACCTGGACCGCGGAGTTCCCCGCGGTGTGGGAGCCCCACCACATCCAGCGGCGCGGTGACCGCCTCATGCTGGAAGGGCGCCGCTTCGTCCAGGCCGGTGGCGTCACCGGCACGATCCGTGCCAAGGGCGAGGAGTTCACCCTGACGGCGGGGGAGTGGACGGGTACGCGGGACCGGAGTTGGGGCGTACGGCCGATCCCCGGAGAGGAAGGCGGCCGGGCGGCCGAGGAGCACCGCCCCGAGGGCTTCCACTGGCTCTGGATCCCGGTCCGGTTCGCCGACCGCTTCGTCATGGTCGTCGCCCAGGAGGACGCCGACGGCCACCGCACGCTGAACGAGGCCGTGCAGGTCTTCCCCGAGCACAGCGGTCGCGCGGACGTCCAACTCGGCTGGCCGCACACCGAGATCCGCTACCGCCCCGGCAGCCGGCACCCCGAGAGCGCCGTCGTCCACCTCACCGACCCGTCCCGCAAACCCCTCGAACTGGGCGTGGAGATACTGAACTCCTCCCCCCTCGCCGTCGGCGCCGGCTACCCGCCCGCCGGCGACTGGCAGCACGGCACCTGGCAGGGCCGCGGCTGGAGCGACCGGCGCGTCTACGACCTCTCCCACCCCGCCGCCCACCCCATGGCCGCCTTCGGGGTCACCGACCACTCGGCCCGCTTCACGTTCGACGGGCAGACCGGGCACGGCATCTTCGAGCACGGCAGCTTCGGCCGCCACGACCCGAGCGGGTTCGCCGACCACTCCTCCGTCGCCCCGTAACGCCCCGCAGGCCCGTCCCCGCAGGCCCGTCCCCGCAGAGCAGTTCCCCAGGCAGGTCCAGGTCCGAGCGAAGGGGTATCCATGGCAACCGCACCACGTCCGCGCACCTCCACCCGAGAGCCCGAAGAACTCGGCCGCCGCCTGGCCGCATGGCTCCACACCAGGCAACGGCTGCCCGGGGCGAAGGTCGCCAACGTCCGCGTCCCCGGCTCGAACGGGATGTCCAGCGAGACCCTGCTCTTCGACATAGAGCACCCGGACACCCCGATGCGCGCCTGCGCGCTGCGGCTCGCCGCCGACCCGGCGGCCTACACCGTCTTCCCTACGTACGACATGCCGCGCCAGCACCGCGTGATGCGCCTGGTCGCCGAGAACACGGACCTGCCCGTGCCGCGCGTGCAGTGGCTGGAGGAGGACCCCGGGCCGCTGGGGGCGCCGTTCTTCGTGATGGCCCGCGCGGAGGGCCGGGTCCCGCCCGACGTCATGCCGTACACCTACGAGGGCAACTGGCTGCACGCGGCGACGGACGCCGAGCGCGCCGCGCTGCAGGAAGCGAGCATCTCGCTGCTGGCCCGGCTGCACGACCAGTTCCCCGCCAGGAAGGCCGAGTTCCTTCTGCCCGCAGGGGAAGGCAGCCCGCTGCGCCGGCACGTGGACGCCCAACGCGCCTACTACGCCTGGGTGGTGGACGGGCTCGCGCCGTCCCCGCTGATCGAGCGGGCCTTCGCCCGCCTGGAGGAGCTGTGGCCGGCCGACGAGGGCCCCGCCGTCCTGAACTGGGGCGACGCCCGCATCGGCAACGTCGTCTACGACGGCTTCACACCGGTGGCGGTCCTGGACTGGGAGATGGCGGCGTACGCCCCGCGCGAGGTGGACCTCGGCTGGAGCGTCTACCTGCACCGGTTCTTCCAGGACCTCACCGTGAGTTTCGGCCAGCCCGGGCTTCCGCACTTCCTGCGCCGCGACGACCTGGAGCGCCGCTACGCCGAGCTGACCGGCCACGTCCCCCGTGACATGGAGTTCCACACCCTCTACGCCGCTCTGCGGCACGCGATCGTGATGCTGCGCATCGCCTATCGGCAGGCCCACTTCGGAGAGGTCGACGTCCCGGCGGATCCGGACGGCCTGATCCTGCACCACGCCGGCCTCGCCGCCATGGTGCAGGGAACGTACTGGTAGGGAACGCACCGGCAGGGGAGCGGGCGAGGGACCGGCCCCGCCTCGGGCGGTTCCGGTGCTCAGGCCGCCTGGGCGTGCTGCTGGCGCGTCTGCGCCGGCGGCTGCGGCAGGACCGGGCGTACGACGCGGATCGGGCGCGAGCCCGGCCCGCCGACGTGCGAGAACGGCTGCGTACGCCAGTCCAGGCCCTGGGGCAGGGCGGACAGGGCGACGGTGTCGAGCTCCTGCGCTTCGGCCGGCTGGGGCGTGCCGACGGTGGCGAGGGCGTCGGTGGCGGGCCGGCCCGTGCCGGCGCACACGGTGAGCCCGAAGGGGTTCCAGGGGGTCAGGCAGAGAGCGTGCTGCGGCAGGTACTCCTCGTCCGCGACGAGGGCGATCGACTGGCCGCAGTCGGGGCAGATCGCGTGGTGGATCTCGAACCCCCCGTTGTCGTCGGGGTATTCGCCGTCCTCGGGGTAGGCGTCGTCCCCGGGATCGAGCTGTTCGAGAGGCTCCGGTTCGGTGCGACCGGCGCGCTGGGTGTTCGGCATGGATGTACTCCCCCTTGGGTGGGCCGGGCGGGCTGGTGCTACGGCCTCGGCCACAGCAACCAATTCCCGCCGCGCGTCACGCGTAATCACAAGAGACCGGCCTCCCCCGGCATACCCCTGTGGCCTTGGTCACATGCCTGGCGCAGATGCCTCCAGTGGGCGGACAGCACTGGGCCTGGAGTGCCTTTGGCCGTAAGTTGAGCGGCTATGAGCGCAATGGAGGAGCTGGACCGCCAGATCGTGGATCTGCTCGTGCGGGACGGGCGGATGAGCTACACGGATCTGGGCAAGGCCACGGGACTGTCCACGTCGGCGGTCCATCAGCGGGTACGCCGTCTGGAGCAGCGCGGAGTGATCCGCGGCTACGCGGCCGTGGTCGACCCGGAGGCCGTCGGCCTGCCGCTGACCGCATTCATCTCGGTCAAGCCCTTCGACCCGAGCGCCCCGGACGACATCGCCGACCGGCTGGCCGGAGTACCCGAGATCGAGGCCTGCCACAGCGTCGCGGGCGACGAGAACTACATCCTGAAGGTCCGCGTCGCCACCCCCCTGGAGCTGGAGGACCTGCTGGGCCGGCTGCGCGCCCTCGCCCATGTGGCGACCCGGACGACCGTGGTCCTGTCCACCCCCTACGAGGCGCGCCCGCCCCGCGTGTGATCGCGAAGGGGGAGCCCTGTGGGCACCCGGCGGTCATCAGGGGTGCGGCGACGCGGGACACTGGTCGGCATGACTGACCGCACCGCCCACTCCGCCGAAGCCGCCGGAGCACCGACCAGGACCGTCCTCCTCCGCGGGGGCGAGGTACACAGCCCCGCCGACCCCTTCGCCACGGCGATGGTCGTCGAACGCGGGCACATCGCCTGGGTCGGCTCCGAAGGCGCGGCCGACGCCTTCGCGCAGGGCGTCGACGAGGTCGTCGATCTCGGCGGCGCGCTCGTCACGCCCGCCTTCACCGACGCCCACGTCCACACGACCTCCGCGGGTCTGGCCCTGACCGGGCTGGACCTCACCGGAGCGGCGTCGCTGGCCGCCGCGCTGGAGCTGGTCCGGGCGTACGCCGCGAGCCGGCCCGGCGACCGGGTGCTGCTCGGGCACGGCTGGGACGCCGCCCGCTGGCCCGAGCGCCGCGCCCCGCGCCGCGCCGAGCTCGACGAGGCCGCCGGCGGCCGTCCTCTCTACCTCAGCCGCGTCGACGTCCACTCGGCCGTGGTCACCACCGCTCTGCTCGACCTGGTGCCCGGGGTGCGCCCCGACGGGGACCGGCCGCTGACCGCCGACGACCACCACGCCGTACGGCGGGCCGCGCTCGCCGCGGTCACCCCCGCCCAGCGCGCCGAGGCGCAGCGGGCCGCGCTGGACCGGGCGGCCTCCCTCGGTATCGGTTCCGTGCACGAGTGCGGCGGGCCCGACATCTCCTCCGCGGAGGACTTCACGGGTCTGCTCGCCCTGGCGGCGGAGCGCCCCGGGCCGCGGGTGTTCGGGTACTGGGCCGACCGGGACCTTGAGCTGGCCAGGGAGCTGGGGGCCGTCGGGGCCGCGGGCGACCTGTTCGTGGACGGCGCCCTGGGCTCGCACACCGCCTGCCTGCACGCCCCGTACGCCGACGCCTCGCACACGGGTACGGAGTACCTGGACGCGGTGGCCGTCGCCGAGCACGTGACGGCCTGCACCGAGGACGGGCTCCAGGCGGGCTTCCACGCCATCGGCGACGCGGCGATCACCGCGGTGGTCGAGGGGGTCCGGGCGGCCGCCGAGAAGGTCGGTCTGGCCCGGGTCCGCGCGGCCCGGCACCGTGTCGAGCACGCCGAGATGATGACTCCGGCCGCCATCGCCGCCTTCGCGGAGCTGGGGCTGACCGCCTCGGTGCAGCCCGCGTTCGACGCGGCGTGGGGTGGGGAGGACGGGATGTACGCCGACCGGCTCGGGGCCGAACGCGCCCGTACCCTCAACCCGTACGCGGCGATGCTGAGGGCGGGGGTGCCGCTGGCCTTCGGTTCGGACGCGCCGGTGACTCCGCTCGACCCGTGGGGCACCGTCCGTGCGGCCGCCTTCCACCGGACCGCGGAGCACCGGGTGTCGGTGCGGGCCGCGTTCACCGCCCACACCCGGGGCGGGTGGCGGGCGCTGGGCCGCGACGACGCGGGGGTCCTCGTCCCTGGCGCCCCGGCCGACTACGCGGTCTGGCAGACCGGTGAACTGGTCGTCCAGGCACCGGACGACCGGGTGGCCCGCTGGTCCACCGATCCCCGCTCGGGCACGCCCGGACTGCCCGATCTGACGCCCGGCACCGAGCTGCCGGTGTGCCTCGCCACCGTCGTCGGCGGGCGGGAGGTATTCGTACGCCCACAGGGGTGATCCGGTCGGCCTCGGTTCGGTGCGGGCGCTCGGACCCGGATAGGTTCGGCCGGGTCCACCA
Organism: Streptomyces sp. TN58; assembly: GCF_001941845.1. Classification (NCBI taxonomy): domain Bacteria; kingdom Bacillati; phylum Actinomycetota; class Actinomycetes; order Kitasatosporales; family Streptomycetaceae; genus Streptomyces; species Streptomyces sp. TN58. Next base: position 1,263,596 of record NZ_CP018870.1, on the reverse strand, counting down.
CAGGACGTCGTGCCGGACGGATCCGTCTGCTCAGCGCGCCCGCGCCTCGGGGGCGAGGGAAGGTTTCGCCGGGCGGCGGGTGGCCCCGGGTCGGGGTCCGGCGGTCCAGTAGACAACGGTCGGGGCGGCCCGCAGCCAGCGGGAGTCCGATCGGCCCGAAGGACCGCGGGCCCCGATCGCCCGGCCGGGTCCCGCCGGGGAGGCCCACCGGTACCGCACCGCCGGGGCGGGTCGCGGCCGATGTTCTAGAGTCATCCTGCGACCAGATGTACAGGACGTGCAGAGAGCACAAAAGGGGACTCAGTGAGCGACGGCGGACAGCGGACCTTCGGGCCGCTCGGTACAGCCTTGGTGATCATTCCGACCTACAACGAGGCGGAGAACATCGGGCTGATCGTCGGCCGTGTCCGGGCGGCCGTGCCCGAGGCCCACATCCTGGTCGCCGACGACAACAGCCCCGACGGCACCGGCAAGCTCGCCGACGAGCTCGCGGCCGGCGACGACCACGTCCACGTCCTGCACCGCAAGGGCAAGGAGGGGCTGGGCGCCGCCTACCTGGCGGGCTTCGTGTGGGGTCTTCAGGAGGGTTACGGCGTCATCGTCGAGATGGACGCCGACGGCTCGCACCAGCCCGAGGAGCTGCCCCGTCTGCTGACCGCGCTGGCCGGTGCCGACCTGGTCCTGGGCTCCCGCTGGGTGCCGGGCGGCCGTGTCGTCAACTGGCCCAAGACGCGGGAGTTCCTCTCGCGCGGCGGGTCCACGTACTCCCGGCTGATGCTCGACGTCCCGATCCGGGACGTGACCGGCGGCTACCGTGCCTTCCGGCGCGAGACGCTGGAGGGCCTGGGCCTGGAGGAGGTGGCCTCCGCGGGGTACTGCTTCCAGGTCGACCTGGCCCGGCGGGCCGTGCGGAAGGGTTTCCGCGTGGTGGAGGTCCCCATCACGTTCGTCGAGCGTGAGTTCGGCGACAGCAAGATGAGCAAGGACATCGTCGTGGAGGCCCTGTGGCGGGTCACCCAGTGGGGCCTCAAGACCCAGGCGGCCAAGCTCCTCGGCAAGGACACCGGCAAGCGGGGCGGCGCGGCCTGAGCGCGCCCGGACAGCCAGCCCTTGGGGCCTGTATCGAGTTGCCCCGCGGCGTCGCGACGCCCGGCACGCACCCTCGGCGCACGAGCCGAATGCCCTGGTAGCTCCGCTACGAGGATATTCGTCCCGCACACCGAGGGCACGCACCGAACGCCGCTCCTTGCTCCACGGGCAACTCGATAGAGGCCCTAGGGGCCGTCCCGTACCTCCGGCTGAGGACACTTTTATCCGGCCCCAGGCACACTGGGTGTCATGACGACCGGCACTGGATCCCTGCGAACGGGCACCCCGACGGCTACCCGTCGGCGCTCGCCCGCCCGAACCTTCCTCCCCCTGGCCATCGCCGCCTGGCTGATCCTGGAGATCTGGCTGCTCGGCACGGTCGCCGACGCGGCCGGCGGGCTGGCCGTGGCCGCGCTGATCGCCGGCGGCCTGGTGCTGGGCGCGGTGGTCATCAAGCGCGCCGGGCGCCGCGCCTTCAAGAACCTGACGGACACCTTCCAGCAGGCGCAGCAGGGCGTGACGCCCACCCCGCAGCAGCCGGGCCAGGGCAACGGCCTGACCATGCTGGCCGGGCTCCTCCTGATGCTGCCGGGCCTGCTCTCCGACGTGGCCGGCCTGCTCCTGCTGCTGCCGCCCGTCCGGGCCCTGGTCGGCCGTAGGGTGTCCCGCTCCCTGGAGCGGAAGATGGCCTCCGCCGGCGGCTTCGGCGACGCCTTCCAGCAGGCCCGTATCCACCGCCCCGACGGCAAGGTCGTCCAGGGCGAGGTCATCCGGGAGGACCGTCCCGGACCGCAGTCCGGCCCGGACACCGCGTATCGCCCGCCCCTGGCGCCGTAGGCGGCGGCGCGGGTCGCGCAGAGCCGCGGGGAGCATGCCGAGGGGCCCCGCCACACGATGTGTGGCGGGGCCCCTCGGCTGTGCGTTCGTCCGGCTGTCAGGCGGACTTGCGGCTGTCCCGCGGATGCACGGCAATGTTCATGGCGCCGGAGCGCAGGACCGCCAGCCTCTCGGCCAGCACTTCCTCCAGCTCCTCGCGAGTGCGTCGCTCCATGAGCATGTCCCAGTGCGTTCGCGCAGGCTTGCCCTTCTTCTCTTCGGGCCCGTCCCCGTCAACCAGGAGTGCCATGGCGCCGCACGCCTTGCACTCCCACTCCGGCGGAATCTCTGCCTCAACCGAGAACGGCATCTCAAATCGATGTCCGTTCTGGCATGCGTACTCCACCGCCTGGCGCGGGGCCAGATCGATGCCGCGGTCCGTCTCGTAGCTGGTAACCACGAGGCGCGTACCGCGGAGAGCTCGCTCACTCATGAATCGTGCCTCCCGGGCTTGTCGCCCACAGGACAGGTGTCGCTGTCGTCGTCATCCGGTCAACGTCCGGTCGGCGGTATAGATTCCCGCTCCGGGTGATGCGTCGCCCGTCGTACCGCCCCTTGTTGTACCCACCAGTGCCCGTTTTGTCACATCTGGCAGCAGATGTCACCCAACGTCTAGACTTCTTTAGCGCGCAGTAACGGTCCGCCTGGCAGGCCAAAGGCGTACACTACCGGCCCTTCGCCGCAACGTCTAAATCCGTTCGGAATTCGTTCGTGGATCCGGACCGGAAGCGGGTGTGCACCCCGTCTCAGATCCGCTCCGGTACAGGATTGCCCGCCGCCTCCACCGCCCGCCGCACCGGCACTCGGGCGAGCAGCAGGAACCCCAGTGCGAAGAAGGCCACGAGCGAGATGATCGCGTCCCGGTAGCTTCCCGTCACCTGGTAGGTCAGGCCGAAGACGAGCGGCCCCACCCAGCTCAGACCGCGGTCGCTCATCTCGTACGCCGAGAAGTACTCGGCCTCCTTGCCCGCGGGCACCAGGTGCGAGAACAGCGAGCGCGACAGCGCCTGGCTGCCGCCCAGCACCAGGCCGATCATCGCGGCGAGGGCGAAGAACCACACCGGCGTCCGGGCGGGCAGGAAGTAGCCGACCCCCAGGGTCACCGCCCACGCGGCCAGCGAACCCAGGATCGTCCGCTTCGCGCCGTAGATCCGGGCCAGCCGGCCCATCCCCAGCGCCCCGCCGACCGCGAGGACCTGCACCAGCAGCACGGCCCCGATGAGGGTGCCCTGTTCCAGCTCCAGCTCCTCCGAGCCGTAGATCGAGGCCTGGGAGATCACCGTCTGCACGCCGTCGTTGTAGATCAGGTACGCCAGCAGGAACGACAGGGTCAGCGGGTAGCGCCGCATGTCCTTGAAGGTCGCGACCAGCTGCCTCCAGCCGCTGACGGCCGGCGCCGCCCCCGGCTCCCGGACCACGGCCCGGTCCCGCAGGCGGCGCAGCGGGATCAGGGCGAACGCGCCCCACCACAGGCCCGCCGAGGCCAGGCAGATGCGGACGGCCATGCCCTCGGAGACGCCGAAGGCGTCGTGGCCCAGGTAGAGGGCCAGGTTCATGACGAGCATCAGCGAACCGGCGGTGTAGCCGAAGGCCCAGCCGCGCGAGGACACGCTGTCCCGCTCGTCGGGGGTGGAGATCTGCGGCAGATAGGCGTTGTAGAGCACCATCGACACCGACAGCGAGGCGTTCGCCACGACCAGCAGGAACCCGCCCAGCAGATAGCGCTCGCCGCCCAGGAGGAACATGGCGGTCGTCGCCGCGGCCCCCGTGTACGCGGCCACCGCCAGCAGCGGCTTCTTGCGGCCCGTCCGGTCCGCGACCGCACCCGCGATCGGCATCAGCAGGACCGCCAGGATCACCGAGGCCGAAACCGAGTAGGCGAAGAAGGACCCGGCCCGCACGGGTATCCCCAGCGGGTGCACGAAGCCCTCGGCGTCCGCCGCGGCCTTGGCCACCGAGGTGAGGTACGGCCCGAGGAACACCGTCAGCACGCTCGCCGAGTACACCGACACGGCGAAGTCGTAGAAATACCAGCCGCGCTGCTCGCGCTTGCGCTCGGCGGCCGAGGCAGCCGCCGGGCCCTTCCCGGCCGCCGCGGATCTGCCGTCCTCCGCCCCCGGTTCCGCTTCCTCGGCCCGGCTGCTCTTGTCCACGCTCACTCGTCGTCCCCCTAGGTGGTCCCGTACCGCACCGGCCGCCGTGTCCGCCGCGGCGGCCGGGAGCGGGTCAGGCCCAGGCGCCGCGCCGGTCCAGCACCGTGCGCAACAAGTCGATGTGGTCGGTCATGATGCCATCGACCCCCAGGTCGAGGAGAGCCTCCATGCGTTCCGGTTCGTTCACGGTCCACACGTGGACCTGGAGGCCCCGCTCGTGCGCCGTCCGGACGAAGCGCCGGTCGACCACCCGGATGCCCGCCTGGGTCTCCGGCACCTGGGCCGCCACCGCGCCGACGCGCAGCGCCGCCGGGATCGCGTACGAGCGCAGTCGCAGCCCCACCACCCCGCGCACACCGTACGAGGTCGCCAGCCGCGGTCCGGCGATCCGCTGGGCGCGGGCCACCCGGCCCTCCGAGAAGGAGCCCACGCAGACCCGGTCCCAGATCCCCGTGCGCGAGATCAGGTCGACCAGCGGGTACAGCGCCGCCTCGGCCTTGACGTCGATGTTCCACCGGGCGTCCGGGAACTCCTCCAGCAGCTCCTCGAAGAGCGGCAGGGGCTCGGTGCCGCCCACCCGGGCCTCGCGGACCCGCTCCCAGGGCAGCTCGGCGATCCGCCCCCGGCCGTCGGTGACCCGGTCCAGTGTCGGGTCGTGGAAGGCGACGAGCCTGCCGTCGGCCGTGGCGTGCACATCGGTCTCGAAGTACCGGTAGCCCGCTTCGGCGGCCCGGCGGAACGCCGCAGCGGTGTTCTCCAGCCCGTCCGCGGCACCTCCCCGGTGCGCGAAGGGGATGGGGGCCGGGTGGTCCAGATACGGATGGCGAAGGCGTACGTGCGTCACGGCGGCAGTATCCCCCCTGGCACCACGGACCGGCGGTACGCGGGGAACGGAATACGGGAGGAGCGCCTACGCCCCTGGTGCGGGTGGACTGACTCGTGGCACGCTGTGCCCCGGAGAACAATCCAATCCAGGCCTCCTTCGAGGCCAATCGGACGAAAGTGGACCGACGCCATGGCCGAATGGACCTCAGCGGTCGGTGCCGCACAGCTCGCCCGGCTCGTCACCTCGCAGCAGGAGCGGATTGCCGTGCCCGGCGCCCGCAAGCCGCCCGCCTACCGCACCCTCGCCGACGGCATCCGGCTGCTCGTCCTCGAAGGCCGCGTCCCGGTCGCCGCCCGACTGCCCGCCGAGCGGGAGCTCGCCGTCGCACTGTCGCTCAGCCGCACCACCGTCGCCGCCGCCTACGAGGCACTGCGCGGGGAGGGCTTCCTGGAATCCCGCCGGGGCGCCGGCAGCTGGACCTCCGTCCCCGCCGGGAACCCGCTGCCCGCCCGGGGCCTGGAACCGCTGCCGCCCGAGTCCCTCGGCTCCATGATCGACCTCGGCTGCGCCGCGCTGCCCGCGCCCGAACCGTGGCTGACCAGAGCCGTCCAAGGGGCCCTGGAGGAACTGCCGCCGTACGCGCACACCCACGGGGACTACCCGGCGGGCCTGCCGGCGCTGCGCCGGATGCTCGCCGACCGCTACACCGAGCAGGGCATCCCCACCATGCCCGAGCAGATCATGGTGACCACCGGGGCGATGGGCGCCATCGACGCCATCTGCAGCCTGTTCGCCGGACGCGGCGAGCGCATCGCCGTCGAGTCCCCCTCCTACGCCAACATCCTCCAGCTGATGCGCGCCGCCGGGGTCCGGCTCGTACCGGTCGCCATGGCCGACGGGCTGGCCGGATGGGACATGGACGTCTGGCGGCAGGTCCTGCGGGACTCCGCACCGCGCCTCGCCTACGTCGTCGCCGACTTCCACAACCCCACCGGAGCCCTCGCCTCCGAGGACCAGCGCCGCGCGATGGTCGAGGCGGCCCGCTCCGCGGGAACCGTCCTCGTCGCCGACGAGACCATGCTCGAACTCCAGCTGGAGCCGGAGCTGGAGATGCCCCGCCCCGTCTGCTCCTTCGACCCGGCCGGCAGCACGGTGATCACCGTGGGCTCCGCGAGCAAGGCCTTCTGGGCGGGCATGCGGATCGGCTGGGTCCGGGCGGCCCCCGACGTGATCCGCAGCCTGGTCGCGGCCCGCGCCTACGCCGACCTGGGCACCCCGGTGCTGGAACAGCTGGCCGTGAACTGGCTGATGCGGACCGGCGGCTGGCAGGAGGCGGTGGAGATCCGCAGGCAGCAGGCCCGCGAGAACCGCGACGCGCTGGTCTCGGCGGTCCGGCGGGAGCTCCCCGACTGGGAGTTCGAGGTCCCCGCAGGGGGTCTGACGCTGTGGGCCCGAGCCGGCGGACTCTCCGGCTCCCGCCTGGCCGAAGTGGGCGAGCGCGTGGGCGTACGGGTGCCCTCCGGTCCGAGGTTCGGTGTGGACGGAGCCTTCGAGGGCTACGTCCGGCTGCCGTTCACGGTGGGCGGACCGGTGGCCGAGGAGGCCGCCACCCGCCTGGCGGCGGCAGCCCGCCTCGTGGGCAGCGGTGCGGGCGACAGCGGCACGGAACCGCCCCGCACGTTCGTCGCATAACGCGTCGGATGCCCAGGGGGCCGACCGCATCGCGACAGGTGCCCCAGGGGCCGGGGACGGGGAGGGGTGCTGTCCGGGACGTGCAACGTGATTTGTGGCGCGCAACCACTCCCCACCCCCGAAGCCCCGGTCAGGGCGCCATAAATCATGGGTCCAGGACGGCGCCCCGCCCCGTCCCCGGCCCGCCCCTCCGCCCGGCAGGCCCCCGGCCCGGCCAGGTCAAGCGCTGGCCGCCAGAGCAAGGCCCGGCCAGGGCAGAGGCACCCCGCCCCCCGCCCGGGAGGGCAACGGCTACGCCTCCGGCGCCTCCACAGCCGCCGCCACCGCCGGGGCGGCCGGCTGCCCCTGGAACGCCTTGGCCAGCGCCGCCCCCGGCGCGGGCCCCTGCTGCCGCTCCGGCAGGAGGTCGAGCACCGCCTGCCGGTACGCCGGATGCGCCGCCTCGTCGTACGGGTCCGGCGTGGCCGGCACCTGGAGGCGGTGCACCGGCCCGGTGCCGAGCCGCGCGTACCCGCGCCCCGGCGGCACCTGGCTCGTCGGCGTGGTGTGCGGCGGCAGCCCGAGGACGTCGGTGATCTGCTGGATCGCGGCGGGCCCGAGCACGATCCGCGCCCGGGTGTGCTGCCACACGGCGTCGTGGAGCATCTCCAGGTGGTCGAACTGCTCGGCGACGACCACCGTGATGTGCGCGGGCCGCCCGTGCCGCAGCGCCACCTGGAGGTGGGCCATGGGGTCGGGCCCGCCCTCCGCGACCGCGAGGTGGGCGAGCACGCTGGGCTGGTCCAGCAGGATCCACAGCGGGCGCCGGGTGTCCTCCGGGGCGGGCCGGCCGGCCTCACGCGCCCGGTGGACGGCGATGAGCCGCCGCTCGGTCTCCTGCGCCGCCCATTCCAGCGTGGCCACCGCGCCGACCGGCCCGCACTCCACGGCGAGGACGCCGGCCCGGCCGGTCAGACAGGCGTACTCGCCGCTGCCGCCGCCGTCGACGACCAGTACGTCGGCGCCGTGCCGCAGGGCCTGCAGGGCGAGGGAACGCAGCAGGGTCGAGGTGCCGCTGCCGGGCTGGCCCACGGCGAGCAGGTGGGGTTCGGTGGAGCGGGGCCCGGTGCGCCAGATGACCGGCGGGACGTCGCGGGGCTGCTCGCCGTCCAGCACGGGCAGGGTGCGCTGCACGCTCGCGGAGTCGGTGAAGCCGAGCACGCTCTCGCCGGGGGAGGTGACGAACGGCTGGGCGGCGATGCCCGTCGGCAGCGCCGTCAGGACGCTCAGGTCGAGCTGGTTGCCCTCCTCGTCCCAGTCGAAGAGGTATTCCCGTCCACGCCCGGACTTGGCGTGCAGCAGAGCCTCGATCCGGGCCCGTGAGGCGGCTTCGCCGTCGGTGAAGTACGCCGGGTAGCGGATGTGGAGCCTGGTGAGCCGGCCCGCTTCGTCGAACTCGTAGCCGCTGAAGGCCTTGTCCCACTCCCCGCCGTGGGCGAAGAGCGGACTGGGGTCCTCCGGGATGGAGAAGTACGGCACGAGGGCTTCGTAGAGGGCGCCGAGCCGTTCGGACTCGGCATCGCTGGGTCCCGTCTTCACCGGGGTGCGGTCGCGCCCCCGCCAGGCGGCCGCCGCCATGAGGGTGACCAGGGCGAGGAGCGGGCCGTAGGGGAGGAGTGCGACCACGAGGACGCAGGCCGCTCCGAGGAACAGGGCGGGACCGCGCTTGTCCTTGGGCGTCTCGGACCATCTGCGCCGCCCGGCCGCGGCCAGGATGCGCAGGCCGCGGCCGATGACGAGGAGCGGATGGAGTACGTCCGTGGCGCTGTCGGCGGCCGTGCGAGCGAGGTCGCGGCCCCGGGCCAGCGACGTGGTGCCGCTGCTGAGGATGCGGGGGAGTGGGCGCCGGGCCACGGGCGTCTCCTGGAGTTGTGGTCGTGAGCGTTGTTCCGGGTGGGGCTCGTGATTCCTGCTCGGCGGCCGCTAGAGCTTGATCCCGCCGAGCAGGCTCGCAAGGCTCGCGGTGCTCGCCGTGATGCTGGGGGCGATGGCCGAGCCGGCGAGGAAGAAGCCGAAGAGCGAGCAGACGAACGCGTGCGTCAGCTTCATCCCGTCCTTCTTGAAGAACAGGAAGCAGATGATGCCGAGCAGGACCACGCCTGAGATGGACAGGACCATGAGTGCTTCTCCTGGTTGGTGGGGACAGTCACCATCAGTTGTTCCAGGCTCACAGGAAGTATCAATGCGAAAAAAGGTGCATACGGGTGAATCCGGCAGTTTTTCACTTGACCGGCTCAGCCCGGCTGGCGCGGCCGCCCCGCAGCGGTCATGGGGTGGTCCCCGCCTCGGCCCGACCCGGACATGCCCAGGCCAGGGCGCTACTCTGGCGATTCACCCGTACGGACGCAGCGCCGTGCGCCCCCCTGCCCCGCACGGCCTGGGGAAGCTTGATGCCAGCAGCGAGTGAAAGGCGGTACGCACGATGAGCGAGCACCCCGAAGGCGCCTCCCCGGAAGCCCCCGACGCGGACGTCGTCGAACTGGCGACCAAGATCTTCGACCTCGCCCGACAGGGCGAGAGCGCCCGGCTCGCCGCGTACCTCGACGCCGGGGTCCCGGCGAACCTCACCAACGACCGCGGCGACACCCTCGTCATGCTCGCTGCCTACCACGGCCACGCCGACACCGTCACGGCCCTGCTGGCCCGCGGCGCCGAGGCCGACCGCGCCAACGACCGCGGCCAGACCCCACTCGCCGGGGCGGTCTTCAAGGGGGAGGAGGCGGTCATCCGCGCGCTGCTCGCCGGAGGGGCCGACCCGAACGCCGGAACCCCCTCCGCCGTGGACACGGCGCGCATGTTCGCCAAGGCCGACCTGCTGGAACTCTTCGGAGCCAAGTAGTCCGCTTTTTTCCGGGCGGAGACCGGTACAGACCTCACAGGTTGATCACGGCGGCCGTAAATGTGGTCGCGGTGCACAAACCGGCTGGGCCATCATGGCGTCGGATTCGATTCGCGAGCACGGGGGACGGGCAGACGGCCAGGACACGAAGGGTGTCCCGGCCCGGTCCGGCCAACCCTGGTCACGAACCACCGACGAGAGTGAGAAGGCAATGGTCTACATCGAGCGGAACAAGACGGCGGACGTCCTCACATGCTGTTACGCGGCCCTGTGAATCCCGATTCCCGGTTGCGTCCCCAGCTTGATTTGAGGCCATTCCCATGTTCGAACCAGTCATAGCGCCGAGCGGTACCCTGCTCGGCCTCCTCCAGCGGGGCCGTGGCGACGGCACGCTGCACGCACTCGCGGCGCCCAGGGCGGAGGCCCTCGCGGCCCTCAACCAGTGCGTAATCCGCGATCCGCGCCAGGACTGGCAGGTCGAGAACCGCTCGCTGTACTACGCCAGGCTCTACCTCGACCTCGACGGCCCCCTCGGCGAGATCGATAGCCACCTCTTCAGCGCCGACGACCCCGTCGACGACACGGACCACCGCACGGGCCTCGCCCTGTCCGTCCTGGGCCACCTGGCCTCGTACGGCCGCGACGACGCGCTCATGCTGCTGCGCCGCTACGCCGCCTCCGGGGCGAACTGGGCCTGGGCCCTCGACGAGCTCGCCCTGCGCGACGACGACGAGGGACTGCGGTCACTGGCCGCACCCGTCCTCGCCCGCTTCCCCGCCACCGCCGAGGGCGAGGCGCGGCTGGCCGCCGCCGTCCGCGACGCCTACGAGCCCCGGCCCTGGTGCCTGTGGGAGGAGTCGCCGCTGTACGGGGAGCGCCTGAGCGCCGCCCGCCGGCAGGGCTCCTTCGACCGCTGGCAGCGCCAGCTGACCCCGAGCGGCCCCCAGCCCGGCTGGGGCGTCCAGGCCGTCTTCGACTGGGCCGCCGACGGCCTGCGCCGCGGCACCCCCCTGCACGTGCCCGCCGCCCGCTGCCTCGCCGCCGTGGCCCAGCCCGAGGACCGCTCCGCCATCCTCGCGGCCGCCGCCGGCGCCGACGGCGAGGCCGCCCGGGCCACCGCCCTGCACCACCTGGTCCTCGCCGAACCGGACAACCCGGCCGTGCTGGACCTCATCGAGGCCGCCGGCGACGAGCCCGCCGTGGCCGCGTACGAGCGCATGTGCGGCCCCGACGCCGTCGAACGCGCCCGGCGCTGGGTCCACCGGCCCGACGCCCTCGGCGAGGCCGCCGCGGCCACCCTGGCGGCCCGCGGTGGCGCCGAGGACGCCCCCCTGGTCCTGAGCGCCCTGCGCTCCACCGTGCGCGGCTCGGGCCCCGACACCCCGAGGCTGTTCGCCCTGGTCGACGGAGCCGGCCGGCTCGCCATCGGCTGCGCGGCGCCCGTGCTGCGCCACATCTACCGCGAGACGTCCTCGTCCCACCTGCGCGGCCGGGCCGCGCGGGCCCTCGCCAGCACCGACCCCTCCTTCGCGGCCGGCTTCGCGGTCGAATGTCTCTGGGACTGCGAGGAGACGACCCGCGAGGTGGCCGCCCGCCACGCCGAGACGGCCGACGCCCGCGTCGCCCCGCGCCTGCGCCGCCTGGCCGCCGACCCGGCCGAGGAGGAGGACGTCCAGTCCGCCGTCCGCAGCCGCATCGCACCGGAGTCGGCGGTGTAGGGATGTCCGGCGGATCAGGGGCGGACACCCGGTAGCGCCCTACCGGCACCACTCGGCCCGGCCCCTCGACCAGAGGGGCCGGGCCGAGCGCTGTGAGATCCGGCGGTCCGGTCCCGTGTCCTGAGCTGTGCACCCGGCTCCTCCCCTGCGCAGGGGCCCCGGCGGCCCCTCACCCCGTACGTGGCCGCAGCCCCCGAAAGCGTTTCACCGGGCCCGCACGAACCTGACCGGAGTGCCCGGCCGGGCCTGCGCCGCCGCGTCCAGGGCCGGGCCCGGTTCGACCACGCCGACCACCGGATAGCCACCGGTCACCGGATGGTCGGCCAGGAACACCACCGGCAGTCCGTCCGGCGGCACCTGGACCGCGCCCAGCACCATGCCCTCGCTCGCCAGCTCCCCGGCCCGCGCGCGGACCAGCGCGCGGCCGCCCTCCGTACGCAGCCCGATCCGGTTGGAACGGGGCGAGACCCGGAACACCGAGCGCCACAGGCCGGCCAGGGACGCCGCCGAGAACCACTGCGCCCGCGGCCCGAGCCGCAGCGGCAGCACCAGCTCCGACGGCGCACCGGGCAGCCCGTACGCGTCCGCCCCGGCCACCGGGCCCGGCCCGGGAGGGCTCACCGGCAGCGCCGTCCCGGCCGACATGACCGGCGGCCCCAGGCCCGACAGCAGGTCCGTGGAGCGACTGCCCAGGACCGGCGGTACGGCGAGACCTCCCCGCACCGCGACATAGCTGCGCAGCCCCGACTCCGCCCGGCCCACCTCCAGCTCCGCCCCGGCCGGCAGCCGGACCGGCGCCCCCCAGGCCGCGGGGCGCCCGGAGACCCGTACGGGACAGGGCGCGCCCGTGACCGCCACGACCACCGGGGCCGCCGTGCGCAGCGACACCCCGTCGAGGGTCGTCTCCAGCACGGCGGCGTCCGGCGGATTGCCGAGCAGGCGGTTCGCCAGCCCGTACGCCGCCATGTCCAGCGCTCCCGAGCGGGGGACCCCCAGGTGCGCGTGGCCCGGGCGGCCCAGGTCCTGAACCGTGGTCAGCGCCCCCGGCCGTACCACCAGCAGCTCAGTCACGGCCGGCCTCCGTGAACCGCACGCGGACGCCGGGGGAGAACAGCGCCGCCGGCTCCCGCGCGGGGTCGAAGAGCACCGCGTCGGTGGAGCCGATCAGCTGCCAGCCGCCGGGGGAGGAGCGCGGGTACACCCCCGCGTACTCGCCGGCCAGCGCGAGCGAGCCCGCGGGGACGGCCGTGCGCGGCGTGTCCCGGCGCGGTACGTGAAGCCGCTCCGGCAGCCCGGTCAGATAGCCGAAGCCCGGCGCGAACCCGCAGAAGGCCACCCGGAAGGCGGTGGCGCCGAGGATGCCCGCCACCTCACCCGGGTCCACCCCCCACAGCCGGGCCACCTCCGCCAGGTCCGGCCCGTCGTACCGCACCGGGACGCAGACCAGCGGTCCCTCGGCGGCCGCGAGCGGCGGCACCTCCCAGCCGGCGATCCGGGCACCGAGCGCGGCCGGATCCCGTACGCCGTCCAGCAGTACGGTCCGCGCCGCGGGCACCAGGTCCCGTACGGGCCCGAGCGCGCCCGCTGCCCGGCGGCGCAGCAGCTCGGCGTGGAGCGCGGCGACCTCGTCCGCCGAGTCCACTTCGATCAGCAGCGCCTGCGACCCGACCACCAGCGCCCTCACGTGAAGGCCTCCACCCGCACCCCGGCGGCGCCCAGCGCCTCCCGGACGCGCAGCGCGAGCCCGGCCGCCCCGGGGGTGTCCCCGTGCAGGCACAGCGACCGCGCGGCCACGGTGACGGCCGAGCCGTCGGCGGCCGTCACCGTGCCGCCGGCGGCCATGCCGACGGCCCGCGCGACCACGGCGTCCGGGTCGTGCACGACGGCTCCCGGTTCGGCGCGCGGCACCAGCGTCCCGGCCGGGGTGTAGGCGCGGTCGGCGAACGCCTCCGGTACGGGAGCCAGCCCGGCGTCGGCGGCGGCGGAGAGCAGGAGCGAGCCGGGCAGCCCCAGGACGGGCAGGCCGCCGGTCGCCCCGGCGCCGGCCGCCAGCCGGACGCCCGCGACGACGGCGGCGGCCTGGCCGGCGTCGTGCACGGTCCGGTTGTAGAGCGCGCCGTGCGGTTTCACGTAGGACACCCGGGAGCCGGCCGCCCGCGCGAAGACCTCCAACGCACCGATCTGATAGGCCACCTCGTCGGCGAGCTCGCCCGGCGGCACATCCATGGAGCGCCGGCCGAAGCCGGCCAGATCGCGGTAGGAGACCTGCGCGCCGATCCGTACGCCCCGCTCGGCGGCCAGCTCGCAGACCCGGCGCATGATGGACGGGTCCCCGGCGTGGAAGCCGCAGGCGACGTTGGCGCTCGTGACGACGGAGAGCAGGGCCTCGTCGTCGGTGAGCGTCCAGCGCCCGAATCCCTCGCCGAGATCGGCGTTGAGGTCGATCACCGCAGTCGATGCGATCATGGAATCCATGCGCCGAGCGTAGAGCAGGCGACGGGACCGGGTGCGGCGGCGGAAGCCCGTACGGCCGCCGTGCGCACGCCGGTCCGGATGCCGGTCCGGATACGGGTGCGGATGCGGGGACGATCCGGCCGAACCATGCCGTTTGGGATGTTGTCCGTGTCAGCGCCTAGTCTTTGTCCGTGACTTTCCCAGCCCCGGCGAAGACCCTTCCCTCCCCGGCGCCGGGCCCGGCCGCCGACGAGGGCCTGGCCCGGCGGCTGCGCGCGCTCGCCTGCACCGCCCCGCTGCACGACCTCGACGTACGCAAGGCCAATCTGGCGGGCGAGTACGGGATCTACGCCATGGCGGAGGTCGCGCTCGCCGCGATCGACCTGGTCACGCTCAACATGGACTTCGACACGGGCGCCGACCACGAGCAGATAGTGGCCAGGCTGCTGCCGCGCGTCGCGGCCCAGGCACCCTCCCGCCCGGCAGCCGAGCACGAGCGGGTGGCCCGCTGGGTGCTGGAGAACCTGATCAACGTCGGCAGCGTGGACCGCGGCTTCCGCGCGATCTACGGCACCTTCGGCCCGGACGGCGTCTACGTGCGCCGCGACTACGACTTCAAACTGATCGAAGAGGTCCCCTACGGCGGCGCGGTCTACCTGCGCACCACCGACGAGGCGGTCAACGTCCTGGTCGGCGCCCTCGACACCGACGTCACCAGCGCCCAGATCGCCGCCGAGGTCAAGCTGGAGGTGCTGATCAGCCGCGGACGGCTGGCGGACGCCCAGCTGGCCGCCGAGCAGGCCCGCTACCGCACCGTCCAGTACGCCGAGACACTGCGCCGCACCCTCGACGCGACCCGGCGCAACGTCCGCGCGGTGGACTGGCTCCAGGCCGTCCCCGACATGATCGCCGAGGCCCTCGACCACGTCGCCGACCGCTACCGCCACGAGAACGCGATCCTCACCAACATCCGCAAGGCGCGCGACGAGGCCGAGGAACCGGAGAACAAGCGCCGCGCCGCCGAGCTCGTCGACATCGTCAAGGACTGCATCCGCCGCCACACCCAGCTGCAGTCCCGTCTGCTGGACGCCGGCCCGCTCTTCCGTGCCGAGCAGGACCGGCAGGCCTTCGCCGCCCCCGCGCCGCGCACCGGCATCGACCTGTACGGCCAGCTCGTCGCGCCGCTGCTGCCCCTGCCCGTGGAGCAGGCGCGCCGGGTGACCGACGCCTTCTTCGCCGCCGGAACGGGGCTGCGCACGCCCGTCTCGGTGCGGGTGGCCGACCTCGTCGAGATCCTGCTCACCCCGCCGGTGGAGCGCGAGCACCTCGGCGCGGAGATGCCGGAGCCGGACCTGATCGCCACCCCGGACGACAGCCGCTTCACCGAGGAGCAGCTCGCCGCCGCGACGGGGCTGCTGGACCTGCCGCACGACGCGCCGCGCCGGCTGTCCGGGCTGCTCGCGGAGGCCCGCCGCAGCGATCCCGACCTGCCGTACCTGGTGGCGCTGCTGGCCGTGCACGCCGCGAGCCCGGCCGTGGGCACCGCGTACCGCCAGGGCGAGGAGCGCCTGCTCTTCGCCGTGGACGACGGCACGCAGCTCGACGACCCCGAGTTCGGCGGCGCCGACCTCATCGTCGGCACCGCCCTCCTCGACGCCGCCGGCATGGCCGCCGACCGCGCGGAGGCCTCGTGACCCGCCGCGACTGCCGTGTCCTCACCCCGGCCGGACGTGCGGCGGCCGCCGCCCCGGCCGCGGCGAACCCGGCTCGGCCCGTGCTGAATCCGTCCCTGGCGGTACCCCGCACAGCCCCGCCGGCGCTTGAGGCGCGGGGTCCGGGGCGGAGCCCCGGGAACCCCGGCTCCGCCGGGCATCCGGCCGCGCCCGGCTTCCACCGCGCGGCGCAGCCGAAGCGTACGCCCACGCAACCCGACCGCATCCCCCGTACGCCCCGAGCGACCCGTACCGCCGAGGAGACCCGCCCGTGAGCGACCACCACGCCGAGCACCCCGCGTGGAGCGAGCCAGACACCCCGTCGGCTCCCGTCGCGCCCGCCACCGGAGGGTCCGTGACGCCCGCCGACGCCGCCGACGCGGCCCGGCTCGTCGCCTTCGGGCTCCAGCCCAAGCTGGCACCCGCCCGTGACGCCGAGTACGCCGAACTGCTGCGCCGCTACCGCGAGGAGCCCGCCTTCGGCCGTCTCGCCGACGCCGTGGCGACCGGACTGGGCCTCGTTGTCCTGGAGGTCTCCGCGCGCGCGGGCATGGCCGTGGCCGCCGACGAGGACTCCGTCTTCGCCGTCCGGATGGGCGACTACGCCCGCCGCACCGCCGCGGACTCCGCCGACCGGTTCCTGCACGGGCTCGCCCACCTCGCCGTCGCCGCCCTCGCCTTCCCGCGCCCCGAGGACCTCGCCGACGACGGCTACATCGGCCGCGTCACCGTCAACGGCGTCGACGCCTTCGTCCGACAGACATGCCGCCGCCTGGAGGAGCGCGCCGAGGAGCTAGGCGAGAACACCGACCCGGCCTCCGACGCCCCCGGACTGGAGGCCGCCTGGCGCGTCTACGCCCGCCGCAGCGCGACCGGCGCCACCAAGGACGCCCGCCGCCTCGCCGGATCCACCACCGGCATCGTCGGCAAGGCCGCCGCCTTCCTCACCGACTCCGGCTTCCTCCAGCGCACCGGGGACGAGGCCGGCGGCACCTACCGCACCACCCCCCGCTACCAGCTCCAGGTCCGCGACATGGCGGGCAGCTCGGCCATGGCCGAACTCCTGGAACTCGGCGTGGTCCCCGTCAGCGACGGCTCCGCCACCCTCCTGCCGCCGCCCGAGGGCGACGACCTGGAGCTGGCCGCCGACGCCGGGCTGCCCTTCCACGCCTGAGTCCCGATCCCCGTACACCCGCCTCACCCAGACACCACGAGAGTCCGCCGCCATGTACGAGCTGTCCCGGATCCGCCTCTACTCCATCGGGCCCGCCGGCGCGCGCTACGCCGACACCGTGCTCGACCTGCGCGGAGTCGGCGAGCCGGTGCCCCACCCGGCGCCGACCCAGGCGGAGTTCTTCGAGGAGGAGCCGGCCGGGCCACCGCGCCGCCCCGCGCCCGCCGGCGTGCTCTTCCTGGAGAACGGCGGCGGCAAGTCCGTCCTCCTCAAGCTGATCTTCTCGGTGATGCTCCCCGGCCACCGCAACACCCTCGGCGGCGCCAGCTCCGGCGTCCTGCGCAAGTTCCTGCTCGCCGACGACTGCGGCCACGTCGCCCTGGAGTGGCAGCACACCCAGACCGGCGAGTGCGTGGTCGTCGGCAAGGTCAGCGAATGGCGCGGCCGCCAGGTCTCCAACGACCCCCGCAAGTTCGCCGAGGCCTGGTACTCCTTCCGGCCCGGCCCGGGCCTGAGTCTCGACAGCCTGCCCGTCGCCGAGTCGACCGCCGTGCGCCCGCCCGTCGAAGGCGCCTCCGGCGCCCAGGGCCGCCGCCGCACGATGAAGGGCTTCCGCGACGCGCTCACCGACGCGGGCAAGGCGTACCCGCACCTGGAGGTCTGCTTCGAGGAGATCCACGACCGCTGGAACGAGCACCTCACCGAGCTGGGCCTGGACCCGGAACTCTTCCGCTACCAGCGCGAGATGAACGCCGACGAGGGCGAGGCGGCCGGCCTCTTCGCGGTCAAGAAGGACTCCGACTTCACCGACCTCCTGCTGCGCGCCGTCACCGACACCCGCGACACGGACGGCCTCGCCGACCTCGTCCACGGCTTCGGCAACAAGCTCGGCCGCCGCGCCGAGCTCATGGCCGAACGCGACTTCACCGCCGGCTCGGTGGACCTCCTCACCAGGATCGTCGAAGCCGCCGCGACCCGCTCCCGGCTGCGCGACGTCCACGCGGGCGCCGAACGCCGCACACGCACCCTCGCCCACCGGCTGTCCGCCCGCGCCGCCGAGGAGCGCGGCCGAGCCGCCGACCTCGCCCAGCGCGTCACCGCCGCCGCCCACGACGTCACCACCGCCGAGGCCGCCCGTACCCGCAGCGCGGCCGTCTCCGCCGAACTCGCCTACCGGCACGCCTCCCTGGCCCTGACCGTCGCCGACAAGGCAGCCGCCGCACAGCGCCGCGAACTCCTCGAAGCCCGCACCCTGCACTCCGCCTGGCAGGCCGCCGAGACCGTGCTGCGCCACCGGGCGGCCGCCGACCGCTCCGCCCGCGTCGCCGCCGCGATCCTGGAGGCCGAGCGCGACGCCGCCCCGGCCCTGGCCGCGCGTGCCACGGCCGCGGGCGAACTCGTACGGGCCCTGCACACCGCCGCCGAGGAGGGCGAGCGGCTCGCCAACGAGGAGGAGGAGCGCTCCGCCGCCCTCCAGGCCGTCGGCGAGGACTCCCACCGCGACGCCACCGCCGCGGCCACGGCCGCCCAGCGGGCCCGCAGCGAGGCCGAACACCTCAGGGCCAGGCTCAGCGAGGTCCAGCAGGAGACCGCCGAGGCCGTCCGCGCCGGCTGGCTCGACGACTCCGCCCCCGACGCCGACCCCGCTCGCGCCGCCCTGGCCGCCGCCGACGCGGAGAAGGCCGCCGTGGCCGCCTGGGACGAGGCCCGCGAGGCCGCCCGTGCCGCCACCGAAGCCGCCCGTGAGGCCGGCGCGACGGAATCCCGTGCCGAGCTGACCGCCGCCCGCGCCGCGGACGCCGCCGAAGCCGCCGAGGCCGCCCACGACGCCGAGCACCGCGCCGCCGCCTCGCTCGCCGCTTCCCCGCGCCTGGCCGAACTCCTCGGGCTGCCCTCGGCCGCGGACCCCGCCGACGTGTCCGTCCCCGCGCCCCGCACGGGCGACGGATCCACGGGCGCGTCCACCGGCGCGTCCGGCGGCGGCCCGCTCGGCGAGGCACAGGGGACCGGCCGCTCCGCGGTGGCCACCGCCGTCGGCCTGCTCACCGCCGAAGACCTCGACCGCAACGCCGACGACCTGCGCGAACTGCTCGCCGACGGTGTCGCCTCGGCCGAGCGCCAGCTGTTCGAGCTGCGCACCGCCGCGGCCGACGACTCCCGCATCCTCGGCGCGCTCGGCGACGGCGGCCTGCTCCCGCCCGGCCCGGACGTCCTCGCCACCGTCGAGTACCTCGGCGAACACGGCATCCCCGCGCTCCCCGGCTGGCGCTACCTCGCACAGGCCGTCGACCCCGCCGACCACGCCGCCGTCCTCGCGGCCCGCCCCGAGCTCGTCGACGGCGTCGTCATCACCGACCCCGACACCCACAGCAGGGCCCGCGAGGTCCTCTCCGGCGCCGCCCTGCTGCCCCGCTCCACCGTCGCCGTGGGCACGGCCGCAGCCCTGCTCGCACCCGTACCCCCGCCGGGCCCCGAAGGGGAGGACACCGCCGTCTTTCTCGTGCCGCCGAACCCGGCCATGCACGACGAGCACGCCGCCGACGAGGAGCGCCAGGCCCTGCGCGCCCGCGCCGCGGCCCGCGACACCGAGATCCGCGACCTGGCCGCCCGCCTCGCCGGCGACCGCGAGCTCTCCGCCCGGCTCGCCTCCTGGCGCACCGGCTGCCCGCCCGGCCGGCTCGGCGAGCTCGCGCAGGCGGCCGCCGCCGCCCGCATGTTCGCCGAGGAGACCGACGCCGAGCTCGCGGAAGCCCGTACCGTCCGCGCCGAGGCCGACGAGGCCGCCGCCGACGCCGCGCGCGTCCGCGACGAGCGCCAGGACACCGCCCAGCGCGCCCGCCGCGCCGCCGACGCCCTCGCGGGCCTCGCCTTCCGCCTGCGCGAGCGCGCCGGCTGGCAGGCCCGCGTACGCGAACTCGCCGACGAGGCCGCCGAGTCCGAGGCCCGCGCCGAGGCCTGCCTCGACCGAGCCCGCGCCGCCGACGAGGACCGCCGCGCCGCCCAGCGGGCCGCCGACGACGCCCGCCGCACCGCCCGGGCGCTGCGCGCCGAACGCGCCGAGATCGCCGGCGCCCCCGACCAGCTGCCCGACGCCGCCGACGGCCCGCGTGTGCCGCTTCCCGACCTCCGCGAGGCCTACCGCGCCGCCTCCCGGCTCTACGAGAAGGTCGGCGTCGGCGCCGACCTGCGCGCTGAACAGGCCCGCGCCGAGAGCGACGAGAGCGCCGCCCTCGCCGAACTCGACCGCCTCACCAACAAGGTCCGCACCCGCGCCGCCCAGCTCCTGGAGGGCACCGACGGCGCCGACGGCCCCTCCCGCCAGGCCGCGGCCGCCCGCGCCGAAGCCCTCGTACAGATGCTGGAGACCCGGGCGTCGGCCGCCAGCGAGCAGCTCGGCCGCCTGCGCGGCGAAGCCGAGCGGCACGCCCCCGCCGAGGGCGAGGCGCACACCGACCTGCCCGAGGAACTGGTCCCCGCGGACGTCGACCAGGCGCAGGCCCTGCTGCGGACCGCCACCGCCCAGCTCGCCGCCCACACCGCGGCTGTGGAGGGCGCCCGCGCCGCCCACGCGGACCTCCTGCGGGCCCACCGCACCGCCGAGGACGGCGCCGGGGGCTTCGACGAGACCGCGGCGCTCCTGCGGGACCTGCTGCGCGACCACACCCATCACGACGAGGAGCAGGAGCCGGCGGCGTACCCCGGCACGCTGGAGGAGGCCCGCCAGTCGGCCACCGAGGCCCGCCGCTCCCTGCGCGGCTGCTCCGCCGACCTGTCGGCCGCGGAGTCCGCGGTGCGCGAGGCGAGCGACGTACTGGTCCGGCACGCCAACGCCACTCGCTACGAGCAGGTACGCACCCCCGCGCGCCAGCAGATCCGGGAACTGCCCGCATCCGCCCTGCCCGAGCACGCGGCGGCCTGGGCGGCGGCCTTCGCCCCCCGGCTGCGTGTCCTGACCGACGAGCTGGCGCAGCTGGAGCGCAACCGCGACAGCATCGTCGACCGGCTGCGCGGCCTGGTCGAATCCGCCCTCGCCACGCTCCGCTCCGCACAGCGCCTGTCCCAGCTCCCCGAAGGCCTCGGAGAATGGTCGGGGCAGGAGTTCCTGCGGATCCGCTTCGAGGAACCGGACCAGGCCACCCTCACCGAGCGGCTCGGCGAGGTCATCGACGAGGCCACGCGCACGGCCGTGAAGAAGAACGGCGCCGCCGCCTTCGGCGAGGGCCGCCGCGACGGCATGTCCCTGCTGCTGCGGGGCGTGCAGGCGGCCCTGGAGCCCAAGGGCATCTCCGTGGAGATCCTCAAGCCGGACGCCGTGCTGCGCGCCGAACGGGTGCCGGTGGGGCAGATGGGCGACGTGTTCTCCGGTGGGCAGCTGCTGACCGCCGCCATCGCCCTCTACTGCACGATGGCGGCCCTGCGCAGCAACGACCGGGGCCGGGACAAGCACCGGCACGCGGGCACGCTGTTCCTCGACAACCCGATCGGCCGCGCCAACGCCACCTACCTGCTGGAGCTCCAGCGGGCCGTGTCCGACGCGCTCGGCGTCCAGCTGCTCTACACCACCGGACTGTTCGACACGACCGCCCTGGCGGAGTTCCCGCTGGTGATCCGCCTGCGCAACGACGCGGACCTGCGGGCGGGCCTGAAGTACATCAGCGTCGAGGAGCACCTGCGCCCCGGCCTGCCGCAGCAGTCCCCGGAGGGCGAGGCCATCCACGGCGAGATCACGGCCACCCGGATGTTCCGCCGCAGCGCCGCGCCGACCGCCTGACAGGGCCGTACACGCACCCCCGCGCGCGTCCGGCCGCCGGGGGCCGCCCTCCGGCCGCCGGGGGCCCGCCCTCCGTCCCGGCCGGGCCCTGCCGCGCGGCGGGACGCTCAGCGGCGGCCGAAGCCGGCGAGGGGCCCGTCCTCGCGGGCTATTCGGACCGGCCCGGCGCGCCTGCTCGCCACCCGCGCGGCCTTGGCCGCCCGGCGGGCCTCGCGGCGGCGCAGCCGCGCCGTGCTGCTCGGTTCCGAGACGACCCCGTGGCGCTGGTTCCACGTCTGCCGTGTGATCCACACGTCCAGCACGGCCCAGGTGGCCACGACGGTCGCGGCGACCGCGCCGAGCACCATCGGGAAGGCCAGCCAGGAGCCGGTCAGGCTCAGGAAGAACGCGATCGTCGCCTGGGTCAGCGTCACGGCGACCACCAGCACCGACCGCACCGCCGAAGCCCGCACCGGGTCCGGCATCCGCCGCCGGCGCGCCGGCTCCTCCACCCACAGGCCGCGCCGCGACCCACCGGCGCCGCCGCCCTCGTCACTGCTCATGGTCCGCCCACTCCCCACGCGGTCCGTACACCTACCCCAACACGTCTACCCCGACATGTCCCTCATAGAGACAGACGTCCGGCGGCGCCGGTAGATTCCCGGAAACCGGGATGCCTCCCCAGGCCCGGAAGATCGCGGAACGAATAATTCCAGCCATCCATCAGGCAGCGCGAACTGACACCTCACCAAGTGTCATCTGCCACATATCGGGCCGCACTTGACCGGAAGTGTCGGACAACTGGCGATCTTCCTCAGGGGGTCAGGCCGAAAACGTCCGGACACGCCTTCGAACCTACTCCCCAGCAGTAGTAGGCTCACGCCGTTTAAATGACGGAACACCGACCCCCGGCAACGGGGTTGATCTGGGGGAGGCTGGGGAGGCCATGCGCTTTCGCGGGAAGTCCATCCGCCGGAAGATCGTGGCGTTGCTCCTTGTGCCGCTCGTCTCCCTGACCGCCCTCTGGGGCTTCGCCACGGTCATCACGGGCCGCGAGGCCCTTCAGCTCTTCGACGTGGCCTACGTCATCGACAAGGTCGGCTACCCCGTCGAGGACGTCGCCCGCGTCATCCAGAAGGAGCGGCGCCAGACCCTGGTCGTCCTCGGAGACCCCCGGGCCGCCACCGCGACCGCCGAACTCGCCAAGCGCCGCGCCGAGACCGACCAGGCCGTCGAGAAGATCAGCGTGAGCGCCCGCGACCCCAAGGTCGTCGACGAGCTCAGCCCGCAGAGCGCCGAGCGCCTGCGCTCGATCGTCGACGCCTTCCACGGCATCGGCTCCATGCGCCGCTCCGTCGACCAGAACGCCCTCGACCCCGGCCAGGCCCTGGACCTCTACAACCGGCTCGTCGACCCCTGCTACGACTTCCTCATGAACCTCCACGGCCTCGACAACGTCGAGGTCGACAAGGAGGGCCGCGCGCTCGTCGGCATCAGCCGCGCCCGCGAACTGCTCTCCCGCGAGGACGCCGTGATCGCCTCCGCCCTCGCCGCGCGCAACATCACCACCGGCGACGTCCGCCGCGTGTCCGACTTCGCCGCCAACCGCACCCTGCTCTACGAGTTCAACCTCGTCACCCTTCCCGCCGAGGACCGCGAGCGCTTCGAGCAGTTCTGGAAGAACCCCCAGACCCAGCCGCTGCGTGACGCCGAGGAGCGCTTCATCTCCGGCGGCGCGGTCAACAAGCCGCGCAACCTCACCGCCGCCCAGTGGGACGAGGCCTCCGCCAAGGTCCTCGACGACCTCGCCGCCATGAACACCGAAGCCGGCGACCGCTACCAGCAGCGCATCGAGCCCGTCGCCACGGACGTCATGATCCAGGCCGCCGCGGCCGGCGTCCTCGGCTTCCTCGCCCTCGTCTTCTCCCTGGTCCTCTCCGTGCGCATCGGCCGCGATCTGGTCCGCGACCTCTCCCGGCTGCGCAAGGAGGCCCACGAGGCCTCCGGCGTCCGCCTCCCCAGCGTCATGCGGCGCCTCGCAGCCGGCGAACACGTCGACGTCGAGACCGAGGCACCCCACCTCGAATACGAGAAGGACGAGGTCGGCCAGGTCGGCCAGGCCCTCAACACCCTCCAGCGCGCCGCCGTCGAGGCCGCCGTCAAGCAGGCCGACCTGCGCCGCGGCGTCTCGGAGGTCTTCGTCAACCTGGCCCGCCGCAACCAGGTGCTGCTGCACCGCCAACTGACCCTCCTCGACACCATGGAGCGCCGCACCGAGGACACCGAGGAGCTCGCCGACCTCTTCCGCCTCGACCACATGACCACCCGCATGCGCCGACACGCGGAAGGCCTGGTGATCCTCTCCGGAGCGGCCCCCTCCCGCCAGTGGCGCAAGCCCGTCCAGCTCATGGACGTCGTACGCGCCGCCGTCGCCGAGGTCGAGGACTACGAGCGAATAGAGGTGCGCCGCCTCACCCGCCTCGGCATCGTCGGCCCCGCCGTCGCCGACGTCACCCACCTCATCGCCGAACTCCTGGAGAACGCCACCGTGTTCTCCCCGCCGCACACCGCCGTCCAGGTGCACGGCGAGCGCGTCGCCAACGGCTTCACCCTGGAGATCCACGACCGCGGCCTCGGCATGACCCCGGAGGCGCTGCTCGACGCGAACCTCCGGCTCGCCGAGACCCCCGAGTTCGAACTCTCCGACACCGACCGGCTCGGCCTCTTCGTCGTCAGCCGCCTCGCGCAGCGCCACGGCGTCAAGGTCGTCCTCCAGCCCAGCCCGTACGGAGGCACCACCGCGGTGGTCTTCCTCCCGGCGGGCCTGCTGACCGACGCCCCCGACACCAGCGGCAGCGGCGTACGGCTGGACGGCCACCGGGCCGCCAGGTCCGGCAGGGCCGCCAAGGCCGGCCAGATCGGCAGGACGCACTCCGAGCGCCCCGTCGCCCCCGCCGTGGAGCGCGTGGCCGCCGGCCGCCCGCTGCCCACCGCCGAACTGCGTGGCCCGGTCGAGCTGGAGGCCCCCCTCGGCGGCCGCGGCCTGGACCCCCTCGACGACCCCGCCGCCCTCGACGACGACCCGGCGGCCCTCGCGGGCCGTCCCGGCGCCGGCCGGCCCGCCATGGCGACCCTCGACGACGAGACCCCGCCGAACGGCACCCCGCGCAGCGCCCTGCTCGGCCTGCGCCCGGCCGACCGGCCGCACACCGACCGGCACGCCGAGCGCAACGGCTCCTCCCGCACCAGCGCCTCCCGCAACGGCGCCGCCCGCAACGGCGACCGCGAGCGCGAGCCGCTCGCCCCCACAGGACCGGTCCGGCTGGACACCCAGCGCCTGGAGGCCCCCCGTACCGACGGCCCCCGCTCCCAGGGTGCCGTGCCGCTGCCGCGGCGCCGCCCCACCCCGACCCTGGTCGCCGACCACGGCCGCCGGGTGGACCCCCGCCCGGTGTCCGTGGTCCCGCAGCACGCACCCGGATCCGGCGACGCGGAACCCGCCGCCGGCCCCGACACCGGCGGGCTGCCCCGCCGCATCCGCCAGGCCAGCCTGGCCCCGCAGCTCAAGAAGTCCGCGTCGTCCGCGCCCGCCGAAGCCGCCCCCGACCAGGTGGCAGACCGCGACGCGGAGGACGTACGCACGCGCATGTCCGCCCTCCAGCGTGGCTGGACGGCGGGCCGCAACCGGCACGCACAGCAGCAGTCCGAGACCGAGACGGGCACACTCCCCGCCGGCGGTCCCGCGAACGAGAACGAAGGGGACGGTCGATGACCGCACCGCAGACCGGCAACGACACCAGGGGCCGCGGCTCCGGCCCGCTCAACTGGCTCCTCGACGAGCTCGTCGACCGGGTCGGGTCCATCCGCAAAGCGGTGGTCCTCTCCGGCGACGGCCTGCCCACGGGCAGCTCCAAGGACCTGACCCGGGAGGACAGCGAGCACCTGGCGGCGGTCGCGTCCGGGTTCCACAGCCTGGCCAAGGGCGTCGGCCGGCACTTCGACTCCGGCCGGGTCCGCCAGACCGTCGTCGAGCTGGACGAGGCCTTCCTCTTCGTCATGGCCGCCGGCGACGGCAGCTGCCTCGCCGTCCTCGCCGACGCCGACTCCGACGTGGGCCAGGTCGCGTACGAGATGACGCTGATGGTGAAGCGGGTGGGGGACCACCTGGCGACCGCCCCACGCACCGGGCTGCCAGCCGGAGGGTGAGTCGGAAGGCATGAGCGACCCAGGCCAGGACCATCTCGCCGACACTCCCGCCGGCATGCCCTTCGACCCGTCCGCCGCAGACCACGCGCACTGGTTCGACGACGACGCGGGTCCCGTCGTACGCCCCTACGCCATGACCCGCGGCCGGACCAGCCACGCCGGCCAGCACCGCCTCGACCTGATCGCACTCGTCGTCGCCGAACCGGCGGCCGACGATCCGGTCTGGGACATGACCCTCTCCCCGGAACACGCCCACATCCTCGGGCTGTGCCGGGAACGGCCCCAGTCGGTCGCCGAACTCGCGGCCGACCTCGACCTCGCGGTCGGGGTCGTCCGCGTCCTCATCGGCGACCTGGTCGACGAGGAACTGGTCCACGTGACCAGGCCGGTACCCCCGGCAGAACTGCCCGATGAATCCATTCTGCGTGAGGTGATCGATGGCCTTCGGGCGCTTTAGCCGCACCGGTGCCATGCACGCGGTGTCGCCGGTCGAGCCGCTGACCTTGAAGATCCTGGTCGCGGGCGGCTTCGGGGTGGGCAAGACCACCCTGGTCAGCGCGGTCAGCGAGATCAGACCGCTCCGGACCGAGGAACGGCTCTCCGAGCCCGGCGTCGGCGTCGACGACACCGGGGGAGTGGAGGGCAAGAGCACCACGACCGTGGCCATGGACTTCGGGCGCATCACGCTCCGCGAGGACCTGGTGCTGTACCTGTTCGGCACGCCCGGGCAGGACCGGTTCTGGTTCCTGTGGGACGAGCTGGCCCAGGGCTCGCTCGGTGCCGTGGTCCTGGCCGACACCCGCAGGCTGTCCGACTGCTTCGCGGCGGTCGACTACTTCGAGCGCCGCGAGATCCCGTTCGTCGTCGCGGTCAACTGCTTCGACGGCGCGGACCGCCACCCCGTGGTGACCGTACGCAACGCGCTCGACCTCGACCCCGGGGTCCCGGTGCTGCTGTGCGACGCACGGGACCGCGAGTCCGTGAAGGACGTGCTGGTGGGGGTCGTGGAACACGCCATGTCCCTGGCCCGCGAACGGCGCCGGAGCCTGTCCGCGGGAGCCTGAACCGGGCGGGTCCGCCCGCCGACCGGCATGGGCGCGGCCCGTACCCCCGCCGACTGGGGTACGGGCCGCAGCTCTCACGGGGGGTCGCGTCGGCCCCGAAGCGGTGCGGGACTGTGGAGCGAGTGTGAACCCGCCGCCGGGGACCGTCAAGCGCCAGGACGACACGAGCCGTTCAGCGCACGGCGACCACGGCCGACCCGTGCCCGAACAGCCCCTGGTTGGCGGTGATCCCCACCCGCGCGCCGGGCACCTGCCGCTCCCCGGCCGTACCGCGCAACTGCCACGTCAGCTCGCACACCTGGGCGATGGCCTGGGCGGGCACCGCCTCCCCGAAGGACGCCAGCCCGCCACTGGTGTTCACGGGGATCCGCCCGCCCAGAGCCGTCGCCCCCTCCCGCAGCAGCTTCGCCCCCTCACCCTCGGCGCACAGCCCGATGTCCTCGTACCACTCCAGTTCCAGGGCGGTGGACAGGTCGTACACCTCGGCGAGCGAGAGGTCCTCCGGCCCGAGCCCGGCCTCCTCGTACGCGGCGCGCGCGATCGAGGAGCGGAACGAACCCGCGGCCCGCACGCCGGTCGCCCGCACGGCCGTCGTCGAGTCGGTGGCGATGTCCGGCAGGTCCAGCACCGTCCGCGGATAGGTGGGCGTCACCGTGGACACGGCCCGGATCCGTACCGGGTCGGCCACCCCGCGCGAGCGCGCGAAGTCCATGCTGGTGAGCACCAGCGCGGCGCCCCCGTCGGAGGTCGCGCAGATGTCCAGCAGCCGGAGCGGATCGGCGACCACCGCCGAGGCGGCGACCTCGGCGGCGGTGACCGCCTTGCGGTAGCGGGCGTGCGGGTTCAGCCGGCCGGCCGCCGCGTTCTTCACCTTGACCCGGGCGAAATCCTCCAGCGTGTCCCCGTGGACGGCCATCCGGCGCCGGGCGTAGAGCGCGAAGTACGCCGGGTTGGTCGCACCCAGCACACGGAACCGCAACCAGTCCGGATCATCCGGCCGGTCGCCTCCCGCCGGCGCGAAGAACCCCTTGGGCGCGGCGTCCGCGCCGACCACGAGCACCACCTCGGCCAGACCCGCCAGGATCTGCGCGCGGGCCGCCCCGATCGCCTGGGCGCCGGAGGCGCACGCCGCGTACACGCTGGTCACCCGGGCGCCCTGCCAGCCGAGGGCGCGGGCGAAGGTGGCTCCGGCCACGTAGCCCGGGTACCCGCAGCGCACGGTGTCGGCGCCGACGAGCGACCCCACGTCCGTCCAGTCCAGGCCGGCGTCCGCGAGGGCCGCCCGCGCCGCGATACGCCCGTACTCGACGAAGCTGCGCCCCCATTTGCCCCACGGGTGCATGCCGGCCCCCAGGACGGCGACGTCGGCGCTCACGCGCCCGCTCCCACCGGCTGGAAGAGCCAGGTGGTCCAGACGGTCCCGGCATCCTCGTTCAGCACGCCGCCCACCACCTCGACCTCCATGCCGACCGCCAGGTCGGCGACCCCGACCCCGGGCGCGGCCTGCCCCAGCACGACCATCCCCTCCGCTTCCAGCTCGACCGCGACCAGGGTGTACGGCTCCCAGCGCGCGGCCGGGTCGGACACGTACGGGGCGGGCGGCCGGTAGCGCCCGTCGGTGTAGGACCAGACCCGGCCCCGCGGGGACAGCGGCACTTCGGCCAGCTCCCCGCCGCCCGGGCACTCCGGGTTGCGGCAGAAGGCGTCCTCGCGGGGGAAGAACACCGCCGTACAGGCGGTGCACCGGGTGCCGAGCAGCCGGAAGCCGCCCCCGTCCGGCGCGTTCTCGGTGAACCACCCGCTTACGACAGGTGTGCGTGTGCGTGCCAAGACCCCTCCCATGCCGAAGAGCTGACGCATCGTCAGAAGGCAGGAGTCTGCCACGGCCGCCCGGCCGGGTCACCGGTTCTCGGCGAGCCACTTCCGGGCGATCTCGTCCAGCTCCGCATCCCGCCCGGCCAGCATCATCCGGATCATCTGAGCGTCCCCGCGCAGCGACCACCCCGGATGTCCGAAGGTGGCCGGATTGTTCCCCTCGATCAGGAAGTGCGCCGGCCAGGCGGTCCCGTACCCGACGAGGGGGAGGGCGACGAGCCACCGCCTCCGGCCGCGCGCCACCCCGTACGCGGTCAGCGCCAGGCCGGTGAGCGTGCCGGCGAGATGGACCCAGCGGGTGGCGGCGCGGGAGTGCATCGCGACGTAGTAAGGCCAGAATTCCTCGTACGAGCTGAAGGTCATGCGGGAAAGGTACTCACGGGCGGACCTCCGCGACAGCGACGGGGAAGTCGAAATACGTGTCCGGGTACGCCTCCGGCTTGTACGTGAAATGCCACCACTCCTCGGGGAGGTTCACGAACCCTTCCCCGCCGAGCACCCGCTTCAGCAACTGCCGGTTCGCGCGTGCGGCCCCCGTCACCCGCGGATCGTCCGTGTGCGACAGCGGATCGAAGAAGTCGAACGCGGTCCCCATGTCGACCTCCCCGCCGGGAAGTTCCACCAGGGTCACATCGACGGTGCTCCCACGGCTGTGTCCGGACCTCTCCGCGATGTACCCCTCGGGGATGAGCCGGCTGCGCTCCACCCGCGGATAGAACTCCGCCTTCCGTGCCAGGTCGTCCGGACCCTCCTCCTCCCGGGCCCACCGCACGAACCGGTCGACCGCCCGCTGCGGCCGGTAGCAGTCGTAGACCCGCAGCGAATAGCCCCGCCGCAGCAGCACCCGCTGCGCCCGCCGCAGCGCCTCCGCGGCCGGCCGCGCCAGCAGGCACTCCGGCTCCGCGTAACCGTCGACCACGCCGCCGGTGAAGTTCCGCGCCCCCGCGTACCGCATGTCCTGTCCGATGCTCGGATCCACCTCCCGCAGCGCCGTGAACCCGGGCGCCGTGTATCCGCGCGCCGTGAACCCGGGCGCCGTGAACCCGGGCGGCGCGGCCGCCCCGCCCGCCAGCACCCCGACCACACCCACAACAGCCGTCGTCCGCATACCCCTTGGCATACCATCACGGCATGCCGGAACACCTGAGGGACTCGCACTGCTCCACCTGCGGAGCGCCATACGGTACGACCACCTGGCCCCGCACCTGCCCCGCGTGCGAAGCCACCGCCTACCGCAACCCCCTCCCGGTGGCCGTCACCCTCCTCCCCGTCGAGGACGCCGACGGCACCGGCCTCGTGGTCATCACCAGGACGATCGAACCGGCCCTCGGCGGCATCGCCCTCCCCGGCGGCTTCATCGACTTCGGCGAGGACTGGCGCGACGCCGTCGTCCGCGAACTGCGCGAGGAGACAGGCATCACCGCCCCCGCCGCGGACGTCACCCTGGCCGACGCCCTCAGCTCCCCGGCCGGGCACCTCCTCCTCTTCGGCCTCCTCCCGCCCCGTCACGCGGACACCCTCCCGGCCTCCAAGCCGACGGACGAGACCACGGGCTGGCACGTCCTGCGCACCCCCGCGGAGCTGGCCTTCCCCCTCCACACCCGCGCGGCCGCCTCCTGGTTCGCGGGACAATACGCCTGACCCAGTGCTGTGGCCGGGAATGTTGCCGGGTCGCGGCGCCCGGCACGGCGCCTCGCCCCGTTGTCGGACCACGCACGTACGTCCGGTACGAGCCGTGGCCCTCCGCGTTGCGATGCACCACACCGGACACCGTGTCCCGGCAAACCTCTCCGGCCACAGCACTAGGGCCTGTATCGAGTTGCCCCGCGACGCCGCGGGGCAACTCGATACAGGCCCTAGCCCCCACCCCGGCCGCTTCAGCCCCCCACCTTCGGAGCGCGGGGGCCACTGTCAGACCGGTTCGCTTGCGAGGCGCGGGGCCACTCTCAGCCCCGCCGGCGTTCGAGGCGCGGGGCCCGGGGCGGAGCCCCGTTCCCGAAGCCGCACCCACACCCGCCCGCACCGCCCCGCTACAGCCCCCGCACCACCACGCCCTCCACCGGCGCCCCCGCCTCGTCCTCCACCACCACCGCCCCGCCGGCCCACCGCGAGGTGTACCGCTCGACCACGCCCGCCCCGAAGCCCGGCCCCGGGTCCCGGACCACCACCCCGCCGCCCTCGCGGCCCCGCGCCGGCGCCCAGACCTCAAGCTCCACCCCGTCCCGGTCCCCGCCACCATCCCCAGGGGCCGGCGACGGCGCCGCCCCGGCCCGCACCGGCAGCACCGCACCCGCCCGCGCCAACACCGGGATCCGGCCCCGCGGTGCGTCCAACAGGATCTGCCCGGGCCCCTCGTACGCCGCCCCCGTCGCGGTGTCGTACCACCGGCCGCGCGGCAGCCGTACCGCCCGCCGGTCCGCCCCGCACTCCAGCACCGGCGCGACCAGCAGCGCGTCACCCAGCAGAAACGAGTCCTCGCAGTCCCGCAGCCGCCGGTCCTCCGGCGCCCCCCACCACACCGGCCGCACGTACGGAGCGCCCGTCCGCCGTGCCATGTGCGCCAGCGTCACGAAGTACGGCCGCAACCGCTCCCGTTCCGCCATCACCACCCGCGCGTGCGCCTCCACCTCCGGCCCGAACCCCCACGGCTCCCGCCGCCCGGCCCAGATCGCCGAATGCGTGCGGAACAGCGGCAGGTACGAACCGAGCTGCAGCCACCGCAGGTACAACTCCGGTGTCGGCGAGCCGCCGAACCCGCCCACGTCCGGCCCCGAGTACGGCACCCCGCACAGGCCCAGCCCCAGCACCAGCGCCAGCGACGCGCGCAGCCCCTCCCAGCTCGTCTCCACATCACCGGACCAGGTGCCGCCGTACCGCTGCATCCCCGCCCAGCCCGACCGGGAGAACAGGAACGGCCGCTCCCCGGGCCGCAGCCGGACCAGCCCCTCCCACCCGGCCCGCGCCATGCCCAGCGCGTAGACGTTGTGGCCCTCGCGGTGATCGCCGCCCGCTCCGTCCATCGCGTGCCGCGCCGACCGGGGCAGCGTGGCGTCCCCGAACGCCGCGAAGGACACCGGCTCGTTCATGTCGTGCCAGAAGCCCGCGAAGCCCTGCGCGAGCCGCTCCTCGTACAGCCCGCCCCACCACTCCCGCACCGCCGGATCCGTGAAGTCCGGATAGGCGCACTCGCCCGGCCAGACCTCCCCGCGCACCTCACGGCCGCGCGCGTCCCGTACGAAGGCGCCCGCCGGCCCCACCGCCGACCCGGCCGCGTGCAGTGCGTCCCCCGCCTTGACCGCCGGATCCACGATCGAGACCAGCCGTACCCCCTGCTCGCGCAACTCCCGCGCCAGCCCCGGCAGATCGGGGAACCGCTGCGCGTCCACCGTGAACACCCGGTGCCCGTCGTAGTGGTCGATGTCCAGGTGTACGGCCGACAGCGCGAGCCCGCGTGACACGTACCCGGCGACCACCCGCCGTACCTCCGCCGCGCTCCCGAACCCCCACCGCGCGTGCTGGTACCCCAGCGCCCACTCCGGCGGCACCGCAGCCGAACCCGTCAGCCCCGACCAGCCCTGGAGCACCCGGGCCGGCGTTCCCACCAGCACCCAGCAGCGCAGCGGCCCGCCCTCCATGCGCAGCTCGCTCACCCCCGGCCGGTCCGGCCCCGACCCCGCGCCCTCCTCGCCCTCGCCGAGCACCACCCGGCCGTCCCAGCAGTTGTCGTGGAACACCAGGTGGGTCCCCGCGTCCGCCACGACCATCTGCACCGGCATGGTGAGGTACAGCGGATCGACGCCGGGCCCGAAGCCGCCCTTCGGATCCGTGTTCCACAGCCGGTACACCCCGTCGCGCAGCCTCGGTCCCGCGGCCCGCCCGCCGAGCCCAAAGAACCGCGCGTCCGCCGGCACCTCACTGCGCACCACCCACCGCGCCCGCCCGGTGCCGGCCCCGCCCCCGTCCGCCCCGCCCCCGTCCGCCCCGGCCTCCGGCCGGCCGAATCCGACCCCTCCTCGGTCTCGGACACCGGCACCGGCGCCGGCTCCCGCTCCGCTTCGCAGCGCTCCCGGCCCCGCACCCGTACCCGTGCGGTCCGGGCCGCGGCCGTCCCCGCCGGAGGCGGCACCGCCCACGCCACCGCCCGCCGGCACCGGGCCCCCGGCGGAGCCGGCCCGGTCCGCGGCCTCCCCGGCGAGGGGAACCGGCTCCCACCACCGCGGCGGCGACTCCCGCCGCAGCACCGCCCCACCCGGCGTGCGCACCTCCACCGCCCCGTGCCGGGACACCGCCACCGTCACCCGCTCCGACACCACCCGCCAGCCGCCACCGGTGTCCGGTTCCAGCACGGCCCGCAGGTCCGGCTCGGGCCCGCTCCCCACCACCGCGTACGAGGGGCCCGCCCCGGCCCCGTCCCAGGACCAGAACACCACCCCGCCCGCCAGCACCCGCACCAGCAGCTCCGAGCGCGCGAACCGCAGCACCCCACCGCCCGGCCGCGCCTCCGTACCGACCAGCGGGCCCGGCACCCGGGCCCGCTCCGCGCCCCGGCGCGGGAGCCCCACCGCGTCCGCACGGCGCCGGCGCCACGCCGAGAGCCAGGCGCGCCGACCGCGCTCCGTACCGATGTCCATCACCGCACGCACCAGATCGCGACCGTCCATGCCGATCACCCTGCCACCGGGCCCCGGCCGAGGGCAGGGCGTTCCACGGCCGTTCACCCGCCGGCTACGGGACAGCCCTTGGGCCCGGCGGCCGGCGGCGGACATCCCGGCCGGTCACCCGACCGGCCAGGTCCGCCCTGGTGCAGCCGTCGATCACATGGCATCGTCCCTGTGAGCCGCCGCGCGCGCACCCCCCGCGCGATGGCACCGTACGCACACGAAGCGCGAGCCGCAGACTTGACCGGGAGCCGACCCATGACCTCAGCCACCCAGCCGGAACCCCTCTGGGCGCCGGGCCCCGACCGGATCTCCGCGGCCCGGATCACCGCCTTCCAGGCCTGGGCCGCGACGCGCTTCGGAGCCCCGGCGGAAGGCGGCTACCCCGCCCTGCACCGCTGGTCCGTCGACGAGCTCGACACCTTCTGGCAGGCCGTCGCCGAGTGGTTCGACGTCCGCTTCACCACCCCGTACGAGTCCGTCCTCGCCGACCGGTCCATGCCCGGCGCCCGGTGGTTCCCCGGAGCCACCCTCAACTACGCCGAGCACGCGCTGCGCGCCGCCGAGGACCCGGCCCGCGCCGACGACCCCGCCCTGCTGTACGTCGACGAGACCCACGAGGCCGTCCCCGTCACCTGGGCCGAGCTCCGCCGCCAGGTCGGCTCCCTCGCCGCCGAGCTGCGCGCCCTCGGCGTACGCCCCGGCGACCGGGTCAGCGGCTACCTGCCCAACATCCCCGAGGCGGCCGTCGCCCTCCTCGCGACCGCCGCGGTCGGCGGCGTGTGGACCTCCTGCGCACCCGACTTCGGCGCCCGCAGCGTCCTCGACCGCTTTCAACAGGTCGAGCCCGTCGTCCTGTTCACCGTGGACGGCTACCGCTACGGCGGAAAGGAGCACGACCGCCGCGAGGCCGTCGCCGAACTCCGCGCGGAGCTCCCCTCCCTGCGCGCCGTCGTCCACATCCCGCTCCTCGGCACGCCCGCGCCGGACGGCGCCCTCGCATGGTCCGCGCTCACCGCCGCCGACACCGAGCCCGTCTTCGAGCCGGTGCCCTTCGACCACCCCCTCTGGGTGCTCTACTCCTCCGGTACGACCGGCCTGCCCAAGGCCATCGTCCAGTCGCAGGGCGGCATCCTCCTCGAACACCTCAAGCAGCTCGGCCTGCACTGCGACCTCGGCCCGGAGGACCGGTTCTTCTGGTACACCTCCACCGGCTGGATGATGTGGAACTTCCTCGTCTCCGGACTCCTCACCGGCACCACCGTCGTCCTCTACGACGGCAGCCCCGGCCACCCGGACACGGGCGCCCAGTGGCGCATCGCCGAACGCACCCGCGCCACCCTCTACGGCACGTCCGCCGCCTACGTCATGGCCTGCCGCAAGGCCGAGGTCCACCCGTCCCGCGACTTCGACCTCTCCGCCGTGAAGTGCGTGGCCACCACCGGCTCCCCGCTGCCGCCCGACGGCTTCCGCTGGCTCCACGACGAGGTCGCCGAAGACCTGTGGATCGCCTCCGTCAGCGGCGGCACCGACGTCTGCAGCTGCTTCGCGGGCGCCGTACCCACCCTCCCCGTGCACATCGGCGAGCTCCAGGCGGCCTGCCTCGGCACGGACCTCCAGTCCTGGGACCCCTCGGGCAAGCCGCTCGTCGGCGAGGTCGGCGAACTCGTCGTCGCCAACCCCATGCCGTCCATGCCGATCCACTTCTGGAACGACCCCGACGGCAGCCGCTACCGCGACAGCTACTTCGAGATGTTCCCCGGCGTCTGGCGCCACGGAGACTGGATCACGATCACCGACCACGGCTCGGTGATCATCCACGGCCGCTCCGACTCCACCCTCAACCGGCAGGGCGTCCGGATGGGCTCCGCCGACATCTACGAGGCCGTCGAGCGGCTTCCCGAGATCAAGGAGTCCCTGGTCATCGGCCTGGAGGAGCCGAACGGCGGCTACTGGATGCCGCTCTTCGTCCACCTCGCCCCCGGTGCCGCCCTCGACGACGGCCTGCGCGCCCGGATCAAGGCGACGATCCGCGAGGAACTCTCCCCGCGCCACGTCCCCGACGAGGTCATCGAGGTCCCGGCCATCCCGCACACCCTGACCGGCAAGCGCATCGAAGTCCCGGTCAAGCGCCTCCTCCAGGGCACGCCGCTGGCCAAGGCGGTCAACCCCGGCTCCGTCGACAACATCGACCTCCTCGGCTTCTACGAGGACCTGGCGCGTACCCGCACCCGCGACTGAGGTCACTGTCAGTGGTCATGGTTACGCTGAGTGAGCAAATGTTCGCACTCAGGGGGAGCCAGCCATGCCACGCAAGAACGACACCGGTACCCACCGGTCCCGCAGCACCCACCGGCGCCGCGCGCTGCGCCGCGAAGTCCCCGGCATCGTCGGCCTCCTGGCCGACGCCGGGGACTTCGCGGCCATGTGCGGCTACCGCAGCTTCGGCTTCGACCGCCAGGCCGACTACGCCGACTACCTCCACCACGTCGACGGCCTGCTCCGCTCCTTCGCGGCCCGGGGCATCCACACCACCGTCGCGCTCTTCGACCCCGACGAGTACGCCGCGTACTGCGGGGAACGCGGACTGGACCCGGACACGTCCGAGGCCCGCAGCCGCTTCACCGCCGAACTCGCCGGCAGCGGCCCCGCCCTGCCCTACACCGGCCGGCCCGTCGACGAGATCGTGCCGCTGCTCGTCGACGAAGCCGTCCGCCAGGCCACCTGGGAGTACGCCACCGCCGTCCTCGCCGGTGTGGGCCGCTGCGCGGACTGCGGCGAGGACATCGGCCACGCCTCCTTCGACCGCGCGGCCGACACCCTCCAACGCCTCGTGGCCGGCGCCGGCCCCGGCCACCACCACTTCGTCTGCAGCGTCCCCACCGAGGACGAACAGCTCGTCGCCGTCCTCCACGCCGACACCACCGGCGACCCGGACACCCCGCCGCGCATCGAGGCCCGTGAAAGCCTCGACTTCGTGGCGGTACTCGCCGCAGGCCTAGCCCTCGGCGGTCCCGGCGGACTGGTCGTGCGCAGCACCACCGAGGGCCACCGCGACCGGGTCCACGGCTGGCGCCTGGACCGCGGCCGCCTCACGGCCCTCTCGGCGGCCGCCGTCTTCAACGCCTACTGCACCGACGCCGACACCGGAGACCTCGTCGCCCCCGAACCGGGCGTCGAGTACTGCCCCGGCTACGAGGTCGACGCCCCCGGACCACACCACTGAAAAGCGTGGGGCCCCCGCCGCCGGCGAGGGCCCCACGATCCACACCACACACCCGTCCGGCTACTCCCCGGAGAGCACCGCCTGGGCGGCCACGCGCGCCTCCTCGGCGCTGTCCGCCGCACGGGCCGCCGCCGCGGCACGCTCACACTGCGCCAGCGTGTGCTTGGCGAGCGTCGCCCGGACGTAGGGAATCGACGCGGCACCCATCGACAGGGAGGTGACACCCAGACCGGTCAGCACACAGGCCAGCAGCGGATCGGAGGCCGCCTCGCCACACACACCGCAGCTCTTGCCCTCGGCCTTCGCCGCCCCGGCCGCCATGGCGATCAGGTCGAGCAGCGCGGGCTGCCACGGGTCCTGGAGCCGGGACACCGCGCCGACCTGGCGGTCGGCGGCGAAGGCGTACTGAGCGAGGTCGTTGGTGCCCAGCGACAGGAACTCGACCTCCCGCAGGATCGACCGCGCGCGGAGCGCGGCGGAGGGGATCTCCACCATCGCGCCGAACTTCGCCTGCAGACCCGCCGAGCGGCAGGCATCGGCGAAGGCCTTCGCGTCGGCCCGGTCGGCGACCATCGGGGCCATGACCTCAAGGTGGACCGGCAGGCCCTCGGCCGCCTTCGCCAGCGCGGTGAGCTGCGTCCGCAGCACCTCGGGGTGGTCCAGGAGCGAGCGCAGCCCCCGCACGCCCAGCGCCGGGTTCGGCTCGTCCGCCGGAGTCAGGAAGTCCAGCGGCTTGTCGGCGCCCGCGTCGAGCACCCGTACCACGACACGCCCTTCGGGGAAGGCTTCGAGCACCTTGCGGTAGGACTCGACCTGCTTCTCCTCGGAGGGAGCCTTCTTGCTGTCGTCCAGGAACAGGAACTCCGTCCGGAACAGGCCCACACCCTCGGCCCCGGCCTCGACCGCCGCAGGCACGTCCGCAGGACCGCCCACGTTGGCCAGCAGGGGCACCTTGTGACCGTCGGAGGTCGCACCGGGACCCGACGAGGCGGCCAGCGCCGCCTTGCGCTCGGCGGCCGCGGCCTCCAGCTCGGCCCGCTTCTGCGCGGACGGGTCGACGAACAGATCACCCGTGCTGCCGTCCACAGCGATCACGGTCCCCTCGGCGATCTCGCCGGCGCCCGGCAGGGCCACGATCGCCGGCACGCCCAGCGCCCGGGCGAGGATCGCGCTGTGGCTGGTCGGCCCGCCCTCCTCGGTCACGAAGCCGAGGACGAGGGCCGGGTCGAGCAGGGCCGTGTCAGCGGGTGCCAGGTCCCGCGCGATGAGCACGTACGGCTCGTCACTGTCGGGCACGCCCGGCATCGGCACGCCGAGCAGCCGCGCCACGATCCGGTTCCGTACGTCGTCCAGGTCGGCCACCCGCCCCGCCATGTACTCGCCGGCTCCCGCGAGCAGGTCGCGGTAGGCGGCGAAGGCGTCGTACACACCGCGCTCGGCGGTGCTGCCGACGGCGATCCGCCGGTCCACGTCCGCCATCAGCTCGGGGTCCTCGGCGATCATCGCCTGGGCCTCCAGCACGTGCTGGGCCTCGCCACCGGCCAGCTGGCCACGCGCGATCAGGTCGGCCGCCACGGCGCTCACGGCCTGGCGGGCGCGCCCCTGTTCGCGCGCCGCCTCGTCGGCGGTGATCTGCCTGGCCGGCGGTTCGAGGACCGCCGTACCCATGTGCCGCACCTCGCCGATCGCCACCCCGTGGCTCACGCCGACGCCTCGCAGCGTTGTCTCCATTTCACCCGTCTCCGATTGAGCGGCGGCCCTGGCCGCCGCGGTGGATGTCCGTCGCGCCCCTACGGGGCGGAAGGCTCACTGCCAGCTGAAGAGAACCTCGTCGGCCTTCACGTCGCCGGACTCGACGACGCCGGACAGGGACTCGGCCGTCGCTTCGAGTGCCACGACGGGGCAGATCGGGGACTTGCCGTTGGCCTCGACGGCAGCGGGGTTCCAGCGGATGACTGCCTGGCCGCGGGTCACGGTGTCGCCCTTGTTCACGAGCAGCTCGAAGCCCTCGCCGTTGAGCTGGACCGTGTCGATGCCGAGGTGCGTGAGCACACCGTGGCCCTCGCCGTCGACGACGACGTAGGCGTGCGGGTGGAGGGACACGACCACACCGTCGACGGGGGACACCGCCTCCGAGGGCTCGCGCACGGGATCGATGGCGGTGCCCGGTCCCACCATCGCGCCGGAGAACACCGGGTCCGGTACTGCCGCGAGTCCGATGGCGCGCCCGGCGAGTGGGGACGTCACGCTGGTCATGAGGGGCCTCCCAGGGGTGGGGCTCTTGTGTCGCCGTCACAGCCTGTTGCGAACGGCGTACTCTTCAGAAGGATATGTCACTGGATGTGGCGGTTAGTCCGATGTAGGTACCGATCCGGACGGGGTCCTTCGGCACGGAGACTAGTGGACTAGACCGGTGGACTAGACCATACGCCTGAATCGATTTGCTTGGGCACCCCCCGGCCTGTACTGTCGTGACTCCCGCCAGGACGCCCCGCGTGAACATCTCGCGAACGGCAGATGGACGGGAACCCTCCTCTTCAGCTTCGACCTCGATCTCTACCCCTCATTTGTATGCCCATTCGGGAATGCGGCGAGTGGTCAGGGAGAGGGAAGTTCGCTGATAGAGTCGGAATCGCCGGAAAGGGAAACGCGAAAGCGGGAACCCTGGAAAGCACCGAGGAAATCGGGCCCGAAAGAGTCTGATAGAGTCGGAAACGCAAGACAGCAGAACGAAAGCCCGGAGGAAAACCCGCGAGGGTGAGTACGAAGGAAGCGTCCGTTCCTTGAGAACTCAACAGCGTGCCAAAAATCAACGCCAGAAGTTGATACCCCGTCCACTTCGGTGGATGAGGTTCCTTTGAAAAAGTCCTGTCGGGCCTTCGGGCACTGGCAGGCGACAAACACAGCGAGGACGTTGTGGCGCGTCGGTCTTATTCCGACATGATGCGCCCGCTCTTTCGTGCGTGTGCACCCGATCACGGGTAAACATTCATGGAGAGTTTGATCCTGGCTCAGGACGAACGCTGGCGGCGTGCTTAACACATGCAAGTCGAACGATGAAGCCCTTCGGGGTGGATTAGTGGCGAACGGGTGAGTAACACGTGGGCAATCTGCCCTTCACTCTGGGACAAGCCCTGGAAACGGGGTCTAATACCGGATACGACTGCGGAAGGCATCTTCCGTGGTGGAAAGCTCCGGCGGTGAAGGATGAGCCCGCGGCCTATCAGCTTGTTGGTGGGGTAATGGCCTACCAAGGCGACGACGGGTAGCCGGCCTGAGAGGGCGACCGGCCACACTGGGACTGAGACACGGCCCAGACTCCTACGGGAGGCAGCAGTGGGGAATATTGCACAATGGGCGAAAGCCTGATGCAGCGACGCCGCGTGAGGGATGACGGCCTTCGGGTTGTAAACCTCTTTCAGTAGGGAAGAAGCGAAAGTGACGGTACCTGCAGAAGAAGCGCCGGCTAACTACGTGCCAGCAGCCGCGGTAATACGTAGGGCGCAAGCGTTGTCCGGAATTATTGGGCGTAAAGAGCTCGTAGGCGGCTTGTCACGTCGGATGTGAAAGCCCGAGGCTTAACCTCGGGTCTGCATTCGATACGGGCTAGCTAGAGTGTGGTAGGGGAGATCGGAATTCCTGGTGTAGCGGTGAAATGCGCAGATATCAGGAGGAACACCGGTGGCGAAGGCGGATCTCTGGGCCATTACTGACGCTGAGGAGCGAAAGCGTGGGGAGCGAACAGGATTAGATACCCTGGTAGTCCACGCCGTAAACGTTGGGAACTAGGTGTTGGCGACATTCCACGTCGTCGGTGCCGCAGCTAACGCATTAAGTTCCCCGCCTGGGGAGTACGGCCGCAAGGCTAAAACTCAAAGGAATTGACGGGGGCCCGCACAAGCGG
Organism: Streptomyces sp. TN58; assembly: GCF_001941845.1. Taxonomy (NCBI): domain Bacteria; kingdom Bacillati; phylum Actinomycetota; class Actinomycetes; order Kitasatosporales; family Streptomycetaceae; genus Streptomyces; species Streptomyces sp. TN58. The sequence goes on along the minus strand of NZ_CP018870.1, from coordinate 1,223,341 downwards.
CGGAGCATGTGGCTTAATTCGACGCAACGCGAAGAACCTTACCAAGGCTTGACATATACCGGAAAGCATTAGAGATAGTGCCCCCCTTGTGGTCGGTATACAGGTGGTGCATGGCTGTCGTCAGCTCGTGTCGTGAGATGTTGGGTTAAGTCCCGCAACGAGCGCAACCCTTGTCCTGTGTTGCCAGCATGCCCTTCGGGGTGATGGGGACTCACAGGAGACCGCCGGGGTCAACTCGGAGGAAGGTGGGGACGACGTCAAGTCATCATGCCCCTTATGTCTTGGGCTGCACACGTGCTACAATGGCCGGTACAATGAGCTGCGATACCGTGAGGTGGAGCGAATCTCAAAAAGCCGGTCTCAGTTCGGATTGGGGTCTGCAACTCGACCCCATGAAGTCGGAGTCGCTAGTAATCGCAGATCAGCATTGCTGCGGTGAATACGTTCCCGGGCCTTGTACACACCGCCCGTCACGTCACGAAAGTCGGTAACACCCGAAGCCGGTGGCCCAACCCTTGTGGAGGGAGCTGTCGAAGGTGGGACTGGCGATTGGGACGAAGTCGTAACAAGGTAGCCGTACCGGAAGGTGCGGCTGGATCACCTCCTTTCTAAGGAGCACAGTACCGATTGCAGACAAACGTTCTGCACGGTCAGCTCATGGGTGGAACGTTGATTAGTTGGCACGGTCATGAGAGTCCTTCACCAGTACTGCTTCGGCGTGGAACGTGACGAGATCTCAAGTGATCGTGCTTGGCACGTTGTTGGGTCCTGAAGGTACGGCCGTGAGGTTGATGTCTTCAGTGCCGGCCCCAGTGAACTCGCCAGGTTGTCTGGTGGGGTGATGGGTGGCTGGTCGTTGTTTGAGAACTACACAGTGGACGCGAGCATCTGTGGCCAAGTTTTTAAGGGCGCACGGTGGATGCCTTGGCACCAGGAACCGATGAAGGACGTGAGAGGCCGCGATAGGCCCCGGGGAGCTGCCAACTGAGCTTTGATCCGGGGGTGTCCGAATGGGGAAACCCGGCAGTCGTCATGGGCTGTCACCCACTGCTGAACACATAGGCAGTGTGGAGGGAACGAGGGGAAGTGAAACATCTCAGTACCCTCAGGAAGAGAAAACAACCGTGATTCCGGGAGTAGTGGCGAGCGAAACCGGATGAGGCCAAACCGTATGCGTGTGATACCCGGCAGGGGTTGCGCATGCGGGGTTGTGGGAATGAGCTTTCACAGTCTGCCGGCTGTGAGGCGAGTCAGAAACCGTTGATGTAGTCGAAGGACATGCGAAAGGTCCGGCGTAGAGGGTAAGACCCCCGTAGACGAAACATCAGCGGCTTGCTTGCTCATCTCCCAAGTAGCACGGGGCCCGAGAAATCCCGTGTGAATCTGGCGGGACCACCCGCTAAGCCTAAATATTCCCTGGTGACCGATAGCGGATAGTACCGTGAGGGAATGGTGAAAAGTACCGCGGGAGCGGAGTGAAATAGTACCTGAAACCGTGTGCCTACAAGCCGTGGGAGCGTCGGATGCAGCTTGCTGTATCTCGTGACTGCGTGCCTTTTGAAGAATGAGCCTGCGAGTTAGCGGTGTGTAGCGAGGTTAACCCGTGTGGGGAAGCCGTAGCGAAAGCGAGTCCGAACAGGGCGATTGAGTTGCACGCTCTAGACCCGAAGCGGAGTGATCTAGCCATGGGCAGGTTGAAGCGGAGGTAAGACTTCGTGGAGGACCGAACCCACCAGGGTTGAAAACCTGGGGGATGACCTGTGGTTAGGGGTGAAAGGCCAATCAAACTCCGTGATAGCTGGTTCTCCCCGAAATGCATTTAGGTGCAGCGTCGTGTGTTTCTTGCCGGAGGTAGAGCACTGGATAGGCGATGGGCCCTACCGGGTTACTGACCTTAGCCAAACTCCGAATGCCGGTAAGTGAGAGCACGGCAGTGAGACTGTGGGGGATAAGCTCCATGGTCGAGAGGGAAACAGCCCAGAGCATCGACTAAGGCCCCTAAGCGTACGCTAAGTGGGAAAGGATGTGGAGTCGCAGAGACAACCAGGAGGTTGGCTTAGAAGCAGCCACCCTTGAAAGAGTGCGTAATAGCTCACTGGTCAAGTGATTCCGCGCCGACAATGTAGCGGGGCTCAAGCGTACCGCCGAAGTCGTGTCATTGCAGCAATACTCCCAACGGAGGCTGTGATGGGTAGGGGAGCGTCGTGTGCCGGGTGAAGCAGCAGCGGAAGCTAGTTGTGGACGGTTCACGAGTGAGAATGCAGGCATGAGTAGCGATACACACGTGAGAAACGTGTGCGCCGATTGACTAAGGGTTCCTGGGTCAAGCTGATCTGCCCAGGGTAAGTCGGGACCTAAGGCGAGGCCGACAGGCGTAGTCGATGGACAACCGGTTGATATTCCGGTACCCGCTTTGAAACGCCCAATATCGAATCAGGCGATGCTAAGTCCGTGAAGCCGTCCTGGATCCTTCGGGTGAAGGGAAGTGGTGGAGCCGACGAACCAGACTTGTAGTAGGTAAGCGATGGGGTGACGCAGGAAGGTAGTCCAGCCCGGGCGGTGGTTGTCCCGGGGTAAGGGTGTAGGCCGAGGGGTAGGCAAATCCGTCCCTCATACAAGGCTGAGACCTGATGCCGAGCCGATTGTGGTGAAGTGGATGATCCTATGCTGTCGAGAAAAGCCTCTAGCGAGTTTCATGGCGGCCCGTACCCTAAACCGACTCAGGTGGTCAGGTAGAGAATACCGAGGCGTTCGGGTGAACTATGGTTAAGGAACTCGGCAAAATGCCCCCGTAACTTCGGGAGAAGGGGGGCCATTCCTGGTGATCGGATTTACTCCGTGAGCTGGGGGTGGCCGCAGAGACCAGCGAGAAGCGACTGTTTACTAAAAACACAGGTCCGTGCGAAGCCGTAAGGCGATGTATACGGACTGACGCCTGCCCGGTGCTGGAACGTTAAGGGGACCGGTTAGTGACCTTTCGGGGTTGCGAAGCTGAGAACTTAAGCGCCAGTAAACGGCGGTGGTAACTATAACCATCCTAAGGTAGCGAAATTCCTTGTCGGGTAAGTTCCGACCTGCACGAATGGCGTAACGACTTCTCGACTGTCTCAACCATAGGCCCGGTGAAATTGCACTACGAGTAAAGATGCTCGTTTCGCGCAGCAGGACGGAAAGACCCCGGGACCTTTACTACAGTTTGATATTGGTGTTCGGTTCGGCTTGTGTAGGATAGGTGGGAGACTTTGAAGCCCCAACGCCAGTTGGGGTGGAGTCGACGTTGAAATACCACTCTGGTCGTGCTGGATGTCTAACCTCGGTCCGTGATCCGGATCAGGGACAGTGTCTGATGGGTAGTTTAACTGGGGCGGTTGCCTCCCAAAGGGTAACGGAGGCGCCCAAAGGTTCCCTCAGCCTGGTTGGCAATCAGGTGTTGAGTGTAAGTGCACAAGGGAGCTTGACTGTGAGACCGACGGGTCGAGCAGGGACGAAAGTCGGGACTAGTGATCCGGCGGTGGCTTGTGGAAGCGCCGTCGCTCAACGGATAAAAGGTACCCCGGGGATAACAGGCTGATCTTCCCCAAGAGTCCATATCGACGGGATGGTTTGGCACCTCGATGTCGGCTCGTCGCATCCTGGGGCTGGAGTCGGTCCCAAGGGTTGGGCTGTTCGCCCATTAAAGCGGTACGCGAGCTGGGTTTAGAACGTCGTGAGACAGTTCGGTCCCTATCCGCTGTGCGCGTAGGAATATTGAGAAGGGCTGTCCCTAGTACGAGAGGACCGGGACGGACGAACCTCTGGTGTGCCAGTTGTCCTGCCAAGGGCATGGCTGGTTGGCTACGTTCGGGAGGGATAACCGCTGAAAGCATCTAAGCGGGAAGCCTGCTTCAAGATGAGTATTCCCACCTCCTTGAGAGGGTAAGGCTCCCAGTAGACGACTGGGTTGATAGGCCAGATGTGGAAGCCCGGTAACGGGTGGAGCTGACTGGTACTAATAGGCCGAGGGCTTGTCCTCAGTTGCTCGCGTCCACTGTGTTAGTTCTGAAATAACGAACGGCTGTGAGAACACCAGCATGTTCAGAATTTCATAGTGTTTCGGTGGTCATAGCGTTAGGGAAACGCCCGGTTACATTCCGAACCCGGAAGCTAAGCCTTTCAGCGCCGATGGTACTGCAGGGGGGACCCTGTGGGAGAGTAGGACGCCGCCGAACAATCATTGTGGGAAAGCCCCGCACCAGCCCGTTCAGGGTTCGGTGCGGGGCTTTTCCGCGTTCCGGACACCTGTCCGGTCTCCTGTAGGGTCAGGGGGCATCGAACGACCATTTCTACCGTCACAGTGGAGGCCCCCGGGTGGAGGTCCAGGAGACTCGGGTTCAGACTGACCGAATTTTCACCATCCCCAACATCCTGAGCATGGCTCGCCTCGCCGGCGTGCCCCTGTTCCTGTGGCTGATCCTCGCCGAGTACGACGGGTGGGCCCTGGCCGTCCTCATGCTCAGCGGGATCAGCGACTACCTCGACGGGAAGCTCGCCCGGCGCTGGAATCAGATCAGCAGGCTCGGCCGGCTCCTGGATCCGGCCGCGGACCGCCTCTACATCCTGTCGACGCTGTTCGGTCTGACCTATCGCGAGATCCTGCCGCTGTGGCTCACCGGAGCGCTCCTCGCACGCGAGCTGATGCTGCTGGTCATGGTGTGGATCCTGCGCCGCCACGGATATCCGCCGCCGCAGGTCAACTTCCTCGGCAAGGCCGCGACCTTCAACCTGATGTACGCCTTCCCGTTGCTCCTGCTCAGTGACGGAAGCGGCTGGTTGGCCTGGTTGGCGTCAGTTTTCGGATGGGCGTTCGCCGGATGGGGTACAACCCTCTATTGGTGGGCAGGAATCCTATACGTGGTTCAAGTCCGCCGACTGGTGAAGGCTGACGCCACGGCCGATTGAGCCCGCCCGACGTCGGATGACGCGGAGGAGTCGCGAAGTCGCCGAACGAGGCGGGTGGGAGTCGGCACGACTGTCATCTCTCAAGGAGGACTCTTCCGACATGAAGGCCGTCGTGATGGCCGGTGGCGAGGGCACCCGCCTTCGTCCCATGACCTCAAGCATGCCCAAGCCGCTCCTGCCGGTGGCGAACCGCCCGATCATGGAGCACGTGCTCAGGCTGCTCAAGCGGCACGGGCTCAACGAGACCGTGGTCACCGTGCAATTCCTGGCGTCACTCGTCAAGAACTACTTCGGTGACGGCGAAGAACTCGGCATGGAGCTCACCTATGCCAATGAGGAAAAGCCACTCGGGACCGCCGGCAGCGTGAAGAACGCCGAGGAGGCCTTGAAGGATGACGCCTTCGTCGTCATTTCAGGCGATGCGCTGACCGACTTCGACCTCACCGACCTCATCCGCTTCCACAAGGAGAAGGGCGCACTCGTCACGGTGTGCCTCACCCGGGTCCCGAATCCGCTGGAATTCGGTATCACCATCGTGGACGAGGAAGGCAAGGTCGAGCGCTTCCTGGAGAAGCCGACCTGGGGACAGGTGTTCTCGGACACCGTCAACACCGGCATCTACGTCATGGAACCCGAGGTCTTCGACTACGTCGACCCGGACGTCTCGGTCGACTGGTCCAGCGACGTCTTCCCCCAGCTGATGAAGGAAGGCCGGCCCATCTACGGCTACGTGGCCGAGGGCTACTGGGAGGACGTGGGCACCCACGAGAGCTACGTCAAGGCACAGGCCGACGTACTCGAAGGCAAGGTCGAGGTCGAGATGGACGGCTTCGAGATCTCGCCGGGCGTATGGGTCGCCGAAGGAGCCGAGGTCAGCCCGGACGCCGTGCTGCGAGGCCCGCTCTACATCGGGGACTACGCCAAGATCGAGGCCGGTGTCGAGATCCGCGAGCACACCGTCGTCGGGTCCAACGTCGTCGTCAAGAGCGGCGCCTTCCTCCACCGGGCCGTCGTCCACGACAACGTGTACATCGGCCCCCACAGCAACCTCCGCGGCTGCGTCATCGGCAAGAACACCGACATCATGCGCGCGGCACGGATCGAGGACGGAGCCGTCATCGGCGACGAGTGCCTCGTCGGTGAGGAATCGATCGTCCAGGGGAACGTACGCGTCTACCCGTTCAAGACGATCGAGGCCGGCGCGTTCGTCAACACCTCCGTCATCTGGGAATCCCGCGGACAGGCCCACCTCTTCGGCGCGCGCGGAGTCTCCGGGATCCTCAACGTCGAGATCACCCCCGAACTCGTCGTCCGGCTGGCCGGCGCCTACGCCACCACCCTGAAGAAGGGCGCGATCGTCACCACGGCCCGCGACCACTCCCGCGGCGCCCGAGCCCTCAAACGGGCCGTGATCTCGGCACTCCAGGCCAGCGCGATCAACGTACGGGACCTGGAGAACGTACCGCTGCCCGTGGCTCGGCAGCAGACCGCGCGAGGCAGCGCCGGCGGGATCGTCCTGCGGACCTCGCCCGGAGTGCCCGACTCCGTCGACATCATGTTCCTCGACGAACGCGGTGCGGACCTCTCCCTCCAACAGCAGCGCAAGCTGGACCGCGTGTACGCGCGCCAGGAGTACCGGCGCGCGTTCCCCGGCGAGATCGGCGACCTCCAGTTCCCCGGCAGCGTCTTCGACGCGTACACCGGCTCGCTGCTGCGGCGGGTGGACACCACGGGTGTCGCCGACGCCGGGCTCAAAGTCGTCGTCGACGCCACCAACGGCAGCGCCGGCCTCGTCATGCCGAGCCTCCTGGGCCGGCTCGGCGTGGACGCCCTGACGATCAACCCCGGTCTCGACGAATCCAGGCCGACGGAGAGCGCCGAGTCCCGGCGGGCCGGCCTGGTGCGGCTGGGCGAGATCGTCGCCTCGGCGCGGGCGGCCTTCGGAGTTCGCTTCGACCCGGTGGGTGAGCGCATCTCCCTCGTCGACGAGCGCGGGCGGATCATCGAGGACGACCGGGCGCTGCTCGTCATGCTCGACCTGGTGGCCGCGGAGAAGCGCAGCGGCAAGGTGGCGCTCCCCGTCACCACGACACGCGTCGCCGAACAGGTGGCCGCCTACCACGGCACGCAGGTGGAGTGGACGACGACCTCGCCCGACGACCTGACCCGGGTCGGACGGGCCGAGAACACCATCTTCGGCGGCGACGGCCGGGGCGGCTTCATCGTTCCGGAGTTCGCCAGCGTCTTCGACGGCACGGCGGCGTTCGTGCAGCTGCTCGGATTGGTGGCGCGCACCCAGCTCACCCTGAGCCAGATCGACGCCCGGATCCCGCGGGCACACGTGCTCAAGCGGGACGTGCCGACGCCGTGGGCGGTGAAGGGGCTCGTCATGCGGCGGGTCGTGGAAGCGGCCGGAGACCGGCAGGTGGACACCACCGACGGGGTGCGCGTGGTCGAGGCCGACGGACGGTGGGCGCTGGTCCTGCCCGACCCGGCGGAGGCCGTCACGCACCTGTGGGCGGAAGGCCCCGACGACACCTCCGCGCAGGCCCTGCTCGACGAGTGGGCCGCCGTGGTGGACGGCGCCGGGCACTGAAGGGCACGGCCGCGCTGACGTAGGCGGCCGGCACAGGCGGAAAATCCGGTGGGCGGGGACGCGGCGGTACCGTCCCGGCCCACCGGATGGACGCATTGGATGTGCGCGGCGCCGACATGCGACGATGTGCGGCATGTCGCAGCAGCCCCACAACCGGACTCCGGCGTCTTCCGTGCCGACGCGCCCGGACGCCTCCATGTCGCTGCTGACCCACGTGATGGACCACAGCCTCGACGAGGGCTACGCCGAGGCGTCGGCCCGGCGCGAGGCCGACGGAACGGCCGGCCTGCCGCGCACCCTCAAGGCCAAGCTGGCACTGGCCGCCGGCCTGGTCCTCGCCGCCATGGTCGTCACACTCGGCGCGGCCGAGGCACGCGTGGACGCGCCGGTGCTCGCCAAGGAGCGCCAGGAACTGATCGACCGGGTGCAGCGCGCGGACGAGCGCGCGGACGCCCTGGAGCAGACCATCGACCGGCTGCGCACAGATGTCGCCGCGCGTCAGCGCGCCGCCCTCAAGCAGCCCGGCGGGAGCCAGGGCGAGCTGGTCTCGATGCTGTCCGGAGCCACCGAGGTCCGCGGGCCCGGGATCAAGCTGGTCGTGGACGACGCGAAGGGCTCCTCCACGGGCGACGGCGGAAAACCGCGCGAGAGCAGTGGCTTCTCGGACACCGGACGGCTCCGCGACCGTGACATGCAGAAGATCGTGAACGGGCTGTGGCAGTCCGGCGCCGAGGCGATCTCGATCAACGGGCAGCGGCTGACGGAGCTGTCGGCGATCCGAGCCGCGGGTGACGCGATACTGGTCGACAACCGGCCGCTGGTGCCGCCGTACGAAGTGCTGGCGGTGGGGGACAAGAAGCGGCTCGGCCCGGCCTTCCAGGACTCGGCGGACGGCCAGTACCTGCGCGTGCTGCAGGAGAGCTACGGGATCCGCTACACCCTGTCCGCGGCCGACGAGCTCCGGCTGCCGCCGGCGTCGAGCCTGATCGTACGAACAGCCACAGCAGCAGAGCAGCAGAAGGGTGCATCGTGATCGCGGTACTGGGCCTCTTGGCCGGAGTGGTGGTCGGACTTCTGGTCCGGCCCGAAGTACCGGCCGTGGTGGAGCCTTATCTGCCCATCGCCGTGGTGGCGGCGCTGGACGCGGTGTTCGGCGGTCTGCGCGCCATGCTGGACGGCATCTTCGTGGACAAGGTCTTCGTCGTGTCCTTCCTGTCGAACGTCGTCGTGGCCGCGCTGATCGTCTTCCTCGGCGACAAGCTGGGCGTCGGCTCGCAGCTGTCCACCGGTGTGGTCGTCGTCCTCGGCATCCGGATCTTCTCCAACGCCGCGGCCATCCGCCGGCACGTGTTCCGGGCGTGATGGGAATGAGCGCGAACCACACCCCGCCCGAGGAACCGAACGTCCCGGAACAGCCTCTTGAAGAGGGAAAGGCACAGGCCGCGCCTCCTGCCGAGGAGACCGGCCGGCAGCGGCTCGCCGCCGGACTGTGGCCGCCGCGGGTCAGCAGGGCCCAACTGATCGTCGCACTGCTGCTGTTCGTCCTCGGGCTGGGGCTGGCCATCCAGGTCCGCTCGAACAGCGACTCCAGCGCGCTGCGCGGAGCCCGGCAGGAGGACCTCGTACGGATCCTCGACGAGCTCGACGGCCGGACCAAGCGGCTGGAGGACGAGAAGCAGCGGCTGGAGGACCAGCGGCGGGAGCTGGAGAGCAGCTCCAACCAGGCGGAGGAGGCCCGCAAGCAGACCGTGGAGAAGGAACGTCAACTCGGCATCCTGGCCGGTACCGTGGCGGCACAGGGGCCGGGCATCACGCTGAAGATCACCGATCCCACCGGGCAGGTGCAGTCCGACCAGCTGCTGGACACCCTCCAGGAACTGCGGGCCGCCGGGGCCGAGGCGATCCAGATCAACGGGGTGCGCATCGTGGCGGGCTCGTACTTCTCGGACGAGAACGGCGGGGTCGCAATCGACGGGAAGAAGATCACACAACCGTACGAGTTCAAGGTGATCGGGAAGCCGCAGGACCTGGAGCCGGCGCTCAACATCCCCGGCGGTGTCGTCCAGACGTTGGAGAAGGAACAGGCCACGGTCGCCGTCACACGGTCGGCGAAGATCGTTGTGGATGCCTTGCGGGCTGCGAAGCAGCCTGACTACGCTCGGTCGTCATCGGGATGAAGCGGAGTGGAGGGTGGAACGGCACACGCGGGCCGACGCCTGCGGGGGGTCGCCGCACCGAAGTTGCGGTGCGTGGTGGAAACTGTCTGGTGGTTACGGACGTTGTGAGAATGTCCGGGTCGGCAGGTGTCTGCATTCGGAGTTCGTCCTGCCCCACGGGCGGGTCTGTTTCAGTCAAGGGGAATCGCCCGTGAAGTTGTTTGAGAAGTTGTTCGGCAAGAAGAGCCGCGAGGAGAGCGGCGCGGCCAGGCATCGCGCCGGCGGCGCGGAGGGGCAGGGTGACCGGCCGCTGTTCCGTGACGAGGTCGCCGGTGCGGGTGAGGTTCCCGGTGCCCCCGGCGCGTCGTCTGTTGACCCCGCCGGTACCGGCCGCATAGGTTTCGGTGAACCATCAACCTCAAGTACGGGTGGAGGGTTTGCCCCCGACCCGTACGCCACGAATGCCTCCGCGGGGCAGCCGCGGCGCGAGGAGCCGTCCATGTCGGCCGAGCAGGTGTGCAGCAGGTGCGGACACCGCAGCGATGCGGCCAGCCGGTTCTGCTCCAACTGCGGAGCGCCGCTGCGGGCGGGCCTGACGCCGGAGCGTGCCTCGGAGACCACGTCCACCATCTCGATCTCGGGCCTGGAGGCCTACGAGGCCGAGGTGTCGGGCCAGACGCACGCGTCGTCCTCGCTGTCCCCCGAGGCCCAGGCCGCGGTGGAGGCGCTTCCGCCCGGTTCCGCCCTGCTCATCGTGCGGCGCGGCCCCAACTCCGGCAGCCGCTTCCTGCTGGACGGCGAACTGACCACGGCCGGCCGGCACCCGCAGAGCGACATCTTCCTGGACGACGTCACCGTCTCCCGGCGCCATGTCGAGTTCCGCAGGAGCCAGGACGGCGGTTTCACCGTGGCCGATGTCGGCAGCCTCAACGGCACGTACGTCAACCGTGAGCCGATCGACTCCGTCGCCCTGCACAACGGCGACGAGGTGCAGATCGGCAAGTACCGGCTGGTCTTCTACGCGAGCCTGCGGGGCGTCTGACCTCCCCCGGACCCGGTCCGGGGGCACCCGAGGGAAGGTCCCATGCTGCGCAATCCGACAGGCGGCGCCGGCAACGGCTGCGCCGGCTCGGCCGGGCGGCTGGTGAGCATCGGCACGGTGCTCACCACGCTGCGTGACGAGTTCCCCGAAGTCACGATCTCTAAGATCCGATTCCTGGAGGCGGAGGGGCTGGTCGAGCCCCGGCGCACACCTTCCGGATACCGCAAGTTCAGTACGGAGGACGTGGAGCGCCTCGCCCGGATCCTGCGCCTGCAGCGTGATCACTACCTGCCGCTGAAGGTCATCCGCGAGCAGCTCGACGCGCTCGCACGCGGTGAGCAGATCCGCATCCCCGCGCCCGCGGCGCAGGGCGGCGCCGCCGACCCGTCCGATCCCGCCGGTCCCGCCGCCGTCCACGGTGAGGCGGGACAGGAGCGGCCTCCCGCGGCCCGTGTGGGGCGGGCGGAGCTCCTCGCGGCCCTCGGCGTGGACGAAAGCCAGCTGGTCGAGTGGGAGTCGTACGGGCTGCTCGCCGAGGCGCCGGGCGGCGGATTCGACGCCGACGCGGTCACGGTCGCCCGGCTCGTGGCCGACCTGGGGCGTTTCGGACTGGAGCCGCGGCACCTGCGCGCGATGAAGGCGGCGGCCGATCGCGAGGCGGGGCTGGTGGAGCAGGTCGTGGCACCCCTGCGCCGGCACCGCAACCCGCAGACCAGGGCCCATGCCGAGGCCACGGTGAAGGAGCTCGCGGGGCTGTCCGTGAGGCTGCACGAAGCCCTGGTGCAGACCGCTCTCGGCGTCCGGTTGCGCTGACGGTGCCGGTCGGGGTGGAGCCCCGACTACCCAAACCTGCCGAGCAGGTCCTAGGGTTGCTGTGTGAACGAGCTCGACGTTGTGGGTGTCCGGGTGGAAATGCCCTCCAACCAACCGATCGTGCTCCTGCGTGAAGTGGGAGGCGACCGGTACCTCCCCATCTGGATCGGTCCGGGGGAGGCTACGGCCATCGCCTTCGCCCAGCAGGGGATGGCGCCTGCCCGGCCGCTGACGCACGACCTCTTCAAGGACGTGCTGGAGGCGGTCGGTGAGGAGCTCACCGAGGTCCGGATCACGGATCTGCGGGAGGGCGTCTTCTACGCGGAGCTCGTCTTCGCCAGCGGGGTCGAGGTGAGCGCGCGGCCGTCGGACGCCATAGCGCTCGCCCTGCGGACGGGTACGCCGATCTACGGCAGTGACGGCGTCCTGGACGACGCCGGAATCGCCATCCCGGACGAGCAGGAGGACGAGGTGGAGAAGTTCCGCGAGTTCCTCGACCAGATCTCGCCCGAGGACTTCGGCACCGGCCCACAGTGAGGTGCCGGCCGCGGTATTCACGGTGGCTCCGGAGCCCATTCGAGCACCCCTTCCCCGCGAACGGACACGGGAAACCACTCTCAGGGTGATTATCACTCGGCGTGCCGAGTGTGGCGATCGTTGACGCACCCCTGGTGACTGCCTACCTTCGAGGTGGGCAGGTCAAGGACGGAGGGTCGGCGTGAGGATCACGGGCGACGGTACGACCGGGGGCACCCCCGTACGGAGTGGGACCGGGCCGTACCCGCTGCACGGTGGTGGGGTCGGGTCCGCGCGGCGTCAGCCGGAGTCGACGCCGGTCCAGCCGGTGGGTGGGGAGCCGGCGCCCGAGCAGATCGGCTATCGCGGTCCGACGGCGTGCGCCGCGGCCGGCATCACCTACCGGCAGCTCGACTACTGGGCGCGCACCGGGCTGGTGGAGCCCAGCGTGCGCGCCGCCTACGGATCGGGGACGCAGCGGCTCTACAGCTTCCGCGACGTCGTGATCCTCAAGATCGTCAAGCGCTTCCTGGACACCGGTGTGGCGCTGCAGAACATCCGCACCGCGGTGCAGCACCTCCACGACCGCGAGCTCGCGGACCTTGAGCGGATGACCCTCATGAGCGACGGCGCCAGCGTGTACGAGTGCACCTCGCCGGACCAGGTCGTGAGCCTCCTCCAGGGCGGGCAGGGCGTCTTCGGCATCGCCGTGGGCGTGGTGTGGCGCGACGTGGAGAGCGCGCTGTCCCAGCTGCACGGGGAGCGGGTGGACACCGGCGAGACCCTGGTCGGGCACAACCCGACCGACGAGCTGGCGGCCCGCCGCAACCGCGCCGTCTGACCGCGCGGACCCCGGCCATGGCCACGGCTTTGTCAGTGGGGTAGGGCAGCATCGGAGCTGTGAGAGCCGCTCCGACCATCCTGCACCTGGACATGGACGCCTTCTACGCCTCCGTCGAGCAGGCGTCGAAGCCGAGCCTGCGCGGCAAGGCCGTCATCGTCGGCGGCCTCGGGCCGCGCGGGGTCGTCGCCACCGCCTCGTACGAGGCCAGGCGGTTCGGGGTGCACTCGGCGATGCCGATGGGCCAGGCGCGCAGGCTCTGCCCGAACGGCGCCTACCTGATCCCGCGCTTCACGCTCTACCGGCAGGTCAGCGACATCGTGATGGGCATGCTGCGGGAACTGTCGCCGCTGGTGGAGCCGCTCAGCCTGGACGAGGCCTTCGTGGACCTGGAGGCGGGCGGCGTGGCCTTCGCCTCGGACTCCGCACGGGCCGCGGGCGAGCGCCTGCGGGCCGCTATCCGGGCGGCCACGGGACTCAGCGGGTCCGTGGGACTGGCCGGGTCGAAGATGCTGGCCAAGGTGGCCTCCGAGGAGGCCAAGCCGGCCGGGCTGCTGCTGATCGAGCCGGGCACCGAGCGGGAACTGCTCGCGCCGATGTCCGTACGGACCCTGCCCGGGGTCGGGCCGGCCACGGGGGAACACCTGCGCCGCGCCGGGATCACCACCGTGGGGGAGCTGGTGGAGGCCGGGGAGGACGAGCTGGTCCGGATGGTCGGCCGCGCCCACGGCCTGGGGCTGTACCGGATGGCCATGGGGCTCGACGACCGGCCGGTGGTCGCCGAGCGGGACGCGAAGTCGGTGTCGGTCGAGGACACCTTCGACGTGGACCTCCACGACCGCGTGCGGATCCGCGGCGAGGTGCAGCGGCTCGCCGACCGGTGCGTGCAGCGGCTGCGGGGCTCCCGGCACTCGGGCCGCACGATCGTGCTCAAGGTGCGGCGCTACGACTTCTCCACCCTGACGCGGTCCGAGACCCTGCGCGGACCCACGGACGATCCGGCGGTGGTGCGGGAGGCCGCCGCGCGGCTGCTGGAGGCCGTGGACACCACGGGCGGGGTGCGGCTGCTGGGTGTGGGGGTGACGGGCCTCGCCGACTACACGCAGGAGGACCTGTTCGCGCAGTCGTACGCACCGGAGGCGGCGGACGAGGACCGCCATGCGGCCGGCACCCCCGGCACAGGCGGTACGGCCGGGGCGGCGGAGCCCGAGGGCGCCGACGGGGGCACGGCGCCCCTGGAGGGGCCGGAGGGGCCGGAGCGGCCCGGAGGGGCGCAAGGGGCTCCGGAGCGGCGCTGGACGGCCGGGAGCGACGTACGGCACGTCTCGTACGGACCGGGGTGGGTGCAGGGGAGCGGGGTCGGGCGGGTGACCGTGCGGTTCGAGCAGCCCGGCTCGGAGCCCGGCCGGGTGCGCACCTTCCGGGTGGACGATCCCGACCTGGAACCGTCCGACCCGCTGCCGCTGGTGGGGGAGCCGTCGCCGTCGTAGGCAGGCCGGCCCGGGGCCGGGGCTCAGCCCTCGTCGCCCGCGAGGCGGCCGAAGTCGCGGTGGAAGTCGGACGGCAGGGTCGTGTCCAGGCCGTAGTGGTGGTAGAGCTGGAGTTCCTGCTCGGGAGAGAGGTGGCGGCCCACGCCGAAGTCCGGTGCGTCCTTGATGAGGGAGCGTTCGAAGGGGACCCGCAGGGTGTCGCCGACCATCTCGCTCGGCTCCAGCGGGACGAAGGCGTCCCGGCTGAACAGGCCGGTGCGGACGGCCGCCCATTCCGGGACGCCCGTGGCATCGTCGAGGTAGACCTCGTCGATGGTGCCGATCTTGGCACCGTTACGGTCGAACGCCTTGCGGCCGATCAGGCTGCGCGGATCGATGTCGGTCTGCACGGTCCCTCCAAATGGTCGCAACTGCTCCGTAATGACTACAGAAGTGCATTTCCCCACAGGAGGCCACTCGGGGAGTCTCTTGTACCCCGCTGGTAGTCTGGATGAAGGCTGTCGACCCTGTGCGGGAGAGTCCTCCGAATGAGCAAGCCGGAGGCGCCGAAGGAGCAAATCCTCCCCGGAATCTCTCAGGCATACGTACCGCACGGACGAGGCCACTCTGGAAAGCAGGGGCGGTACCGGGCGCGCTGTGCCGGTCCTCCCCTCACCGACGGTGAAAGCCGGACTGCCCGCGGGAGACCCCCGCGACGTCGTCCGGTGAAACTCTCAGGTTGAGATGACAGAGGGGGAGGCCGTCCGGGTGCCCGCGCCGTGGTGCCCCTCGCAGGTCATACGACCAGGAGGCCTCCGTACATGACCGCCAACCGCATTCCGCTCTCCCAGCTGGAGCGAGGCATCCCCTTCGAACAGCGCCACATCGGCCCGGATGCCGAGGCGCAGGCGAAGATGCTCGCCCAGGTGGGCTACGGCTCCCTGGACGAACTGACCGCCGCCGCGGTCCCGGATGTGATCAAGACCGCCGACGCGCTCGACCTGCCCGAGGCGCGGACCGAGGCCGAGGTGCTGGCCGAGCTGCGCTCGCTCGCCGACCGCAACCAGGTCCTCACCTCCATGATCGGCCTCGGCTACTACGGGACCTTCACCCCGCCGGTGATCCTGCGCAACGTCATGGAGAACCCGGCCTGGTACACGGCGTACACGCCCTACCAGCCGGAGATCTCGCAGGGCCGCCTCGAAGCCCTGCTGAACTTCCAGACCGTGGTCGCCGACCTCACCGGCCTGCCGACCTCGGGCGCCTCGCTCCTCGACGAGGGCACCGCGGCCGCCGAGGCCATGACGCTGGCCCGCCGCGTGGGCAAGGTCAAGGGCAACGTCTTCCTCGTCGACGCCGACGCCCTGCCGCAGACCGTCGCCGTCATCGAGACCCGCGCCGAGCCGATCGGCATCGAGGTCGTCGTCGCGGACCTCTCCGACGGCATCCCCGCCGACATCGCCGAGCGCGGCGTCTACGGCGTCCTGATCCAGTACCCGGGTGCCTCCGGCGCCGTCCGGGACATCAAGCCGGTCATCGACCAGGCGCACGAGCTCGGCGCGATCGTCACCGTCTCCGCCGACCTGCTCGCCCTGACCCTGCTGAAGTCCCCCGGCGCCCTCGGCGCGGACATCGCGGTGGGCACCACCCAGCGCTTCGGCGTCCCGATGGGCTTCGGCGGCCCGCACGCCGGCTACATGGCCGTCCAGGACAAGCACGCCCGCTCGCTGCCCGGCCGGCTCGTCGGCGTCTCGGTGGACGCGGACGGCAACAAGGCCTACCGCCTGGCGCTGCAGACCCGCGAGCAGCACATCCGCCGCGAGAAGGCCACCAGCAACATCTGCACCGCGCAGGTCCTGCTCGCCGTCATGGCCGGCATGTACGCCGTCTACCACGGCCCGGACGGCCTGCGCACGATCGCCGGCCGCACCCACCGCTACGCCACGCTGCTCGCGGCCGGTCTGCGGGCCGGCGGGGTGGAGACCGTACACGGCTCCTACTTCGACACCATCACGGTCCGCGTCCCCGGCCGCGCGGCCGACGTCGTCGCCGCCGCCCGCGAGGGCGGGGTCAACCTGCACCAGGTCGACGCCGACCTCGTCTCCATCAGCTGCGACGAGACCACCCTGCGCGCCGACATCGAGGCCGTCTGGGCCGCCTTCGGCGTCACCGCGGACATCGAGGCGCTCGACGGGACCACCGCGGACACCCTCCCCGAGGGCCTGCTGCGCTCGGACGCCTACCTGACGCACCCCGTCTTCCACCAGCACCGCTCCGAGACCGCGATGCTGCGCTACCTGCGCAAGCTCTCGGACAAGGACTACGCGCTGGACCGCGGCATGATCCCGCTGGGCTCCTGCACCATGAAGCTCAACGCGACCACCGAGATGGAGCCGGTGACCTGGCCCGAGTTCGGCCAGCTGCACCCCTTCGCCCCGGTGGAGCAGGCAGAGGGCTACCTCACGCTCATCAACGAGCTGGAGGAACGACTCTGCGAGGTCACCGGCTACGACAAGGTCTCCATCCAGCCGAACGCCGGCTCGCAGGGTGAGCTCGCCGGTCTGCTGGCCGTGCGCGCCTACCACCGTGCGAACGGCGACGAGCAGCGCACCATCTGCCTCATCCCGTCCTCCGCGCACGGCACCAACGCCGCCAGCGCCGTCATGGCCGGTATGAAGGTCGTCGTCGTCAAGACCGCCGACGACGGCGAGGTGGACGCGGACGACCTGCGCGCCAAGATCGAGCAGTACCGCGACGAGCTCGCCGTGCTGATGATCACCTACCCCTCCACGCACGGTGTGTTCGAGGAGCACGTCGCCGACATCTGCGCCCAGGTCCACGAGGCCGGCGGCCAGGTCTACGTCGACGGCGCCAACCTCAACGCCCTGGTGGGACTCGCCAAGCCGGGCCACTTCGGCGGCGACGTCTCGCATCTGAACCTGCACAAGACCTTCTGCATCCCGCACGGCGGCGGCGGTCCGGGCGTCGGCCCGGTCGGCGTCCGGGCCCACCTGGCCCCGTACCTGCCGAACCACCCGCTGCAGCCCACCGCCGGCCCCGAGACCGGCGTCGGCCCGATCTCGGCCGCCCCGTGGGGTTCGGCCGGCATCCTGCCGATCTCCTGGTCGTACGTGCGCCTCATGGGCGGCGAAGGCCTCAAGCGCGCCACCCAGGTGGCGGTGCTCGGCGCCAACTACATCGCCAAGCGCCTGGAGCCGCACTACCCGGTGCTCTACACCGGCCCGGGCAACCTGGTCGCGCACGAGTGCATCATCGACCTGCGCCCGCTGTCGAAGACCACGGGCGTCAGCGTGGACGACATCGCCAAGCGCCTGATCGACTACGGCTTCCACGCTCCGACGATGTCCTTCCCGGTCGCCGGCACGCTCATGATCGAGCCGACGGAGTCCGAGGACCTCGCCGAGATCGACCGCTTCTGCGACGCGATGATCGCCATCCGCGCCGAGATCGAGCGGGTCGCGGGCGGCGAATGGCCGGCCGACGACAACCCCCTCGCCAACGCCCCGCACACCGCGGCGGCGCTGGGCGGCGAGTGGAACCACCCCTACACCCGCGACGAGGCCGTCTTCCCGGGCGGGGTCAGCGCCGCGGAGAAGTACTGGCCGCCGGTGCGCCGCATCGACGGTGCGTTCGGCGACCGCAACCTGGTCTGCTCCTGCCCGCCGCTGGACGAGTACGACAACTGAGGCGGCTGCGCCTCTGAGGCCCGTCGTATGACGTGACGACGAAGGGGCCGGTCCGGGAGACCCTCCCGGACCGGCCCCTTCGCCATGTCGTACGACGGGCTTCGTCGCCTACGCCGCCGCGAGCGGGCGGTGCGGGGCGATGATCTGCCCGTCCGGCAGCAGCTCACCGGTGTCCTCGAAGAGCAGGACGCCGTTGCACAGCAGGCTCCAGCCCTGTTCCGGGTGGTTGGCCACGGGGCGCGCGGCTTCCCGGTCGGCGGATTCGGCAGACGGGCAGGCTGGCTGGTGCTGGCACATGGATGCGTTCTTTCGCTGCGGTGTGGTCTGTGTGCTACGGCTCGATACCTGGTTCATGGCCGTCCCCCTGGGTCATCCCCGCAGCAGCGGGGCGCTTGCCATCAGTGTTCCCCCACGACAGCCGCTTCGCAGGGATTTCCCGGCAGCTGTCCTCATGGAGTGATGACGCATCACTCGTGCGGGCGGTTCAGGCCAACTCCCCTGTCATTTCGGATGGTTCGCAGGTGGCCCGGGTGGGCTAGGCCGAATGGGTCAACCGGGTCAGGCGGCGGGCGCGGCCAGCGACGGAGGGACCGGCGCCGTCGCGGGAGTGAGCCGATGGGTCAGCACGGGCAGGAGTTCGCAGACCGGATGCGGCCGGTACGCGGCGATGCCGGGCGGGGCCGGAGCCAGCGGAATCAGCAGGTCCTCCCCGGCGGGCAGTCCGGCGGCGGCGTCCGCGCCCACCGCCCCGTGCAGCCACAGCGTCAGCATGTAGAGCTCCGGTACGGAGAGCAGCCGGGGCTGGTAACCGGTGCCCAGCGCCTCGGCCTGGCGCAGTGCACGCTCGGTGGCGCCCACGTAGGGGCCCTCGAAGAAGTGGGAGAAGGCCCAGCCGTCGGGCGTCAGCCGGGTGTCCGCCGCCGCGACGTGGCGGTCCCCGCTGCGGATCAGGAACCGCCATCCGACGAGCCGGGTGCGGGGCGGCCGGCCGGCGGACGCCAGGTCCGAGAGGTTCAGCCGGTCCAGGACATGGACGGGAAGGGGGAGTTCGGCGGTCAGCTGCCCCTGGAGCGCGCGCAGGGACGGAGTGTGCGCCTCATGCACGGCGGTGGGGGAGCCGAGTGCCGCGAGGACGCTGCGCAGGGCGGGTGCGGGGGCCGGGGGGACATGCAGCGGCATGGTGGGTCGCCTCTCACTTGGGAGACCTGTGGATCGGGGGCAGGTGCGGGACGGCGCTGTCGCATTCTGGGGCCAGAGGGGGGCCGAGGGGCAATGGCCGCGCGCCAACTCTCTGCCTCGTTTGCGGAGTTTATACGACATGTGTTCACGCAGTGTTTCGGCTAGCTGTCCCGCCTATTGCCGACAAGGGGCTTACCGGTCCCGCTGACATGGCATTCATGCCGGATGTGCGCGGACATGCCGCGCTGACCTCGGAGGTTACCGGAAGGGGGCTCGGCTGGAAAGCACCCGTTTCCAGTGGCGGGCAAATGCCACAGGGAATTTGCGTGAAGGGACTTGCCGGGTGAATGTGCCGAAGCGCCCTTCGGCCAACCCGGCGCGCGCTCCTCGCCACGCACGCCCCCGCCGCGTTATGGATCACGCTGCCGGGGCATCATCGACCGTAACGCGCGCCTGGGTGCTCCGGGGGCAGGCCCACTCAAGGAGGGACGCTTCATGGGGGAGAAGGTCGTGGCGGGCGGATTCGACCTGTCCGATCGGCAGCGGTACCGAAGGAAACTCCACGAGTGTCTGGAGGGACTGGAGCGACTTCTGGCGGAGAAGAGGTTCGATCGCCCCAAGAACATGATGGGGCTGGAGATCGAGTTGAATCTCGCGGGAAACGACGGGATGCCGCGAATGGTGAATGCCCAGGTGCTGGAGCGGATTGCCAGCCCTGATTTCCAGACCGAACTGGGAATGTTCAACCTGGAGGTGAACGTGCTGCCGCACCGGCTCGGCGGCCGCGTATTCGACCAGCTCGCCGAAGAACTCAGCGCGGGCCTGGGCTACGCCCACCGGCAGGCCGCCGAGATCGACGCCGGAGTGGTCATGATCGGGATCCTGCCGACGCTCTCCCGCGCGGACCTGGTTCCCGGCAACCTCTCGGCCGTGGACCGCTACTCCCTGCTGAACGAGCAGATCCTGATGATGCGCGGGGAGGACTTCACCCTCGACATCGACGGCGTCGAGCGGCTGATCTGGACGTCCGGGTCGATCGTGCCCGAGGCCGCCTGCACCTCCGTACAACTGCACCTCCAGGTGACGCCCGCCCGCTTCTCGGCCGTGTGGAACGCGGCGCAGGCGGTGACCGCGGCACAGATAGCCGTCGGCGCCAACTCGCCCTTCCTCTTCGGGCGCGAGCTGTGGCGGGAGTCGCGGCCGCCGCTGTTCACGCAGGCCACCGACACCCGGCCGCCGGAGCTGCAAGCGCAGGGGGTGCGGCCGCGTACCTGGTTCGGCGAGCGGTGGGTGGACTCGGCCTACGAGCTCTTCGCCGAGAACGTCCGCTACTTCCCCTCCCTGCTGCCGATATGCGACGAGGAGGAGCCCCTGCGGGTACTGGCCGGCGGTGGAGTGCCGAGCCTTCAGGAGCTGGTCCTGCACAACGGCACCGTCTACCGCTGGAACAGGCCCGTGTACGGAGTGGCGGACGGGGTGCCGCACCTGCGGGTGGAGAACCGGGTGCTGCCCGCCGGGCCGACGGTCACCGACGTCGTCGCGAACGCCGCCTTCTACTACGGGCTCGTCCGCACCCTCGCCGACGAGCCGCGCCCGGTGTGGACCCGGCTGCCCTTCGCCGAGGCGGAGGCCAACTTCGACGCGGCCTGCCGGTACGGGATCGACGCGCGCCTGCGCTGGCCGCGCCGGGGCCGGGCCGGCGGCCTGGTCAGCGTGCCGGCGGTACGGCTGGTCCTGGACGAACTGCTTCCGATGGCGGCGGCGGGCCTGGACGCCTGGGGCATCGAGCCCGCGGACCGGGACCACTACCTCGGCATCATCGAGGAGCGCTGCCGGCGGCGTGTGAACGGCGCGACGTGGCAGGTGGACACCTACCACCGGGCGCTGGCGGCGGGACTGAGCCGCGAGGAGGCGCTGGCCGCGACCACCCGGCGCTACAGCGAGCTCATGCACAAGGGCGACCCGGTGCACACCTGGCCCGTGGGACTGGCGGAGGAGGTGGACGCCGCGGTGCACGTCGCGCGCTGAGGCGCCGTGCCGCGCCCGGCACCCTCCCCGTGACCCCGCGCCCCGTGCTCCGTGGCCCGCCTCCGTGATCCGCCCGCGCGGCCGAGGAGGCAGTATGGGGTGGTCGCAACGGGATGGCAGGACGGGAGTCGGGGCGTGCGGGCTGAGCCGGAGCCGGTGTTCGTGGAGCTGGGCCAGGACGGGCGGCGGGGTCTCCTGCGCACCGAGACGCTGCTCGTCCTGGCCCTGTCGCTGGGCGCGAGCGGGCTGTCGGCCCTGATCAGCTTCGTCGGCTCGCTGACCAAGCCGGGCGGCCTGAAGGACCAGGCGGCGACCCTCAACGGCTCCTACGCCCCCGGCCGGCCGTGGCTGGACCTGGCCTGGCAGCTGTTCGGCATCGCGAGCGCGCTGGTCCCCGTACTGCTGGTGGCGCACCTGCTCACCCGCGAGGGCGCCCCCGGGCTGCGGGTGCTGGGCTTCGACCGGACCCGGCCGCTGTGGGACCTGGGCCGCGGGGCCCTCGTCGCGGCGGGCATCGGGAGCGCGGGCCTGGCCTTCTACCTGGGGACCCGGGCCGCCGGCTTCAACCTCACGGTGGTGCCGGAGGCCCTGCCCGACGTGTGGTGGAAGTTCCCCGTGCTGATCCTCTCCGCGATCCAGAACGCGGTCGTGGAAGAGGTCATCGTGCTGGCCTACCTGCTGCGCAGGCTCGGCCAGCTGGGCTGGTCACCGATGGCGGCGTTGGCCGCCAGCTCGCTGCTGCGCGGCTCCTACCACCTCTACCAGGGCATCGGCGGATTCATCGGCAACGTGGTGATGGGCGTCGTCTTCGTGCTGGCCTACCGCCGCTGGGGACGGGTCGGGCCGCTCGTCGCCGCGCACGCGCTGCTCGACATCGTCGCCTTCGGCGGGTACGCCCTCCTCGCGGGCAAGGTGGGCTGGCTGCCGACCCCGTGACGCACGTGGCACCCGATCGGCCCCGCAGGGCGTGGCCGCGGGCCGCACCGGTGCGACGCTGGGGGAAGTGAGGAGGCGCGTTCGGTGGCTGTCATGGACTCCCTGGTACCGTTCGCCCCGTTCCTGGTGCCCGTGGTCAGCGGCCTGGTGGGCGGGGCCAGCCTCCTCATCCGTGACCACCGCGAGGCGCGCAGCGCCGACCACCACTACCGCAGACGGCTGGAGAAGGCCCAGCTGGAGGTCCAGTTCATCACGGGCTGGATCCAGGCCAAGGAGCTGGCCCCCGCCGACGGCCCGAGCGGTGTACCCGTCCCCGACCCGGCCCCGGCACGCTGGCTGGACGACATCTACGCGTCGGTGCGCCGCGCCCGGGCGGACACGGGCGGCCGGCACCGGACCGGCCCCGTCTCGCTGCGGCGGCTGCTGCTGCTCGGCGAGCTGACCGGGCCGGCGAAGAGCATGCGGGTCGCGTACTGGATCGCGCTGCTCCTGTTCAACGCGGCGCTGGCGTGGTGGGTGAACGCCCTCGTCTCCGGCGTGCCGGGCTTCCTGCACGACGAGGGCGCCTCGGAGTCCGAGGAGATCGGCTCCTACCTGGGGCTGGCGGTCACCTTCTTCGTGATCTCGGCCGTGTTGTGGCTGTGGACGGTCCACCTGGGCGCGGCCGAGCCGGAGCAGATCTACCGCAAGCGCATCGACTCGGACGCCTGGCGGGAGAACGAGCGGAAGCGGCGCGCCGCGGCCGAGGCGAAGGCCGACGCCAGGGCCCGGTCGAGGAAGGCCCGCCGGGCGCGGAGCGGCCCCGGGAACTGACCGGCGTGTCCCGGGAACTGACCCGGCGTGCCTCCCGGCGGGGCGCCCGTACCCCGCGGCCTGCTCTGCCCGGTGCGTCCCGCCGCGTCAGGGCGCGGTGAGGAGCTCCCCGTCGACGACGGTGACGGCGTGGCCGGCCAGCAGGGTGCGGTCGCCGGCCAGGGTCACCCGTACCAGCCCCCGCCGGGCGCCGCCCTGGAGGCCGGTCAGTTCGGTGCGGCCCAGGCGCTGCGCCCAGAACGGGGCCAGCGCGGTGTGGGCGCTGCCGGTGACCGGGTCCTCGTCGATCCCGAAGGCGGGGAAGAAG